>CACWLY010000125.1 GCA_902761825.1 uncultured Eubacteriales bacterium
CCCGCGCGCAAGTCCTTGCGCAGGGCGCGGGGCGTACAAAGCAACGCCAAGACGGAAAAGACACCCAAAGATGATAAGATTTTAGATTGAGAATAGTATAAGAACCAATATACCTGTAAACAAAAAGGATATTGCAGATTGGCTTCTGCAACATCCCCTTTTTTATGTTAACGCGCAGTGCCCAGCGCCCGGCGCAGGGCGGCGTCCACCCGGGCCATGGTCGTCTGGCTCACGTCGCCCAGGAAGTCCGACAGCCTGCTTTTTTCCAGTGTGCGCACCTGTTCGCAGAGCACCTGCGAGGGACGGGCGAGCCCGCCCTCGGGCGGATCGATCCGCACATGGGTCGGCAGGCCGGCGCGCTTCCGCCGGGTGGTGAGGGGCACCACGATCACCGTGGGGCTCGATTGGTTTCCGAGATCATTCTGCACGATCAGCACAGGGCGCACGCCGCCCTGTTCCGAGCCGAGCACGGGATCGAGGTCTGCGCGGTAGATCTGGCCGCGCCGCATAGAGCTCACATCCCGTTTTTCATGGCGGGGAGGGCTGCTCCCCACGCTTCCATCCTATGCAGGGCAAAGCGCGGCGTTCCTTTTTTGCGGGAATCGGGCGGCGGCTATTGACAAACGCCCGCCGGGGTGCTATGCTGTATCTGTTGTTAGCACTCCGTGTTGTTGAGTGCTAAAACGACGCAAAGAAGCATCGCCGCAAGGGAGGCAAAACGATATGTCTGAGTTCAAAAAGGGTAATATTTCCATTCACGCGCAGAACATCATGCCGGTGATCAAGCGCTGGCTGTACAGCGACAAGGATATCTTTATCCGCGAGCTGGCGGCCAACGGCTGCGACGCCGTGACGAAATACCGCATGGTCACGGGCGCGGACGAGGAGGGCCTGCGGGTCACCGTCACCGTCGATCCCGAAAAGAAGGAGCTGCGCTTTGCCGATAACGGCATCGGCATGACGGCGGAGGAAGTGGACCGCTACATCAACCAGGTGGCCTTTTCCAGCGCCGAGGAATTTCTCAAAAAGTACCAGGGCGACGCCGAAGGCGGCATCATCGGGCACTTCGGCCTGGGCTTTTATTCCGCGTTCATGCCCGCCGACAAGGTGACCATCGATACGCTGAGCTGGCAGGAAGGCGCGAAGGCCGTGCGCTGGCAGAGCGAGGACGGCATGGCCTTTGAAATGAGCGAGAGCGACCGCGCCGAGCGCGGCACCACCGTCACGCTGCATATTTCCGACGACGAAAAGGAATTTCTGGATCCGTACCGCGTGCGCCAGGTGCTGAACCGCTACTGCGGATACATGGCCGTGCCCATCTATCTGGAGGACGCCTCCGAAAAGCCCGCCGAGCCCAAAGAGGGCGAGGAGCCCAAACAGCCGCAGCCCATCAACGAGACGCACCCGCTGTGGCTCAAAGCGCCCAAGGACTGCACCGAGGAAGAATACAAGGACTGCTACCGCAAGCTGTTCAATACCTTTGACGAGCCGCTCTTCTGGATCCACCTGAACGTGGATTACCCCTTCAACCTGAAGGGCATCCTGTACTTCCCGCGCATCCGCAAGGACTTCGGCGGCCAGGAGGGCGAGATCAAGCTGTTCAACCGCCAGGTTTTCGTGGCCGACAACATCAAGGAGATCATTCCCGAGTTCCTGCTGCTGCTGCGCGGCGTGCTGGACTGCCCCGACCTGCCGCTGAACGTGAGCCGCAGCTTCCTGCAGAACGACGGCTATGTGAAAAAGCTCAGCGCGCACATCACCAAGAAGGTGGCCGACAAGCTGAACGCGCTGATGAATACCGAGCGCGAAACCTACCAGACCTACTGGGACGACATCCATCCCTTCGTCAAGTACGGCTGCCTGCGCGACGAAAAGTTCTATGAGGCCGTCAAGGGCAGCCTGCTGCTGAAAACCACGGCGGGCGAATACCTGACGCTGGACGAATACAAATCGCGCAACGAGGGCAAGGCCGACAAAAAGGTGTATTACACCACCGACGCCGCCCGTCAGGCCGCGTCTGTCAAGCTCTACACCGACCGCGGCATCGACGTGGCGGTCATGGACAGCCTGATCGACATCAGCTTCATGCAGCATATCGAGAACGAGGGCGAGGACGGCAAGCGCCTGACCTTCGCCCGCGTGGACGCCGATACCGACGGTCTGACCGACGCCGACGCCGCGGCCGACGACCTGCCGCAGGACGACCTGATCAAGCTCTTCCGCGACGCCGTGGGCGACGAAAACCTCAGCGTGAAGCTGCAGGCGCTCAAGGACCACGACCTGCCGCTGATGCTGCTCGAGGACGAGCAGATGCGCCGCTACCGCGAAATGGCGCAGATCTACGGCCAGGGCTTCGCGCTGCCCGAAAAGCCCGAGGTCGTGCTCAATTCCGCCTGCCCCGCCGTGCGCAGCCTCGCCGCCGTGGAGGATGAAGAGCTGCGCAAGCTCCTCGCCCGCCAGTACTTCGATATCGCGCGCATGAGCAGCCGCCCCCTCGAAAAGGACGAGCTGAGCCGCTTCATCGCCAACAGCTACCGCATCGCCGCCAAGGTGAGCGAGAAATGATTTGAAAAACCGCGTCCGGCTTCGTCCGGTTCGCGTCACATCAGGGCGTGTTCACACGATGCGAAACGGGTCAGACGTGTGGACACGCCCTGATTCTGTTTTTCCCCCATCCTCCCGGCCCGCGCATTTTTGCCGCCGTCCGTTCATACGCTGTGCCGAAGGGCGGTGTTGGGATGAAAGTACGGTCGGTCAGGGGACAGGCGGCGGTGCTTGCGTGCGCGAACGCGCTGGTACGCGGGCTGGGATTCGGGCTGCACGTGCTGCTCAGCCGTATGCTGGGCGCGGAAGCGCTGGGCGTGATGGAGCTGAGCCACAGCGCGCACATGCTGTCCATCGCGCCGGTCACGGCGGGGCTGCCCGCCGCGGTGAGCCGCCTGACCGCCGTGCGCAAGGACGCCTCGGCCCTGCGCGCAGGGCGCAGGCTGACGCTGCGCATGAGCGCGGCGCTGATCCCGCTGTGGATCGCGCTGGCCCCGGTCATGGCCCGGCTGCTGGGCGACGCGCGCACGCTGCTGCCGCTGTGGGTGTTCACGCCCTGCATCGGCGTGCTGGGGCTGTCGGCTGTATACAATGGCTACTGCTACGGCTGCGGCCATGTATGGCCGCCCGCGCTGGGCACGCTGACCGAGCAGATCCTGCGCTTCGGCCTGAGCGCGCTGCTGCTTTCGCTGCTGCCTGGCATCGGAACCGCGGGCCGCGCCGCCGTGCCCGTCGCGGCGACCCTGCTGGCCGAGGCCGCCGCCCTGGGCGTAACGGTCCTGCTGCTGCGGCGCGAAGGCGCAGCGTTGTCCGCGCCGGCCGCGCCCGGGCTGCAAACCGAAGCGCTGCGGCTGGCCCTGCCGCTGACCGCCACGCGCCTGGCGCAGACGCTGTCCAGGCCGCTGACCGCCGCGCTGCTGCCCCGGCTGCTGACAGTTTCGGGCATGACGGCTGCCGGGGCCGCCTCAGCCGTGGGCATGCTGCATGGAATGGTGCTGCCGGTGCTGCTGCTGCCGGGCATATTCACCGCCGCCGTGGGCATGGTGGGCACGCCCGCCATCGCCCGCCGTCAGGAAGGCGCGCTGCGCGGCGCGGCGATGCGGCTGTTCGCGGCGTCGCTGGCCTGCGGGCTCGCGGGCTGGGCTGCCGTGCGCGCCGCCGCGCCCTTTCTGGCCGGGACCGTGTACCGCCTGCCCGAGCTCGCCGGACTTTTCCGCGCCGCCGCCCCGCTGACGCTGCTCTTCGCCCTGCAGCAGGCCGCGGGAACGCTGCTCGCCGGGCTCGGACAGCAAAAAAGAACGCTGCTGCCCACGCTGGCGGGCACAGCGCTCTCCTTATACCTGATGTGCCGCTGGGCGTCCTCTCCCCTGCGTCTGTACGGCGCGGTGTACGCGCTCATCGTCGGCCGCGCCGCCGGGCTCGCGTGGGAGCTCGGCGAAGCGCTGGCGCTGCTGTAATGCTTTTTCTGAGGGCCATGATGCGAATGGGGAATTGAAAGATGGAAAAGAAACGTTCGAGAGCTCCTCGCTCTCGAGCTCTTCGCCAGGGTCCGCTTGAGTCCGGGGCCTTCCGGCCCGTTTCTCGCTGTTCGCTTGCGCTGGCCGAAGGCCAGGATTATCATCCCAAGGGAAGATTTTCCGGGCGCTCGAAACCGCTCGAAACCCCTGGACCCTTCCCGGCGATGAAGCGCGGAGCGTAAACCAGACTTGCTTCGCTCGACGCTATTTCGCGCACAGTCTGGCCAGCGAAGCTGGCCTGCCCGGGAACGGCTGCTGACATATAAGCCTGTTGGCGGAAAGCGTTGCAGCAGGAGTGGTCCCAAACGCAGGTTTCTTTGCCCAGCTTTCTGCCAAGCGCCTGCCGCAGGCAGGCTAAGGGCGGACAATCCGCAGATTGCCGCCCGCAACCCGCGCGCGTATTTCCTGCCTGTTTCGCGAAAATTCGGCGCTTTTCACGCGCTCGCGTCAGTCTGCGGCTCGGTTTGCGGCTCAGGCTGCGGCAGTTCTTTTTTCTTCAGTTTGGAGCGCGCGAACAGCACGATGATCACCAGCGCGGCCGCGCCGGCGAGGATCAGGTACATCGAATCGCGGCCGGCGGTGGTATCGAGATACACGTGGCGCAGGCGGCTGTCGGTGCTGCTGAGGTTGAAAATTTTGAGGGCATACTGATCGCACAGGCGAACAAGGTCGGTTTTTGTCATTTTCCGCAGGTTTCCCTGCAGATGGATGCTTTCGCCGTCCTTGGGATACCCTTCGACGGAGAGCAGATAATCGGAGATCCGGTTCATGGCCTCCAGCTCGGACCTGTTTTCGGAAGCGACGGTCATGACGGAGCCGTCCTCCAGCACCGCGAAATAGTATTGCAGCTCCTGGGTCGTCGATTTGATGCCATTGCTTGTTTCGGTGGACGTCTCGCTGGCGTAGGGGCCGATAATCCAGTAAGTGTCCAGGCCCACGTACTTGCCCACGGGAAAGCTCTCGCTGCGGTTGACCAGGTCGTTGAGCGATATTTCCGCCCTGCGCTGGGTATTGTTGTTTTCGCGGATAAAGCGCAGGCCGCCGTTCACGCCGTACATAAACAGGCCGGCCAGGACGAAAAAGACGATAAAGCCTACAACGCGTTTCATATGCTCCGCACCTCTTATACTATTCTCAGTATAAAAGATTATCAGATTTGGGATGGATTTTTCGCCCTGGCTAAGCTGAATGGAGGGAGGCGTAGCAGCGCTACGTTGACTTTGTATCGGGATTAAACGGTCATGCCCTTGCCGATGACCACGGGATAGGAGGTGGGCGCGCAGAGCGTGACGCCGTCGCGGACGGTGACCTGCTTGTCCAGGATGCAGCCCTCCACGTGCGCGCCGCTCATGACGTAGCCGTCCTGCATGATCACGGCATTCTTGACCACCGCGCCTTTCTGCACGTGCACGCCGCGGAAGATCACGCTGTTTTCCACCGTGCCTTCGATGATGCAGCCGTCGGCGAGCAGGCTGCCCTTGACCTTGGCGCCGGGCACGTAGCGGGTGGGCATTTCGTCGCGCATCTTGGTCCACACGGGACGGTCGGCGCGCAGCACCTGCCGGCGGATCTCGGGCCGCAGCAGATCGGCGTTGCACTCAAAGTACGCCTGCGTGCTGTCCAGCCGCCAGGCGGGGCTGTCGTTCTTCCAGCCGTACACCTTGAGCGTGCCGTCGTGGATGGCCTGCTGCAGCAGCTCGCGGGTGAAGTGATACTGGGCGCGGCTGACGGCGCGGTCGGCCAGCTCGATCAGCAGCTCGCGGCGGATCAGGAAGGCTTCCATGTAGGTGTTCTCGAAGCTGGGGTTCACGGGATTGTTTTCGAGCTCCAGCACGCGGCCTTCCTCGTCCAGCTTGATGTAATGGCCCACGCTGCTGCGCTTGATCTTGGGGTTCGTCGTGTACATCAGCGTGATGTCCGCGCCGGTGCGGATATGCTGCGCGGCCATTTCGTCGTAATTGGCGGTATAGAGCATGCCGCTGTCGGTGACCACGACATAGCTTTCACGGCTGCGGCGCAGGAACACCATATTGCTGCGGATGGCGTCCATCAGCCCGCTGTACACGCCGATATTGTCGGGCGTCTGATAGGGGGGCAGGAACACCAGGCCCTGACGCTTGCCGTGCAGGTCCCATTCCTTGCCGCTGCCCAGATGGTCGATCAGGCTGGAATAGTTCTTCTGCAGGATGATGCCCACGTTCTTGGCCCCGCTGGAGACCAGGGAGGAGAGCACAAAGTCGATCACGCGGTAGCGCGCCAGCACGGGCAGCGCCGCCACGGCGCGCACGGAGGTCAGTTCGCCCAGCCGTTCGCCGTTATCGCCGGTATAAATCAAGCCCATCAAATCGTTCATGGCATTATCCTCCTTACTGCTCGCGCTGGGTGCCTGCGGGCACGGTATCCCCCGCGGGCACGGTCACGTTCTGCGCCACCACGGCGATGGAGCCTTCGCCGGCTCCCACCATGGCGCCGGGCTCGATGACGGCGTTCTCGGCCACGATGGCCCGCCGCACGATGGCGCCGCGGCGGATGACCGCGCCGGGCATGATCACGCTGTCGATGACCTGCGCGCCGGCCTCCACGATGGTGCCGGTGCTGATGATGCTGTGCTGCACGCGGCCGTACACCTCGCAGCCCTCGGTGACCAGGCAGTCGTTCACCTCGGCGGTATCGGCCACGTACTGGGGGCCGGAGCCGAAGTTGCGTGCGTAAATGCGCCATTTCTTGTCATGCAGGTCGATGGGCAGCGGCGTGGTGAGCAGGTCCATATTGGCCTCCCACAGGCTGTCGATGGTGCCCACGTCCTTCCAGTAATCGTTGAAGGAATAGGCGGTCAGCACGCACTTGTCGTTCAGCATGGCGGGAATGATGTTCTTGCCGAAGTCGTTGCTGCTGTTCGGGTCCTTTTCGTCGCGGGTCAGGTAATCGCGCAGCTTGCTCCAGGTGAACACGTACACGCCCATGCTGGCGTTGTTGGACTTGGGGTTCTTGGGCTTTTCCTCGAACTCCACGATGCGGCCGGTCTCGTCGGTATTCATGATGCCGAAGCGGCTGGCCTCCTCCCAGGGCACCTGGCGCACGGCGATGGTGGCGTCGGCCTTGTGCTCGATGTGGTGGCGCAGCATGGCGGCGTAATCCATCTTGTAGATGTGGTCGCCGCTGAGGATCAGCACGTACTCGGGATCAAACTGCTGGATAAAGGGCAGGTTCTGGTAAATGGCGTTTGCGGTTCCCTTATACCATTCGCCGGTCGCGCCGGTATGGTAGGGAGGCAGCACGTATACGCCGCCCTGGCTTACGTCCAGATCCCAGGGCGCGCCCGAGCCGATGTAGGCGTTGAGCTCCAGCGGGCGGTACTGGGTGAGCACGCCCACGGTGTCGATGCCGCTGTTGACGCAGTTGGACAGGGGGAAATCGATGATGCGGTACTTGCCGCCAAAGGGTACGGCCGGCTTGGCCATATGCTGGGTCAGCACGCCCAGACGGCTGCCCTGGCCGCCCGCCAGAAGCATAGCGACGCATTGTTTTTTGCGTATCACGGTGTATTCCTTCCCTTCGATCTGTATTCGTTGTGAGTATATTCGCCTGATACTATAGTACAGGAAGAAAAACATGGTGTCAATGGACGCGTTGGCACCAATCAAGACAAAAAGGCGCGCGCGATTTTCTTTCCCGGACCGGCGCGCGGCGGATGGCATTTTGTCAACGCGAAATAATCGTTTTTTGTTTTTTGTATTTTTCTATTGAAATACGTCAATAATGCACGTTGATAATAAATCGCGCGATCATAGGGCAAATTCGCGGGCGTTCCCCCTTTCCGAAGGCTTTCACGATGATTTTCAAGCAGTTGGCATACTGCTTTGGAATAGCGGCAGAACATGCCGCTCAGCAAAATCAAGGAGGAAAGAAAACATGAAGAAACTCGTAGCTGTCCTGTTGACCCTGATGCTGGCGCTCGGATGCGTAGCCGGCCTGGCCGAAGCCAAGACCGAAAACAAAGTCGGCGTGCTCGTATGGAAATTCGACGATACCTACGGCTCCACCGTGCGCAAGGGCATGATGGACTGGGCCGAGAAAATCGGCGCCGAGCTGGGCGTGACCATCAGCCTGGATATGCAGGACGCCGGCGATGATATGGCCAAACAGGTGGACCAGTGCGACCTGCTGATCAGCAAGAACCCCGATTTCGTGATCATCAATCTGGCGGAGCCCGCGGGCGGCCAGGTGCTGGTGGACAAGCTGAAGGCCGCCAACATCCCCTTCCTGTTCTACAACATTCCGCCGTCTGAAGAGACCTATGATTCCGTCGTGAAGGAGTCCGGCTCCTTCTTCGTGGGCACGCTGCCCCGCGAGGCCGGCGACATGCAGGGCGAGATCCTGGCCGATCTGTGGGCCGCTGATCCCGCCGCGATCGACAAGCCCGGCGATCTGCCCACCCAGGGCGACGGAAAGATCCAGTTCGTTGAGTTCAAGGGCGTTGCCAACAACCCCGAAGCCATTGCCCGCACCCAGTATTCCGAAGAGACCGCCCGCGAGCTGGGCGTACCGCTCGAGATGGTGACCGATATCATCGTGGCCGACTGGGATACCGGCAAGGCCAACGACGCCATGAAGGCCACCTGGGCCGCGCATCCTGAAATCGAGCTCGTCTTCGCCAACAACGACGACATGGCGCTGGGCGTCATCGCCGCGCTGAACGAGACCGGCTACAACACCGGCAACGAGGGCGACAAGGCCATCACCGTGATCGGCGTGGACGCCACCGAAGCCGCCATCGAAGCCATCAAGGCCGGCAGGATGACCGCTTCCGTGAAGCAGGACGGCGACGCCATGGGCGAGGCCAACATCCGCTTCATGATGAACTATCTGCTCAACGGCACCTGGTACGAGGGCCTGGATCAGTACAAGCTGAACGACGACGGCTGCTCCGTGTACATTCCTTACGCCAAGATCACCCAGGACGCGCTGAAGTAATACTATTCTCAGTATAAAAGATTATCAGATTTGGGATGGATTTTTCGCCCTGGCTAAGCTGAATGGAGGGAGGCGTAGCAGCGCTACGTTAGAATAGTATAAGATATTCTTTTCAGCCTGAACGATTGAAGTCAAAGGGTTCCGGCGGCTTCGGCCGCCGGAACCTCTTTTGAAACCGGCACGGAAACAGAATCATGCTGAAAAGTGGTGAGGTTGAGACATGTCTGAACAACAATACCTGCTTGAAATGCTGGATATTGACAAGCAGTTTCCCGGCGTAAAGGCGCTGAACCACGCGCAGCTCCGGCTGCGGCCCGGCACGGTGCACGCGCTGATGGGCGAAAACGGCGCCGGGAAATCCACCCTGATGAAATGCCTCTTCGGGATCTACACCCGGGATGCAGGCACCGTTACCATGAACGGCAAGCCCGTCGCCTTCACCAGCCCCAGGGACGCCCTGGACAACGGCGTGGCCATGGTGCATCAGGAGCTGAACCAGGTGCTGCGCCGCAGCGTGATGGAGAACGTGTGGCTGGGCCGTTTCCCCACAAACAAGCTGGGCCTGGTGGACAGCAAAAAAATGTACGCCGACACAAAGGCGGTCTTTGAACGGCTGGAGATCGACGTGGACCCCAGGGAGGTCATCGGCTCGCTGTCGGTTTCAAAGCGTCAGATGGTGGAAATCGCCAAGGCCGTTTCCTATAACGCCCAGATCCTGGTGCTGGACGAGCCCACAAGCTCGCTGACCGAGAACGAGGTCGAGCACCTGTTCAAGATCATGCGGCGGCTGACCGCCGAGGGCGTCGGGATCATCTATATCAGTCACAAGATGGACGAGATCCTGCGCATCTCCAACGAGGTCACCATCATGCGCGACGGCCAGTGGATCGCCACCCGGGAGGCCGCCGACCTGACGAAGGCGGAGATCATCCGCCTGATGGTGGGCCGCGAGATGACCAACCAGTTCCCGCCCAAGAACAACAGGATCGGCGACGTGCTGCTGGACGTGAAGAACTTTTCCGGCATGTACGAGCCCACCTGCCACGACGTATCCTTCCAGCTGCACAGGGTCGAGGTGCTGGGCGTGGCCGGCCTGGTCGGCTCCCGCCGCACCGAGCTGCTCAATTCGCTCTTCGGGTATTTCACCAAGAGCAAGAACATGTTCGCCGTGGGCGGCAACACCGAGGCCGCCGCCGTTTCGGGCGTGAACGTCGCCAAGACCATCATGCTGGTTTACCTGATGGCCGGCGTGCTCTACGGCATCGCCTCCTTCCTGGAGGCCGCGCGCATCACCGCCGTCGGCGCGAACACCGGCCTCAACTATGAAACCGACGCGATCAGCGCCGTCGTCGTGGGCGGCGTCAGCTTCTCCGGCGGCGTCGGCACCATCCAGGGCGTTGTCATCGGCGCGGTCATCATGCAGGCCATCGTGTACGCGCTGCAGTTCCTGGGCGTCAACCCCTACATCCAGTACATCATCCGCGGTCTGATTATCATCCTGGCCGTATCCATCGACGTGCGCAAGTACATCGTCAAGAAGTAAGCCATGAAAGAACAGACCGACGGAAAACAGGCGCGCGCCGAAATGGAGACGGCCAAGGCCGAATCCGAAAGGACCTTCTCCCCGTCCCCGCTTCCCCGCCGCTATAAGCTCTACGACAAGATCCGGGATCACGTATCCCTCCGCACGGTGGATATCATCATCGCCGTGACCGCGCTGCTCATCGTCGCGCTGCTGATATACGGCATCGCCACCGGCAATCCGCAGCGCTGACCCATCGGGCGTTCCGGCCGCTTTACGGTCCGGAGCGCCCGATCTTTTTTTATTAAGCCGGGTCCGCGCCCCCTTTGCGGGCGGACAGAACCATTCTTGACCGCAATTGCTCAATTTTTGCTTTTTTTGTAATTATCTATTGAATTTCTTCCCGGATTGTCATATAATAATTCACGCTGATGAATATAGGAACCCGTATACGCGAACGGCTGTATTGAACGTTCTTTTTCCACCGATCCTAACGGCGGCTGTACCGACCGCCGTTAAGAAATAGCAGCCAAAGGCTGCAAAATTATTTTAAGGAGGAAATCCCGTTATGAAAAAGGTATTTGCTCTGGTAATGGCGCTGGTCATGGCGCTGGGTCTGTGCTCCTTCGCTTCCGCTGAAGGTCAGAAGGTCGGCGTTTCGATGCCCACCAAGGATCTGCAGCGCTGGAACCAGGACGGCGAGAACATGCAGAAGCTTCTGGAAGAAGCCGGCTACACCGTAGACCTGCAGTTCGCTTCCAACGACGTTCAGCAGCAGCTGAACCAGGTAACCAACATGATCAACAGCGGCTGCGAAGTCGTCGTGATCGCCGCCATCGAAGGCTCCTCCCTGGGCTCCGCCCTGGATCTGGCCAAGGAAAAGGGCATCCCGGTCATCGCTTATGACCGCCTGCTGATGGACTCCGACGCCGTTTCCTACTATGCCACCTTCGACAACTACATGGTCGGCACCAAGCAGGGCACCTACATCAAGGAAGCTCTGGATCTTGAGAACGCCGAAGGCCCCTTCGCTCTGGAAATCACCGCTGGCGACCCCGGCGACAACAACGCCCGTTACTTCTATCAGGGCGCTATCGACGTGCTGCAGCCCTATCTGGACGCCGGCAAGCTGACCGTTAAGTCCGGCCAGATCGACTTCACCGACGTTGCCACCCCCACCTGGAAGACCGAAGTTGCCCAGACCCGCGCGGACGGCATCCTGGCTTCCTACTATTCCGACGGCTCCAGCATCGACGCCTGGCTGTGCTCCAACGACTCCACCGCCCTGGGCGTGACCAACGCGCTGGACGCCAACTATGACGGCGACTGGCCCATCATCACCGGTCAGGACTGCGACATCTCCAACGTGAAGAACATGATCGCCGGCAAGCAGGCCATGTCCGTGTTCAAGGACACCCGCACCCTGGCTGCTCAGGTCGTGAAGATGGTCGGCCAGATCCTGGCGGGCGAGACCGTTGACGTGAACGACACCGAGACCTACAACAACAACGTGATCGTAGTGCCTTCCTTCCTGTGCGAACCCGTCTTCGCCGATGTGAACAACTACGCCGAGCTGCTGCTGGATTCCGGCTACTACACCGCCGATCAGCTCCAGTAATCAACAGAAAACAGGCAGGGGCCTGTAAACCCTGAACGATGCAGGCGGGCGCGCGCTCGCCTGCATCATTTCCAATTATAAAGGAAGCTCTGATCAGAACTTCTTATACTATTCTCAGTATAAAGATTATCAGATTTGGGATGGATTTTTCGCCCTGGCTAAGCTGAATGGAGGGAGGCGTAGCAGCGCTACGTTGACCGGAATGAAGCAACGCCAAGACGAAAAGACACCCAAAGATGATAAGATTTTAGATTGAGAATAGTATTACAGGAAAGTCATTATTTCCATCTGAGAAAAGCTGGAGGAACGCCATGGCAAAGATTCTGCTGGAAATGAAAAATATCACAAAGACTTTCCCCGGTGTAAAAGCGCTTGATAACGTGAACCTCCAGGTGGAAGAGGGCGAGATCCACGCGCTGGTCGGCGAGAACGGCGCGGGCAAATCCACCCTGATGAACGTGCTGAGCGGTATCTACCCCTACGGAACGTACGAGGGCGATATCATCTACAACGGACAAGTCTGCAAGTTTTCCAACATCAAGGATTCCGAAAAATTGGGCATCGTCATCATTCACCAGGAACTGGCCCTGGTGCCCGAAATGACGATCGGCGAAAACATGTACCTGGGCAACGAGCGCGGGCACAGCTTCGCCATCAACTGGAATCAGACCTATGCCGAAGCCGATAAATACCTGAAAATGGTGGGCCTGGAGGAAAGCTCCAAGATCCAGGTCAAAACCATCGGCACCGGCAAGCAGCAGCTGGTCGAGATCGCCAAAGCCCTGGCCAAGAAGGCGAAGCTGCTGATCCTGGACGAACCCACGTCCTCCCTGAACGAAGAAGATTCCCGCGCATTGCTGGACCTGATGCTCAGCTTCAAGAAGCAGGGAATGACCATGATCATCATTTCCCACAAGCTGAACGAGGTTTCCTATGTGGCGGACAAAATAACGGTCATCCGCGACGGCAGCACCATCGAAACCATCGACAACCAGGGCAAGGAGCCGGTCAGCGAGGAGCGCATCATCAAGGGCATGGTTGGCCGCGAGATCACCAACCGCTTCCCCAAGCGCGAAAACGTGAAGATCGGCCCGGTGCGCATGGAAGTCGACCACTGGACCGTGCACCATCCCCTGTATCCCGAGCGCAAGGTCGTGGACGACGTTTCCATGTACGTGCGCCAGGGCGAAGTGGTGGGCATTTACGGCCTGATGGGCGCCGGGCGCACGGAGCTGGCCATGAGCATTTTCGGCCAGAGCTACGGCGTCAATTTTTCCGGCGAGCTGAAGCTGGACGGCAAACATATAAAGCTGCGCAAGAGCGAGGCCGACGCGATCAAACATAAAATCGCCTATGTAACCGAGGACCGCAAGGGCAACGGCCTGGTGCTCAGCCAGTCCATCAAGGTCAACACCTCCCTTGCCAATCTGGGCGCGATCTCCAAGAATACCGTCATCGACGGCGACAAGGAATACGCCGTGGCCGAGGAATACCGCGACAAGCTCAAGATCAAGACCCCCTCGGTGGAGCAGCTGGTGGGCAACCTCTCCGGCGGCAACCAGCAGAAGGTGCTGCTCGCCAAATGGATGTTTGCCGAGCCCGATATCCTGCTGCTGGACGAACCCACCCGCGGCATCGACGTGGGCGCGAAATACGAAATCTACTGCATCATCAACGATCTGGCCGCCGCGGGCAAATGCGTGGTGCTGATCTCCTCCGAACTGCCGGAGGTGCTGGGCATGAGCGACCGCATCTACATCATGAACGAGGCCAAGATCATCGGTGAAATGAAGGCCAGCGAGGCCACCCAGGAGAACATCATGGCGGCCATCCTGCGGTCGGGAAGGGGTGCGTGACGATGAGTGAAAAATCGGTGAAAAAGTCCTTCCTGCAGGACTTCAAGCCCGGAGAGTTTTTCCGGAAATATACCATGATCATCGCCCTGGTGGTGGTGACCATCGTGTTCGCCCTCTGGCCGGGCAAGAAAGGCCTGATCCTGCAGCCCGCCAACGTGACCGGCCTGATCGCCGAGAACGCCTACGTGTTCGTGCTGGCAACCGGCATGCTGCTGTGCATCCTGACCGGCGGCAACATCGACCTGTCGGTCGGCTCGGTGGTCTGCTTCGCGGCGGCCATCGGCTGCGTGATGATGGCCGGCGGCGTGAGCATGTGGCTGGCCGTGGCGGTCATGCTGGCGATCGGCCTGGCGATCGGCGCGTTCCAGGGCTTCTGGATCGCGAAGGTGCGCGTCCCGGCCTTCATCGCCACGCTGGCCGGCATGTACGCCTTCCGCGGATTTTCCAACGTTGTACTTAACGGTTATCGCGTGGATATCACCAACGAAAAATTCCTGATGCTGTTCGGCAACGGCAAAACCAGCTATATCCCCGACGTGATCCGTCAGAACTCGGAAAGCCTGAACGCCGCGTTCAGCAAGGACAACGCGTTCCTCACCGGCCTGATCGGGCAGAACTTCGTCGCCAAGTTCAACCTGACCTGCATGTGCATCGGCATCGTGGGCGCGCTGATCTTCGTCCTTCTGCGCGTGCGCAAAATGTCGGTGGAGAAAAAGCTGGGCATCAGCCAGGCCATCCCGGGCCAGATCGTATCCACCGTGGTCATCGCCGTGCTGGTGCTGTGGGTCAGCTTCAAGCTCAGCTGCTACCGCGGCTTCCCGATGGTGCTGATCTGGATCGGCCTGGTGCTGGGCATCTACGCCTACGTCACCAACAAGACCGCCATCGGCCGTCACCTGTACGCCGTGGGCGGCAACGAAAAGGCCACCGCCCTTTCCGGCGTCAAGACCCGCAACGTCTACTGGTTCGCCTACGCCAACATCGGCCTGCTGGCCGGCCTGGCCGGCATCCTGACCGCCGGGCGCGCCAAGGGCATCGACCCGGTGTACGGCGAGGGCTATGAGATGGACGCCATCGCCTCCTGCTTCATCGGCGGCGCGTCGGCCTACGGCGGCACCGGCAAGGTGAGCGGCATGATCATCGGCGCCATCCTGATGGGCGTCATCAACAAGGGCATGATCATCGTGGGCGTGGACGCCAACTATCAGAAGGTGGTCAAGGGCATCGTGCTGCTGATCGCCGTCATGTTCGACGTGCTGTCCAAGCGGCAGAAGCGGTAAGGCAGGAAGGAGGACATACTATGGAAAACAAATCGATTGCGGCCGTTCTGAAAAAGAACGCAATGCTCATTGTCCTGGTTCTTGTATACCTGTTCTTCCTGATCCTGACCAAGGGCGGCATCTTCAGCCCGTCCAGCTTTACCGAGCTGATCAACCAGAACGCCTACGTGTACATCCTGGGCGCGGGCATGCTGATGTGCATGCTGACCGGCGGCAACATCGACCTGAGCTGCGGCGCGTTCGTCTGCCTGCTGGGCGCTTTCGGCGGCGTGTTCATGGTGGTGCAGGGGATCAGCACCGGTCTTTCGATCCTGCTGCTGCTGCTGATCGGCATTGGCTACGGCGTGATCCTGGGCTTCCTGATCGCTTATGTGCATATTCCGCCGTGGATCGCCACCCTGGCGGGCTATCTGGCCTTCCGCGGCCTGGGCACCGCCATCCTGTCGTCCAACTCCATGACCGGCTCGCTGTCGCTGGCAACCAAGCCTGATTTCCTGGGCATCTTCTACGGCCGCATCCTGCCGACGGAGAAGGGCGTATTCAACTGGCCGTGCTTCCTCTTCGGCCTGCTGGCCGCCGCCATCGTCGTGCTTGTGGTGTTCATGACCCGTAAGAACCGCCTGGCGAAGGGCTATGAAGCCGATACCGTCAAGGCTGCCGCCATCAAGAGCGGCATCGGCGGCGCTGTGATCATCCTGGTGATGACCCAGCTGGCGCTGGACGGCGGCATCCCCATCACCCTGCTGTGGGTGGCCGGCATCATCCTGATTTACAGCTTCATCACCAGCAAGACCACCGTGGGCCGCCACTTCTACGTGGTGGGCGGCAACATGGAGGCCGCGAGGCTTTCCGGCGTCAATACCCGCCGCATCATGTTCCTGGCCTACCTCAACATGGCCGTGCTGACCAGCATCGCCACCTTCACGGTCATCGCGCGTTCGCAGTCGGCCTACGCCGACGTGGGCAAGAACTTCGAGATGGACGCCATCTCGGCCTGCGTGGTGGGCGGCGTTTCGGCCAGCGGCGGCGCGGGCACCGTGCTGGGCATGGTGATCGGCGCCACGCTGATCGGCGTGATCAACCTGGGCATGAGCCTGATCAGCCTGGACGCCAACTATCAGCGCGTGGTCAAGGGCTTCGTGCTGCTGGCCGCCGTGGTGTTCGATATCGTGTCCAAGAAGCGCGGCAAGTAATTCATTCATTATCGAAAAATGCCCCCGTGGCCTCGGTCACGGGGGTTCGTTTGAAAGGCGGTGTCTGCTCTTGACCAGCGGGAAAAACCGTTCCACCTTGTTCGGGGTCGTGGGAGGATATCTGATCTATCTGGCCTACGGTCTTTTCCGCGACCGCGCGGATACCGATACCACCATGTCGCCCGGCATGCGCGCGCTGTTCATCGCGCTTTTCGCTGTAATCGGCCTTGCGTTGATCGTTTACGCCGTCATTCTCTGGAAGCGCGCGTCCGACGAGGAGAAAAACGGCGCGCAGGACGACGAAAACAGCATGAAATAGGAGAAACGCCGTATGGATTATATGGAACGCCTGCAGGCGCTTTTGGCCGATTACCGGGCCGATATCGACCGCCTGGAAAGGTCGCGCAAGCCCACCGACGGCCTGCTCGGCTTCGGCAAGAAGCCCGGCGACGACGCCTGCCACGATAAAATGGACGAGCGCGTGCGCGCGCTGGCCGATGAAATGGCCGCCGATCCGGACGCGGACGGCATCGCCCCGGCTTTGCGCCTGCTGCTGAACGCCGGGACCGACGAAACCTGGCCCGATCACGCGCG
The DNA here is from genome assembly GCA_902761825.1 of uncultured Eubacteriales bacterium. Classification (GTDB taxonomy): domain Bacteria; phylum Bacillota; class Clostridia; order Christensenellales; family Aristaeellaceae; genus SFMI01. The sequence goes on from CACWLY010000125.1 coordinate 17,099, forward strand.
CTGGATGCTGCTCGCCCAGCAGCGGCATTTCCTCCCGCTGATCCCCCGCCTGTCCGCCGGGGAGCGCGCGGAGCTCGCAGCGCTGTACGACAGTCTCTACCCCCGCCGCCTGCGCCTGCCGGTGCAGAAGCAGCTCGCCAAGGCGCTGAAGCGGTAATACGATTTGCGTTCTGAGAGCCAGTCAGCGAAGGATGAGTGAAGCGCAAGGAGTACGACGAGGGCGCTGCCCTCGAGCTCCTGCTGGGGTGCAAGTTGCACCCCAGACCCCGCCAGCTGCGGTAACTACGTAACTTGTCGAAGCAGCAACTTGCCGCTGTCAGTTGAATAGGGTGTACCACCGCTCCCGGGCAGCACGGCAAAGCCGCGCAAACTGTGCGCGAAGCGCACAGTGAACAAGGGCGTTTTCCCAGAAAAACAAACGAGCTTGTTTTTCTGGGAAAACGCCCTTGTTCTTTATGCCCGGGAGCTTGCTTGGCCCCATAGGCCAAACAGGCGGAAGCAAGTCTGGTTTACGCTCCTCGCTTCATCGCCGGGATGGGTGTCCAGAAGGGTTTCGAGCGCATGGAAAACCTTCCCTTGGGATGGTTTTTATACTATTCTCAGTATAAAAGATTATCAGATTTGGGATGGATTTTTCGCCCTGGCTAAGCTGAATGGAGGGAGGCGTAGCAGCGCTACGTTGAGGAAGGCCCCGGACAGGCTCCCTCCCCGGTGGGAGCTCGAGGGCAGCGCCCTCGTCGTACTTCCTGCCCTTTATTGATCCTTCGTGAATCAGATGAAAAAATTGAAGTATGCTTTTCCCGATCAGAGCGCGTTGATGATATTGTACATCATGCGGTCGAAGGGGCGGCGGGCGCGCAGGGCCTTATCGATGTCCTCGTCGAACACGATGCCGCTCTTGCGGCCGATCACGCGGTTGCCGATGCCGCGGTTGAGCAGGTCGACGGCGCGGACGCCGGCTTCAAAGGCGAAGGCCGCGTCGCGGGCGGTGGGACGCGCGCCGCGCTGGGTATAGCCCACCACGGTGGAGCGCACCTCGGGATTGGTGCCGTCGGGCATCTTGCACTTGCGCTTGAGCACGCTGGCGAAGCGGTTGGCGGTCATGGGCTCGCCCTTGAACACCTGCTTGCCGTAGGGGCGCAGGAACTCGTACACGTCGAAGGGCGCCATTTCTTCCCAGCTGCCCTCGGCGACCACGATGGTGGTGCGGAAGTTGCCCTGGTCGATCTGGTTCTGCAGGCGGCGGGCGATGCTGTCCACCGTCCAGCGCTTGCCCTCGGGGCAGATCACGATCTCGGCGCCGGTCGCCATGGCGGTCTGCAGCGCGATATCGCCGCAGTGGCGGCCCATGACCTCGACCACGTGCGGGCGGTCGTGGCTGCGGCTGGTGGCGCGGATATTGCGCACGGCGTCCACGCAGACGTTGACGGCGGTATCATAGCCCAGCGTCATGCCGGTATAGGGCAGGTCGTTGTCGATGGTGCCGGGGATGCCCACGCAGGGCATGCCCTGGTGGCACAGCGCCTGCGCGCCGTGGAAGCTGCCGTCGCCGCCAATCACGATCAGGCCGCGCACGTCCATATCGCGCAGCAGCTGGGCGGCCCTGGCCTGCACCTCGGGCTGCTTGAACTCCAGGCAGCGGGCAGTGCGCAGCTGGGTGCCGGCCATATCGGCGATATCCAGCGCGTTTTCCAGCGACATATCGATAAAGTCTTTTTCGGGATTCTTGCCCAGCAGTCCGTTAAATCCGCGGTCCACGCCCAGCAGGGACATGCCCAGCATGTTCGCGCAGCGGGCGATAGCGGTCACCGCAGCGTTCATTCCCGGGCTGTCGCCGCCGCTGGTCAATACTGCGATTCGAGACATGAAAAAGCTCCTTCCGCCTGCGGCTGTTACCGCAGCATGTTATTTTCGATCAACAGCTGCTGCGCCTCCCCGGCCTCGCCGGAGGGCACAAGGATCTCGTAGCAGTCCTTGCCCGAAGCGCCGGATGCGATGCGCCGATACCGGGCCAGGAAGCTTTCTTTCTGCAGGAACTGCAGGATGACGCGGGCGCTCTGCTCGCTGCGCGCCAGGTGTATGACCGTCCATCCAGGCTCCAATGCCACTGTTGACCCCCTTTGGTTTTTGACAATTCATTATAGCACACAGGCAGGGGCGCTTCAATCGGGTTTTGCGAAGTTTGTGCGTTTTTTTATCGATCCATGCCGGTATCTGTTCAGCCCTCGGCTGAACAGATACGCGCGGGCGGGTATTTCCGTGCTACTCTGTTTCATAACCGAATAGTTGCGTCCAAAAAAAGGAGTTCGCGCGGCCGGGGCGAATTACAATCAGCGGAATGAAACCGCGCGGAGGCAGGAATTGACACATCCGGATTATCGCGGCGACGGCGCGGTCCGCGCCTTGTCGCTGGCCATCATGCAGCCAACCGTATCGGGCAACGAGGCGGGCAGCTTTCAGCGCCTGCACGAATTGCTGCGCCGGCTTTTCCCCCTGGTGTTCGGCTTCAGCGAATGCGAAACGGTGGACGGCGGCGCGCTGCTCGTGCGTCTGCCGGGCCGCCAGCGCGTGAAGCCGCTGGTTTTCTGCGCGCATCTGGACGTGGTCAGCGCGGGCGATCCCGCGCGCTGGAGCAGCCCGCCCTTTGCGGGCGAGGTGCGCGACGGGTATATTTACGGACGCGGCGCGGCCGATATGAAGGGGCATCTGATCGCCCTGCTGTGCGCCGCCGAAGGGCTGATGCAGGACGGCTGGAAGCCCGCGGGCGATATCTGGTTCGCCTTCTCCTGCGACGAGGAGACGCGCGGCGGCAGCATGGCGTCGATGGCGCGGATACTGCAAAGCCGCGGCGTGCAGCCAGCTTTCGTGCTGGACGAGGGCGGCAGCGTGTCGCGTCCCTATGCCGTGGCGCGGCAGGACGCGGCCTATGTGGGCGTATGCGAAAAGGGCAGGCTTCTGTTTTCGCTGTCCTGCGAGGGCGAAAACGCCATGGAAACGCTGGCCCGATCCGCCGTGCGCGTCGCGCGGATCCGCCCGCGCTACCGGCTGTGCGCGCCGGTGCTCGAGCGGATGCTGCCCGCCATGAAGCCGGTATTGACCCCCGGTGCGCGGTTTTTCATGCGCTATCCCCGGCTGTTCCGCCGCGCCCTGCTGCTGCGCATGCGGCGCACGCCCATGGGCCGGGCCGTCACCCAGACCCAGCTTTCGCTCTGGAAGCAGAACGGCGACGCGCTGATGTGCGACGTTCCCACCCTGCATTATTCGGCCAGCGTGCTGCCCGGGGACGAAACCCGCAGCCTGCTGCGCCGCGTGGAGCGCGTGACCGCGCGCACGCCCATTCGGCTGAGCGTCGCGCTGCTGGAAGAGCCCGGCAGCGTTTCCCCCTCTGCCGGGCCCAGCTGGGACGCGCTCTCCACCGCCATTCAGGTGCATTTTCCCGGCACGCCGATCGTGCCCTGCCTGCTTGCGGGCGGCACCGACGCGCGGCGGATGGAATGCGTCTGTCCCAATGTATACCGTTTCAGCCCCTTTATCCTGCCGCCCGGCGAGCTTGCGCGCACGCACAGCTATAACGAACGCCTGAGCGTGGAAAACCTGCTGCGCGGCGTATCCTTCTTCCGGCAGATGCTGCAGGCGTAAGGGCGCGGAAATAAAATCTGTCGGCCCGCGGCTCTCATACTATTCTCAGTATAAAAGATTATCAGATTTGGGATGGATTTTTCGCCCTGGCTAAGCTGAATGGAGGGAGGCGTAGCAGCGCTACGTTGAC
>CACWLY010000126.1 GCA_902761825.1 uncultured Eubacteriales bacterium
CAAAGAAATGGCCGACGGACAGGAAACCCTGTCCGTCGGCGATTTTTTTCTTGTTGCGCGTCGCGCGGATCCGTCCGCGCCTGTTACGGCGTTACGCGGTTGGGGCCGCGGAACAGGAACATGACTTCCTTGATCGGGATTCCGAGCAGCAGCATGGTCAGGCGATCCACGCCCAGGCCGAAGCCGCCGTGGGGCGGGCAGCCGTAGCGGAAGAAGTCCATGTAGAACTTGACATCCTCGCCCAGGCCCTTTTCGTCGGCCTGCTTGCGAAGCTGCTCGTAGCGGTGCTCGCGCTGCGCGCCGGTGGTGATCTCGGTGCCGCGCCAGATCAGGTCGTAGCCCAGCGGCATGCCGTTCTCGTCGCGCATATGATAGAACGCGCGCTTTTCCGGGCCGTAATCGGTAACGAACAGGAATTCGTGGCCGAATTTATCCATGCTCAGCTTGGCGCAGAGGCGCTCGGCGTCGGTGGTCAGGTCGTTCTTTTCGCTCTCGTCCACGGTATAGCCGTAGCGCTCTTCCAGCTCCTTGTACACGTCCTGCAGCTTCATTTCGGGGAAGGGCAGGGCGGGCACGACGGTCTCCAGCCCGTACAGCTCCTTGATCTGCTCGCCGTACTGCTCCTTGACGGCCTTCAGCGCGGCCTGCAGCAGTTCGGCCTCGATGGCCATGACGTCGCGGAAAGAGGTGATATAGCTCATCTCCAGGTCGAAGCCGGTAAACTCGGTGGCGTGCTTGTTGGTGAAGCTCTTTTCGGCGCGGAACACCGGGCCGACCTCGAAAATGCGGTCGAAGCCGGCGGCCATCGCCATCTGCTTATAGAACTGCGGGCTCTGGCTCAGGTACGCCTTGCGGTCGAAATACTTGAGCTCGAACACGTCGGAACCGCTCTCGGAGGCTGCGGCGATCAGCTTGGGCGTATGGATCTCCAGGAAACCGCGCTCGAGCAGGAAATTGCGCATGGCGGCCACCAGCGTGGTCTGCGCCTTGAAGATCAGCGTGTTCCGGTCGGAGCGCAGGTCGATCCAGCGATAGTCCAGGCGGCTGTCGATCGCGGCGTCCTTGCTGATGGGCAGCGGTTCGGCGATCGATTCGATCTTCATGGTTTCGGGCAGCATTTCGATGCCGCCCATCTTGACGTAGCTGTTTTCCACCACCTTGCCTTCGGCGGTGATGACGCTTTCGACGGTCAGCTGATCCACGACGGCGGCGACCTCGGGGCGATCGGCCTTTTCCACGGTCAGCTGTACGCGGCCGGTGTAATCGCGGATCACCAGGAAAGCCATTGTGCGCTTATTGCGGATGTTTTCCACAAAGCCCTGGATTTTGTTGACTTCGCCGATCTTGAGGTTGGCGATCAGACTTCTTTCCATAATATTTTCATCCTTTCGGTTTATTACAGCATGTCGGCCACGGCCTGGGCCGCGGTATCGACGGGCAGCTCTTTTTCCTCTTTGGTCGCCATATCGCGCAGCTTGATCACGCCGCGGGCGTACTCGTCGCCGCCCACCAGCGCCACATACCGCGCGCCGATCTTGTCGGCATACTTGAACTGCGCTTTCAGACTGCGGCCGTTCAGGTCGCTGTCCGCCTTCACGTTCAGCGCGCGCAGCGCCTGGGCGAAGCTGAAGGCGGGGATTTTCATGTCGGCGCCGAGGTTGGCCACGTACACGTCGGTCGTGCTCGGCTCGGGCGGCAGCAGGTTCTGGTTTCTGAGCTCGATCAGGATGCGTTCCGCGCCGATGCCGAAGCCTGCCGCGGGCGTCGCGGGGCCGCCCAGCTGCTCCACCAGCCCGTCATAGCGGCCGCCGCCGCACAGCGCCAGGCCTTCGCGGCCCGACTGCATGATGATCTCAAACACCGTCTTGGTGTAATAGTCCAGGCCGCGCACGATATGCGGATCGATCTCAAAGGGGATCTTCTGCGCCGTAAGCAGCGCCTGCAGCTGATTGAAGTGCTCGCGGCACTCGTCGCACAGGCAGTCCAGGATCACCGGGGCGTCCTTCACGATGTCCCTGCACTTTTCTTCCTTGCAGTCCAGGATGCGCAGCGGGTTCTTTTCAAACCGCTCCCGGCAGGTGGCGCACATGCAGTGGATGTTGTCCCCGAGGTACTGCTTGAGCGCCGCGTGGTATTTGGGCCGGCAGTTCGGGCAGCCGATCGAATTGATGTGCACGCTCAGGTTTTTGAGCCCGAGGCTGGTCAGCATGCCCATCAGGGTGGAGATCAGCTCGGCTTCCACCGTGGGCTCCTTGCCGCCGAAGCACTCCATGCCGAACTGGTGATGCTCGCGCAGGCGGCCGCTCTGCGGGTTTTCATAGCGGAAGATCGGCGCGTTCAGGTAATACACCTTGCAGGGCAGCGTTTCGGCGAACAGGTGGTTTTCGATGAAGGAGCGCACCGCGCCGGCCGTGCCTTCGGGCTTCAGCGTGATGCTGCGGTCGCCTTTGTCCTTGAAGGTGTACATTTCCTTCTGCACGATATCGGTGGTATCGCCCACGCCGCGCAGGAACAGCTCGGTATGCTCAAATACCGGCGTGCGGATCTCGCGGTAGCCCGCCCGGGCGGCCGCTTCCCGCTCCTTCTGTTCGATCCAGTGCCACAGATAGGCGTCCTGCGGCAGCATATCGCGTGTGCCCTTCGGCGCTTGTGTCAGCATGCAATCCCTCCCAATAAATAAACAGCCCCATGCCTTCGCATGGGACGAAATTGCTTTCGCGGTGCCACCCAGCTTGCATCGTGCCGATGCCGCTTTTTCCTTAACGCGGAATACGCCCGTTTTACCGGGAAGCTCCGGGGTGTCAGTCCCGTCATTGCCGGGATTTATTATATACTTGCCGCGCGGTTTTTGTCAAGCCGGAGCGCGTCATTTCGCCCGGCGGCGGCCTTTTCGTGGATTCCCGGTATTGCCACAAAAAAATCGCTATGCTATAATGGAAAAAAAGAACTGCGTGAGGTGTTTTGCTATGCAATTCAAAAATACTGTCCTGGGCATCGAGCTCGGTTCCACCCGCATCAAGGCGGTGCTGATCGATGAAAACCACCTGCCCATCGCTTCGGGCAGCCACGAATGGGAAAACCAGCTGGTCAACAACGTGTGGACGTACAGCATGGACGCCATTCACAGCGGCGTGCAGGCCTGCTACGCCGATCTCAAGCGCGACGTGAAGGAGAAATTCGGCGAAACGCTGACCGAGGTCGGCGCGATCGGCATCAGCGCCATGATGCACGGCTATTTGCCCTTCGACCGGGACGGCAATCCGCTGACCGAGTTCCGCACCTGGCGCAACACCATGACCGGCCCGGCGGCCGAAAAGCTGACCGCGCTGTTCGGCTTCAATATTCCCCAGCGCTGGAGCATCGCGCACCTGTACCAGGCCATGCTGAACGGGGAAGCGCACCTGCCGCGGCTGGCGCACCTGACCACGCTGGCGGGCTATCTGCATACGAAGCTGACCGGCGAAAGGGCGCTGGGCATCGGCGAGGCCAGCGGCGTGTTCCCCATCGACAGCGACAGGCTGGATTACGACGCGGGCATGACCGAAAAGTTTGACGCGCTGATCGCGCAGGCCGGTTACGGCTGGCGGCTGCGCGATATCCTGCCCCGCGTGCTGATGGCGGGCGAGCGCGCGGGCGAGCTGACGGCGGCCGGCGCGGCCTTCCTCGATCCCGCGGGCGATCTTAAGCCCGGCATCCCCTTCGCGCCGCCCGAGGGCGACGCGGGCACCGGCATGACGGCCACCAACAGCGTGGCCCCGCGCACCGGCAACGTGTCGGCCGGCACGAGCGATTTCGCCATGATCGTGGTGGAAAAAATGCCCGGCGTGCACCGCGAGATCGATATGGTCACCACGCCCACCGGCAAGCCCGTGGCGATGGTGCACTGCAGCAACTGCACCAGCGATATCAACGCCTGGGTCGGCCTGCTGTACGAGTTCGCAGGCGAGATCGGCGCGAAGATCAATAAGGGCGACCTGTATACCCTGCTGTTCAACAAGGCCCTGGAGGGCGACAAGGACTGCGGCGGCCTGCTGAGCTACAATTACCTCTCCGGCGAGGGCGTGACCGATCTGGACGCCGGCCGCCCGGTGTTCGCGCGCACGCCCGACGCAAAGCTCACGCTCGCGAACTTTATGCGCACGCACCTGCTCAGCGCCCTCGCGACGCTCAAGATCGGCCTGGATATCCTGACAGGCGAGGAAAAGGTAGCCATCGACCGGCTGTACGGCCACGGCGGCTATTTCAAGACCCCCGGCGTGGGCCAGCGCATGCTCTCCGCCGCCGTGGGCAGCCCGGTATCGGTGATGGAGACCGCCGGCGAGGGCGGCCCCTACGGCATGGCGCTGCTGTGCGCGTTCATGCTGTGGAAAAAGGACGGGCAGAAGCTGGAGGATTACCTGAATGAAAAGGTGTTCGCCAACGCGAAATCCTCCACGCTGATGGCCGACGAAAGCGATATCGAGGGCTTCCGCCGCTTCCTCGCGCAGTATCGCAAGAGCCTGCCCGTCGAAATCGCGGCTATCAATACCCTGTGAGGTGATAACAAATGCTGGAAGAACTGAAAAAACTCGTTTGCGAAGCCAACCTGCTTTTGCCTAAGCATGATCTGGTCACCTTTACCTGGGGCAACGTGTCCGGCATCGACCGCGAGCGCGGCCTGGTGGTCATCAAGCCCAGCGGCGTGGAGTACGATCATATGACGCCCGACGATATGGTCGTGGTCGACCTGGACGGCAAGCGCGTGGAGGGTAAATGGAAGCCCAGCAGCGATACCGACACGCACGTGGAGCTGTACAAGGCGTTCCCGGAATGCGGCGGCATCGTGCATACGCATTCCCGCTGGGCCACCAGCTTCGCCCAGGCCGGCGCGGATATCGTGGCAATGGGCACCACCCAGGGCGATTATTTCTACGGCGCGATCCCCTGCACCCGGCCCATGACCGAGCGCGAGATCGGCGGCGAATATGAAAAGGAAACCGGTAACGTAATCATCGAAACCTTCCGCACCCGGCATATCGATCCCGCGCAGGTGCCCGGCGTGCTCGTGTTCAGCCACGGCCCCTTTGCCTGGGGCGCCGATCCCATGAACGCCGTGCATAACGCCGTGGTCATGGAGGAATGCGCCTTCATGGATTTCCACGCCATGATGCTCAACCCCGCCCGCGGCCCCATGCAGCAGGCGCTGCTGGACAAGCATTACCTGCGCAAGCACGGCGCGAACGCCTACTACGGCCAGGACACGCCGGATAAGAAATAAGCCGGGCGCGTTTTTGAGACGATGGAAACAGGGAGTACGACGAAGGGTACTCCCTGTTTTTATCGGTCATAATCGCTGATACTATTCTCAATCTAAAATCTTATCATCTTTGGGTGTCTTTTCCGTCTTGGCGTTGCTTCATTCCGGTCAACGTAGCGCTGCTACGCCTCCCTCAGCGCCATCGTCGTCCTCGCGCAGTCAGCGCGGCTGGTCGGTGAAATGCAGGTGGCGGCACTGGCGGCAGGGAAGCAGCAGGTCGTCTTCGTCGAACCTGTGCTCGGTCTGCGACCAGAGGCAGATGCCGCGCAGCAGGGGGATGAGGCTTTCGCCGCGCGCGGTCAGGGCATACTCCACGCGCGGGGGCACTTCGCCGTACACGGCGCGGCTGACGACCCCGGCGCCGAGCAGGTCCTGCAGCGCGGCGGAGAGCACGCCGTCGCTGATGCCGCCCATTTCGGCGCAGATCTGATTGAAGCGCAGCGGCCCCATGTTGTGCAGCAGGCAGATGATGCGCGATTTCCATTTTCCGCCGAATATCTGCAGGGCGTACTCAAACGGGCAGCGGATCAGGTTGGTTGTTTTTTTCTGGTAAGCCATGCGTTTTCGCTCCAATACTAAGTAATTAATTAGCAGCTTATTAAATTCGTGCTTTTATTGACGTTTTCCTGCCTGCTCGGGTATGATTTTATCAGAGCTGTCCCGATAACAAACCGATATATGAAAGGAAGCATGCATAATGAAACAGATGGATCAGATGAACCGCCGCGAATTCCTGCGTACCGCGGGAAAGATCACCCTGGGCGCGGTTGCCGTCGGCAGCCTGCCGCTGGCTCACGCCGCCGCGGAAGAGACCAAAGCGCCCGTTTGGCCCTGGAAGTACGTTCCTCTGGATAAGGACGAGCTGCTCAAGCACTGCTACGAAGTATTCTATCAGTACGGCGGCTGCGGCGCGGGCTGCTTCGGCGGCATCATGGACATTTTCAGCGAGGTCACCGGCATCCCGTACAACGAGATGATCCCCGGCAAGGCGTTCGGCCTCATGGCGGGCGGCTACGGCGCGGGTACGCTGTGCGGCTCGCTGGCGGGCGCGCTCACCTTCGTCGGCCTCGTGTGCGAGCCCAAGGACGCCGCCGAGGTCCGCAACCAGCTGTTCGACTGGTACCGCGAGCATGAATTCCCGGCCTATCAGCCCGAGTTCAAGTCCGTCACCACCGTGGCGCATTCGGTCAACTGCGTGGATTCCGTCGGCATCTACATGAATACCACCGGCTACAAGATGGCCGATCCCGAGCGCAAGGCCCGCTGCGCCGCCGTTACGGCGGAAACGGCCGTAAAGACCATCACCCTGCTGAACGTGCTGTACGGCTATGAAGAGGCCGAGCCCGTTTCCGAGCCCGCTCCCGTCGAGGAAGCCCTGGGCGCAAACGAATATATCGGCGTGGGCGTCAGCGAGATCGGCGGCGAGGTCAAGGTAAAGGTCACCATGGACGGCGAAAAGATCGCCAAGATCGAAGTGCTCAGCCATAACGAGACCGCCGGCATCAGCGATCCGGCTTTCGCCACGCTGCCCGACGCCATCATCGCGGCCAATTCCACCGAGGTCGACGCCGTCAGCGGCGCGACCAAGACCTCCGAAGCGCTGATCGCCGCCGTGAACGACGCGCTCTCCCAGATCAAAAAGTAAGCTTTCCTGACTGCGCAAACCCGGTTTTGCGCGCGTAACGGCGGGAGCCGCTCTCGTTTTCCAAAATAAAGAAAACGAGGGCGGCTTCTTTTTTGCGTTATGGTCGTTAACAGCATGTATTTTTAATTGTTCGCCTTTCGTAATACTTCTGAAACCCAATGACCGCGGCTCTTCTTTATAATATCAGGTGGAAAGAATTGCCATTTTTATATGAAGAGAGGGAAAAACATGAAATACCCGAGCCTGAAATGGCTGATGGCATTGCTGCTGTGCCTGCTGCTCTGCGCGTCGATCGGCTGCGCGGCGGCGGAGAGCGCCGAAAAAACCGTCGGCGATTTCACTTTCAGCATTCCGTACGGCACGTACGCGACCCTGACCGATTATACCGGCAAGGGCGGAGCGGTCGCGCTGCCCGAGACGGTGGACGGCGTGCCGGTGACCGGCATCGCTTCCTCGGCGTTTGCTTCCGACCGCGCGGCGATCACCGACGTGACGCTGCCCGGCACGCTGGAGCGCATCAGCAGCGCCTTTAAGGACTGCACCGCGCTGACCAACGTTACCCTGATGGAGGGCATGACCGCGGTGGGCGCGAACGCCTTCAACGGCTGCGTCAGCCTGACCGACGTTTCGCTGCCCAGTACGCTGACCTATATCGGCCCCGGCGCTTTCGCGGGCTGCGTCAATCTGGCGGAGATCAAGATCCCCGAGAGCGTGACCGAGATCGGCCCCGGCGCTTTCGACGGCTGCGACAGCCTGACCAGCATCACCCTGCCCGCCGGCCTGGTCAAGGCGGCCGGCAACTCCTTTGGCGGCCTGCAGTCGGTGTTCTATACCGGCAGCGGCGATCAGTGGAGCGCGCTTTCCGCTCAGCTCAGGATCCCGGCCAACGTTTCGGTGTTCGTAGGCAACAGCGCCAAGAAGGCCGAAGCGCCGAATGCGGAAGCCGCCGCTCTCTACGAGCCCGAACCGCTGTCCGTCGCCGCGGCCGAGCCCGAACCGCAGCCCGTCGCCGCGGCTCAGAGCGAACCGCAGCCCGTCGCCGCTGCCGAGCCCGCGTCCGCCGTTCCGCAGGCCCATGAGCATCAGTGGATCAAAACGAACGATACCGCCACCTGCATCGCCGCCGGCCGCGGCGACTTCACCTGCTCGGTCTGCGGCGCGACGCAGATCGCCGTCACCAACGCGCTGGGCCACGCTTTCGCGCCCACGTTCAACACCAACGGCACGCTTGTGCTCAACTGCATCCGCTGCAGCACGTCCATCACGGGCGGCAAGCTGAACGGCGCGCAGTGGTCGGCCGATCCCAACACCTCCGCGAACACCTGCGCGGGCCGCGGCTATCACCTGACCAAGCTGCTCGAGCGCACCGCCACCTGCACCAAGGGCGGCCTGACCGAGGGCATCATCTGCTCCACGTGCGGCATCAGCCTGGTCGATACCCAGGAGATGGGCCCCCGCGGACACTGGTGGAGAAGCTGGACGATCACCGATCAGGGCACCTGCATCACCAAGGGCAAAAAGGTGCGCACCTGCCGCAACTGCTCCGCTTCCGAAGAAAGGGACACCGATTACAATTACAGCTGCCACTACTCCCTGGTGCTGGTTGGCGAGCGGAAGGCCACCTGCTGCGCGGAAGGCTATACCGGCGACGTGTACTGCGCCCGCTGCCGTATGCTGGTCAGGCGCGGAACCTGCCTTCCCAAATCGAAGGCGTACACCGATCACGTGGGCGGCTTTGAAATGAAGAACGTCAGCGCCGCCACCTGCACGGCCGCCGGCTATACCGGCGATAAGTACTGCAAGGGCTGCAAGCAGCTGGTGGAAAAGGGCGCCGCGATCCCCGCCACGGGCCACGTCGATAACGGCGCGGGCGTCTGCAAGGTCTGCAACGCGCCGATTCAGTAATACTATTCTCAATCTAAAATCTTATCATCTTTGGGTGTCTTTTCCGTCTTGGCGTTGCTTCATTCCGGTCAACGTAGCGCTGCTACGCCTCCCTAAAATCCATCCCAAATCTGATAATCTTTTATACTGAGAATAGTATAAGACCCCGGATCATCAGACATTTTTACAGGGCGTCGGCCGCGTCTGGCCGGCGCCCTGCTTTTTCACCGGAAACAATCGGCTGTACTAAGATTGTTCTTCCCCTTGACAAGAAGCGGAACCTGTCGTAAACTGCCTCCATCCAACAAGGCGCAAGGGTGTGCTGAAAGCACCCGGCGCCTTTTTTGTTGGCATTTTACAGAAACGGAAGTGAGAACCATGACGTATTCTGCCGTGAACACGATCTGGGTGCTTTTGGGCGCCGCGCTGGTTTTCTTCATGCAGGCGGGCTTCGCGATGTGCGAGGCGGGCTTTACCCGGGCCAAGAACACGGGCAATATCCTGATGAAAAACCTGATGGATTTCTGCATCGGCACGCCGCTGTACTGGCTGTTTGGGTTCGGCATCATGTTCGGCGCGGGCACGGCGCTGTTCGGCCGGATCGATCCCTTCATCATGGGGGACTATGAAGCGATCCTGCCCGCCGGCGTCCCGCTGTGGGCATACGCCATTTTCCAGACGGTGTTCTGCGCCACCTCGGCCACCATCGTATCGGGCGCCATGGCGGAGCGCACCAGGTTTTCGGCCTACTGCCTCTATTCCGCCGCCATTTCGCTGTTCATCTATCCCGTGTCCGGGCGCTGGATCTGGGGCGGCGGCTGGCTGGCCGAGATGGGCTTTCATGATTTCGCCGGTTCCACCGCGGTGCATATGGTGGGCGGCGTGTGCGCCATGATCGGCGCGAAGATACTGGGCCCGCGCATCGGCAAGTACGGAAAGGACGGCAAGCCCAGGGCCATCCTGGGGCATAACCTTTCGATCGCCGCGCTGGGCGTGTTCATCCTCTGGTTCTGCTGGTTCGGCTTCAACGGCGCTTCCACCGTGGGCATGGACAGCGACGAATTGATCGGCTCCGCCAGCCTGGTGTTCTTCAATACCAACCTGGCCGCCGCCGTCGCGACGCTTGTGACGATGCTCTTCACCTGGGTGCGCTACGGCAAGCCCGACGTATCCATGACCTTTAACGCGGCCCTGGCCGGCCTGGTCGGCATCACGGCGGGCTGCGACGCGGTGAACCCCTTCGGCGCGGCCATCATCGGCGCGGCGTGCGGCATCGCGGTCGTGCTGGCCGTAGGATTCTTCGATAAGGTCGTGAAGATCGACGACCCGGTGGGCGCGATCTCGGTTCACGGCGTCTGCGGCGCGCTGGGCACGGTGCTGACCGGCTTTTTCGCCACAGGCGTGAGCACCATGAAGGGCGTTTTCTACGGCGGCGGGTTTAAATTCCTGGGCGTGCAGTGCCTGGGCGTGATCAGCGTGATCGCCTGGACCGGCATCGTCATTACCGCCGTGTTCATGCTCATCAAAAAAACCGTCGGCCTGCGCGCCGACGCTTCGGATGAGCTCATGGGCCTGGATCGCTCCGAGCACGGCCTGCCCACCGCGTACGCCGGGTACGCCATGATGCCCGACAGCACCTACGAGGACGCGGAGCCCGCGGCCGTCGCCGCCGCCGCGCCCGAGGCGGAGGCTGCGCCCCGCAAGGCCAGAGAAAAAGCGCCCGACGCGCCCGTTTATACCCGCGTGCAGATCGTCTGCCGCCCCGCCAGCCTGGAGAGCCTGAAGAGCGCCATGAACAGGATCGGCATTACCGGCATGACCGTCACCAACGTGATGGGCTACGGCGCGCAGAAGGGCAAGCCGGAGTATTACCGCGGCACGCCGGTCGAGGTCACGCTGCTGCCCAAGGTGCAGGTGGATATCGTGGTCAGCAAGGTGCCCGTGCGCCAGGTGATCGACACCGCCCGCGCCGTGCTCCATACCGGCCATATCGGCGACGGCAAGATCTTTGTGTATGACGTGGAAAACGTCGTGCGCGTCCGTACCGGCGAGGAAGGATACGACGCCTTGCAGTCCGATTGACGCTTTGCCGCCGTATCGGATCGCGGATCATTGCAAAACAAAAAGTACGACGGGGTCGCTCGCCGTACTTTTTGTTTGGATCAGGCGCCGGATCGCGTCAACGCTTCCGGCATGAATACCCGTTTAATACTATTCTCAATCTAAAATCTTATCATCTTTGGGTGTCTTTTCCGTCTTGGCGTTGCTTCATTCCGGTCAACGTAGCGCTGCTACGCCTCCGCCTCCCTCCATTCAGCTTAGCCAGGGCGAAAAATCCATCCCAAATCTGATAATCTTTTATACTGAGAATAGTATAACAGTAAAATACCTGTAAACAAAGAGGATATTGCAGATTGGCTTCTGCAGCATCCCTGCTTCTCCTTCTTTTTGCGGCAATTCGCGCGTTCCTGCGCGAGCCGCGCCCATCCCGGTCAAAATCCTTGCCAGGATGGGGTTTTATATGCTATAATGATTCGTTAAATCCTTTCAAGGAGCTTTTCTTTCATGGAACTGATCAAGAAACTGTTGACCCCCAGCCCGGAAAAGCAGCTCAAGCCCCTGTACAAGCAGGCGGCGGCCATCCGCGCGCTGGAGCCTGCATATGAAAAGCTGACCGACGAGCAGCTGAGAGAAAAAACGAAAGAATTAAAGCAGAAGGCCCAGAGCGGGACCAAGCTGGACGACCTGCTGGTGGAGGCCTTCGCAGTTGTGCGCGAGGGCAGCAAGCGCGTGCTGGGCATGAATCCCTTCGACGTGCAGATGATCGGCGGCATCGTGCTGCATCAGGGCCGCATCGCCGAGATGAAGACCGGCGAGGGCAAAACGCTTACCGCCGCCATGCCCGCCTACCTCAACGCCCTGGACGGCAAGGGCGTGCATATCGTGACCGTCAACGATTACCTGGCCAAGTTCCAGGGCGAGGAAATGGGCAAGCTGTACCGCTTCCTGGGCTTGAGCGTGGGCATCGTGCTGACCGGCATGAGCCCGGAGGAGCGCCAGGCCGCCTACAACTGCGACATCACCTACGGCACCAACAACGAGCTCGGCTTTGATTACCTGCGCGACAACATGGTGGTCTACAAGCAGAACATGGTGCAGCGCGGCCATCATTTCGCCATCGTGGACGAGGTGGACTCCATCCTGATCGACGAGGCGCGCACGCCCCTGATCATCAGCGGCCAGGGCGAAAAATCCACCGATATGTACGAGCGGGCCGACCGCTTCGTCTGCCGCCTGGAAAAGGGCCAGAAGATCGAGGATCCCGAGACCGAGGGCCAGTCCAGCACCGTCAAGCGCCTGATGGGCAGCGAGGCGCAGTATACCGGCGATTACTGGGTGGATGAAAAGGACAAGTCCGCCCAGCTGACCGAGCAGGGTGTCAACAAGGCCGAAAAATTCTTCGAGGTCGAAAACCTCTCCGATCCCGAGAACAACGAGCTGTACCACCATATCATCCAGGCTTTGAAGGCCAACGCCATCATGAAGCGCGACGTCGATTACGTGGTGCAGGACGGCCAGGTGATGATCGTGGACGAGTTCACCGGCCGCATCATGGTGGGCCGCCGCTTCAGCGACGGTCTGCACCAGGCGCTGGAAGCCAAGGAGCACGTCAAGGTCGAGCGCGAAAGCCGCACGCTGGCCACCATCACCTACCAGAACTTCTTCCGCATGTACGATAAGCTGTCCGGCATGACCGGTACGGCCAAGACCGAGGAAGCCGAGTTCCAGGGCATTTACCGCCTGGACGTCGTGGTGATCCCCACAAACAAGCCCATGATCCGCAAGGATCTGAACGATATGATCTATACCACCAAGAAGGGCAAATACAAGGCCGTGGTGGAGGAGATCATCCGCCGCCACGCCACCGGTCAGCCCGTGCTGGTCGGCACGATCTCGGTGGAGGTCAGCGAGCTGCTTTCCCATATGCTGGAGCTGCGCGGCGTGGAGCACGAGGTGCTCAACGCCAAGCACCACGCCCGCGAGGCCCCGCGGCACCGATATCCTGCTGGGCGGCAACCCGGATTTCATGGCGCGCCGCACCATGCGCCAGGAGGAATACAGCGAGGATCTGATCGAGCTCGCCACCGGCCATAACGAGGACGTGGACGAGGAAGTGCTCGCCGCGCGCAGGCACTATAACGAGCTCAAGGCCGAATACAAAAAGCAGACCGACGTGGAGCACGACCGCGTCGTGGCCCTGGGCGGCCTGCACATCCTGGGCACCGAGCGCCATGAAAGCCGCCGCATCGACAATCAGCTGCGCGGCCGCGCCGGCCGCCAGGGCGACCCTGGCAGCAGCCAGTTCTTCATCTCCATGGAAGACGACCTGCTGCGCATCTTCGGCGGCGAGCGCATGAAGCTGCTGACCGGCAAGCTGGGCATGGACGAGGATACGCCGCTGGACGCCAACATGCTGACCCGGCAGATCGAAAACGCCCAGAAGCGCATGGAGAGCCGCAACTACGAGATCCGCAAGCACGTACTGCAGTACGACGACGTGATGAACCAGCAGCGCGAGCTGATCTACCAGCAGCGCAAGCAGGTGCTGGAGGGCGAGAACGTACACGGCAATATCGTCAATATGATCGAAGAGCTGATCAACGCCGCCGTGGAGCACGACTGCGCCGATCAGAACCCCGACGCCTGGCAGCTGGATCAGCTGGCCGATTACCTGAATCGCCTGTGCGTGCCCGCGGGCGAGATCCGCGGCCACGAGGACGAGCTGCGCAAGCTGGGCAAGGAGGGCATCAAGGCCAGGCTGAAGGAAGTCGCGCTGTCGCTGTACGATAAGCGCGAAAGCCAGATCACATCCTTCGGCCACGATATGCGCGAGCTCGAGCGCGCCTTCCTGCTGCACAGCGTGGATCGCCGCTGGATGGACCATATCGACGCGATGGATCAGCTGCGCGACGGCATCGGCCTGCGCGCTTACGCCCAGCGCGACCCCATCAACGAGTACAAGATGGAATCCTACGATATGTTCGAGGATATGGTGCGCCTGATCCGCGAGGATACCGTGCGCCTGGTCTTCCTGGCCCAGATCGCCGACCGCAACGCGCCCCAGCGCCGCCAGGTGGCGACGGCGACCAGCACCAACGACGTCAAGAACAATTCCGCCCATGAAAAGGCCGCCGCGGCCAGCCGCGCAAGCGGCGCGGGCCCGGTCCGGGTGGATAAAAAGCCCGGCCGCAACGATCCCTGCCCATAAAAAGCCCGGCCGCAACGATCCCTGCCCTTGCGGCAGCGGCAAAAAATACAAGAACTGCTGCGGGCGGAACGCGCAGTAAACCGCGCGCGGTACGGCAAAGGAGGCGAAGGTCATGCCGACGGAGGAAAGTATCCGATCCGTGCTGGAAAAACTGAAAACGCCGTATGATCTGCGCAGCGTGAGCATTTTCGGCTCCTTTGCCGAAGGCCGCGCCACCGAGCGCAGCGATCTGGATTTGCTGGTGGAATTCGGCCAGCCCGCCGTGTCGCTGATCCGCCTGAGCGCCCTGAAATGCGATCTGGAAGACGCGCTGGGCCTGCCGGTGGACGTCGTTCACGCTCCGCTGCCGGAGGGAAGCATGATCCGGCCAGGCAAGGTGGTGCGCGTGTTATGAACGGCAGGGATCGGCAGATTTGCAGAAAATTGCTGGCGGAAACCGCCGTAATGCGGGATTTGCTGGAAGGAATCAGCCTGGCGGCTTTATGCAGGATGAACGCACAGCGCGCCGTCAGTATGACGCTGATCAATATTGGCGAATTGGTGAAAACCCTGACCGACGAAACGCGCGCGGCGCATCCGCATATTCCGTGGCGGGCGATTGCGGGGATGCGGGACGTATCCGCGCATAAGTATCAGACGCTGCGCAGGGAGGACGTATACAAAACCTGCGTGGAGGACGTGCCTTATTTTGAAAAGCAAATCAGCGACATGCTGAAAAA
>CACWLY010000127.1 GCA_902761825.1 uncultured Eubacteriales bacterium
CAAGCGGGCCCTTTGGCGCGGGTCTTAGGGCCGCGTAGGCCCTAACGTTCCCTCTTTCCTCTCAATTCACCCTTCGCGAATTGGCTCTCAGAACGCGAACAGTATGAAGCCGCCGGGGCGCGGGCGGACGGCGGCGAAAAGAAGCGGGAGGCTCCATGAAGGCCATCATCTGGGATATGGACGGCACGATCACCGATACCGAGCGGTACTGGATCCGCAATATTTTCCGTCTGCTGGAGCACTGCGGCGTGCCGGACGGGCGCGGGATGGACGCGCCGTGGTTCAGCACGGCCACGTCGCAGACCCTGAAAAATTACCTGGCCTCGCCGGACTGCCGGATCGATATGACCTTTGAGCAGGCGCGCGCCTGGTGCCGCAATTATATTTACACGCATGTTTACGCGGCGGGCGCGCCGCTCAAGCCCGGCGCGCGGGAAACGCTGGAGGCCGCGCGCTCCCTGGGCGTGCCCATGTACCTGGTCAGCGCCACCGAGCGGCAGGCGCTCAAATACACGCTGAACCGCCTGGACATCGGAAAATATTTCGATTTTTACGAGAGCACCTGTTTCCGGGCGCAGAGCAAGCGCGACGTCGCGCTGTTCGAGCGCTGCGCGGCGCGCATGGGCGCGTCGGCCGCCGATTGCCTGCTGGTGGAGGATTCGCTCTATTCCATGCAGACCGGCAGGCAGGCCGGCATGACGGTGTGGGCGATCGCGGACGAAAAGCACGTAAAGGAAGAAGACCGGATCCGGGCAACGGCCCACCGGTATTTTGAAAATCACGCCCTGCTCAGGCAGGCGCTGCTGGAGGAATACGCTTGACCGAACGGCTTTATTATGACGACGCGTACCTGACCGAATTCGACGCCGAAGTAACGGCGGTCCGCCCCGACGGCTGGATCGCGCTGGACAGGAGCGCCTTTTATCCCACCTCGGGCGGCCAGCCCTACGATACCGGCACGCTGAACGGCGCGGCGGTCACCGACGTGCAGGCGGAGGACGGCATTGTATGGCATAAAACGGACGGGACGTTCGCCGTGGGGCAGCGCGCGCGCGGGAAGATCGACTGGGCGCGGCGCTTCGGGCACATGCAGCAGCACGCCGCCGATCATATGCTGGCCGGGGCGGCCTGGCAGCTGTACGGCGGCGTCACCATCGGGCTGCACCTGGGCGCGGAGGACAGCACCATCGACATGGACCTGCCCGGCGGCCGCACGCACCTGACGGCGGAGGAGATAAACGAGCTGGAAACGCTGGTCAACAGCCGCGTGCAGCATGACGATCCCATCCGCTGCTGGTTCCCCGACGCCGACGAGCTTGAACGTCTGCCGCTGCGCAAGCGCCCCACGGTAAGCGAGCACGTGCGCGTGGTGGCGATGGGCGATTACGAAATGGTCGCCTGCGGCGGCACGCATCCGCGCAGCACGGGGCAGATCGGCCCGGTAAAGATCCTCAGCAGCACGCCGGCGCGCGGCAAGATGCGGCTCTGCTTCGTCGCGGGCATGCGCGCCGTGCGCTACGCGCAGCGGGCCGCGGCCTGCGCCGTCGCGCTCTGCCAGGCGCTGTCCTCGGACTTTGAGGGCGCGGCCGACGCCCTGCAAAAGGAGCGCGAAAGCGCCCTCGCCCTGCGCCGGGATCAGAACGCCAGGCTGACGCTGGCCGCGCTGCAAGCGCTGCGCGCGGCAAAGCGCGGAAACCTGTACGCCGCGCACCTGGAATTCGCCGATCACGAAACGCTGCTGCGCGCGGCGGCCGAGCTGACGAAGGATCCCCGCGCCATCGCGCTGCTCTCCTGCCCGCGCAGGGACGCGCGCATGCTGGTGTTCGCCCGCGGCGCGGAGGCCGGCGTCGATATGGCCGCCCTGCTGCGCGGCTGCGGCGCGCGCGGCGGCGGCAAGCCCGACATGGCCCAGGGCAGCGCGGCGGACGGCGGCGCGCTGCAGAAGGCGGCCGAAGAAATAAACACGCCGTAAACCCGTATATTCGCCGCTTTTTTGCAGGAGGACGGCCCGGAAAAGGCGAATATATACGGGAAACGGCACTGCGGCGCGCCGGAAAACCGGTACGGCGCGCGGAAACACGGCAATACATCCGCCCCGCGGATGAATAATAGAAAAGGATTGATGCAATTATGGTGAGCGAAAAGATTCTGCAAACCTATCAGACCTGGCTGGACAGCGTGAAGGAGGCCGAGCTGGCCGAAGAGCTGCGCGCCATGAAGGGCGACGACGCGAAGATCGAGGACGCTTTCTACCGCGAGCTGGAGTTCGGCACCGCAGGTCTGCGCGGCGTGCTGGGCGCCGGCACCAACCGCATGAACATCTACACCGTGGGCCGCGCCGCCCAGGGCGTGGCGAACTATCTGGTGCGGCATTTCCCGGAAAACGAGCGCAGCATCGCCATCAGCTATGACAGCCGCATCAACAGCGAGCTGTTTGCCCGCGTCAGCGCCGACATTTTCGCCGCCAACGGCATCAGGGCCCATATCTATCCGCATCTGATGCCCGTGCCGCTGCTGAGCTTCGCCACGCGCGAACTGCACTGCGCGGCCGGCGTCATGGTGACCGCCAGCCACAACCCCAGCCAGTACAACGGCTACAAGGTGTACGGCTCCGACGGCTGCCAGATCACCACCGAAGCCGCCGATATCATCCTGGGCGAGATCGAAAAGCTGGACGCCTTCAGGGACGTGAAGCGCAGCGATTTTGAAGAGGGCCTCAAAAACGGCCTGATCTCCTGGATCGGCGAGGACGTATACACCGCCTTCATCGAGCGCGTGAAGAAGGAATCGGTGCTGCTGCCCGGCGACACGGTGGACAAGGACGTTGCCATCGTGTACACGCCGCTCAACGGCTCCGGTCTCGGCCCCGTTACGCGCATCCTGCGCGAGAGCGGCTTCACCAACATCACCGTGGTCAAGGAGCAGGAGCAGCCCGACGGGCGCTTCCCCACCTGCCCCTATCCCAACCCCGAGATTTTCGAGGCCATGAAGCTGGGCATGGAGTACGCCGAGCGCAGCGGCGCGGACCTGCTGATCGCCACCGACCCCGACGCCGACCGCTGCGGCATCGCCGTGCGCGATTCCAAGGGCGGTTATCAGCTGCTGACCGGCAACGAGACCGGCATGCTGCTGCTGGACTACATCTGCAGCCGCCGCATCGCCACCGGCCGCATGCCCAAGCGTCCGGTCATGGTCAAGTCCCTGGTCTCCATCGACATGGCAAGCCGCATCGCCCGCCATTACGGCGTGGAGGTGCGCGACGTGCTGACGGGCTTCAAGTATATCGGCGACCAGATCGCCCTGCTGGAAAAGGAAGGCAACGCCTCCGACTACATCTTCGGTTTCGAGGAGAGCTACGGCTACCTGAGCGGCACCTACGTGCGCGACAAGGACGCCGTGGACGCCGCCTTCCTGATCTGCGAGATGTTCGCCTGGTACAAGACCCAGGGCCTGGGCCTGCTGGACCGCCTGAACGCGCTGTACGCCGAGTACGGCTACTGCCTCAACAAGACCCACAGCTACACCTTCCCCGGCGCGAGCGGCTTTGAAAAAATGCAGAAGATCATGCAGTCCTTCCGCGGCGAAATGACCGCCTTCGGCGGCGTGAAGGTGCTGGAAACCCTGGACTACATGAACGGCATCAACGGCCTGCCCAAGGCCGACGTGATCAAGTTCCTGATGGAAAACGACTGCTCCGTCGTCATCCGTCCCAGCGGCACCGAGCCCAAGATGAAAGCCTACGTGTCGGTCAGCGCCGCCGATAAGCCCGCCTGCGAGGAGATCGAGCAGCGCATCATCGACGACGTGAACAAGTACTTTGAGTAACGCCGGACGCGCAGACGCGCTTCCCGGCGAAAAACGCGGAGCATGGGGGACGCGCCCCCGTGCTCCCTGTTCTTTTTGACCTGCCACGCGGAGGACAGCATGAAAAAGACCGAGGAAAAGACCAACGCCCTGCGGCTTCTGGACGCGCAGGGCATACCGCACGCCGTGCATGTCTACGATCCCGACGCCGCCGACGGCGGGGAGGTGGCCGCGCTGCTGGGCGAATCGCCCGATCAGGTGTTCAAAACGCTGGTCACCGTCGCGCCTTCCCGCAAAAACTATGTGTTCGTGGTGCCGGTCAACTGCACGCTGCACCTGAAAAAGGCCGCGGCGGCCGTGGGCGAAAAGAGCATCGCCATGATCCCGCAGAAGGACCTGCTGCCGCTGACCGGGTATATTCACGGCGGCTGCTCGCCCATCGGCATGAAAAAGCCCTTCCCCACCCGCGTGCACGAAACGGCGCAGCTGTTCGACAGCATTTTCGTCAGCGCCGGCCGCCGCGGCTGCCAGGTGGAAATCGCCCCGGACGCGCTGTGCGCCCTGGTCGGCGCGCAATACGCCGATCTGAC
Organism: uncultured Eubacteriales bacterium; assembly: GCA_902761825.1. Taxonomy (GTDB): domain Bacteria; phylum Bacillota; class Clostridia; order Christensenellales; family Aristaeellaceae; genus SFMI01. Next base: position 4,395 of record CACWLY010000127.1, read on the forward strand.
GGATTGACCGCATAAAAATATCGATCCGGTTGCAATATTCAAAGAATATGGTATAATAGCATTTGCAAAGGGATTGAATCCATCGATTTCAAAAAAAGAAAGGAAAATGAAAGATGAAAAAGATAATTGCCCTGCTGTTGGCGCTGTGCATGCTCTCTTCCTTCGCCCTGGCCGAAACCGTGCCGACCGCCACCGGAACCGACGAGGTGGCCGAAGAAGAAATGAACCCCCAGGACTACATGCTGAACGTCGTCGACAGCCTGTGGCAGACCGGCCTGTATACCCTGGTGCAGACCTTCAATACGAGCTCTGAGCAGATCACCCAGATCCTGGCCGCCGTCGGCGAGCAGCTGAACGCCTGGGTCGAGGCCGCCGACGCCCGCTATCAGGAGACCCGCGGCAGCATCGCCGATACCGCCCTGCGCCTGCTGACCTCCGTTAATGAGGTGATGGAGGAAGGCCGCTACATCGCCGCCGGCGACGAGGAGACCATCAACGAGAACATGGCCAAGGCCCAGGAGCTGGAAGGCGCCATCACGAAGGTGATCGAGCTGGTCACCGAGCTCGTCGAGGACGTGCAGAACAACCAGATGGATTATCAGGATCAGGCCGAAGCGCGCATTATGGAAACCAAGGATACCATGATCGATTCCGCTACCGAGGCCATCACCTCCTTCGCCGAGATCGCCAGCAACCTGGTCTACGTGGTGACCGGCGTGGCCGACAGCAACGCCCGGACCCGCGGCATCCCCGGCGCTGAAAACGAAATCCCCGAGGTCGCCGAGGCCGCCAACAAGCTGCAGGACTTCCTGAGCGATCTGGTCTATTTCCTGAGCACCCTCAAGGATACCGAGCCCGTCGCCGTGGAGTAAGAATCCGCGCGTATATCGCAAAAACGGGGCTGTTTCACAGCCCCATCGATCAAATGGATCCTCCATTTGATCGAGAGAAACGCCTTTTCCTCTCGTCCCTGCGGGACTCCCGGGCGGAAAAGGCGCAAGGAAAG
>CACWLY010000128.1 GCA_902761825.1 uncultured Eubacteriales bacterium
GGTCAACGTAGCGCTGCTACGCCTCCCTCCATTCAGCTTAGCCAGGGCGAAAAATCCATCCCAAATCTGATAATCTTTTATACTGAGAATAGTATGAGATACACCTTTTGGAACAGCGACGCGAGGTATTCCGCCTTTTCCTCCGGCGTTTCGCGGGAGAGGATCAGCGGCAAGCCGCCGTAGGTCAAATAATCGTCCCATGCTTCGTCCGCGCTGCCCTCATAGACGGAACAGTATTCCCTAAAGGAGAGCGGGTAAATGCGGATTTCGTCCCCGCGGCCGCGAAACTCCGTAACCAGATCGGAGGAGAGGAACCTGGAATTGCTGCCTGTCACGTAAACGTCCGCGTTGCGGATATGCAGGAAGCTGTTCAGCACGTCCTCAAACTCCGCGAGCAGCTGCACCTCATCGAGGATGATATAATAGGTTTCCCTGTCAACGATCCGCTTTTTTACATATTTCAGCATGTTGTCGGGATCGCGCAGTTCTTTGTTGCTGCGGTCATCCAATGCGATTTCGATGATATGATCTTCCCCGACGCCCTTGTCCAAAAGATAATCATGGAACAGATTGAACAAAAGGTATGACTTTCCGCACCGGCGAATGCCCGTTACGATCTTGATCAGCCCGTTCTTTTCCCGCCGGATCAACCGATTGATACTATTCTCAGTATAAAAGATTATCAGATTTGGGATGGATTTTTCGCCCTGGCTAAGCTGAATGGAGGGAGGCGTAGCAGCGCTACGTTGACCGGTATTTCTTAAAAAGTTGTATTTCCACCTTTTTTCGTAATAATTATATGGGATACCGCCGCGCAAGTCAAGCGGTATGCGCGCGCTTATAAAAAAGGCAGATAAAGCCGCCGTTTTCGTATACTGTTTGCTTTTTTCCCGTTTGGCCGGGCTGCGCGGCCCGCCGCGCTTTTTGTCCCTTCCCTCAGAAACAAAAAGCCGTTGCCTTCCCGCCGGGAAGCAACGGTTTTTTTCGTTATGCGCCCGCGGCAGGCGGGACGCGTTCCTCCGGATCAGTACGAATCCTCGCGCAGCCGGGCCGCCACGCGCTCCAGCACGGGCAGCATTTCGTCGAGCCTGATCAGCACCATGCTGCCGTAATCCATATCCAGCACACGCTCCCAGAGGAAACGCGCGGCATGCACCACCTGGGTCACGTCGGCCGCCACGCCGCGGCCCTGGCGGGCGCACTGGAGGATGACCTCGCACATTTCGTCGGTGAAGGCCGTATAGGCTTCAAACACGACGTCGTCGAGCCGCGGGCGGGAAATATGCGCCGCGCCGGTCTCGTTGAGGATCAGCAGCAGGTTTTCCATTTCGGGTTTGAACAGCAGGCGCTGGCTCTGGCGCATCGCGCCGTCCATGACCAGGCCCTCGCCGCGCATGCGCAGCCGGAGCATGACCACCAGCCAGTCCTCCTCCTCGGGGCGGAAGGGCTGGGTCCAGTACAGCAGGGCGTTGAGCTTTTCGCGGGTGGTGGTCACCCGCGTCTGGCGGTACATTTCAAAGCTCTGCTGCACGCGGCTTTCGCATATGGCCTGCAGCACGGCCAGCTTGGAATCAAAATAATGGTAGAAGCTGCCCTTGCTGCAATTCAGCTCTTCCAGGATATCGTCCACCGTCGTTTCCAGGTAGCCTTTGCGGCAAAACAGTGCGTTGGCCGCGTCCACGATCGCCTGGCGGCGTACTTCTCCCTTGCGCATGGATGATGCTCCTTTCGCTCACTGGTAAATGCGGATCTGCTCGGCGTAGGGCTTATAGTAAGAATTGCGGATCAGCTCGCGCTTGATCTCCACGTCGTCTTTGTAGAACACGCGATAGGTTTTGTATTTCAGGCCCTCGCGGCCCTTTACGATGATCTCCTCGGTGCCGGCGGGATGCTCGTCGTCCGCGGGAACGTACTCCGGGCGCTTGGGCGTGGGGCTGGGGATCGGCTCCTCGCTCAGCTCGGTTTCCAGCGCGATCCGCATCCCTTCCTCCATCGCAACGCCGTAGATCTCCACCGTGCACAGGCAGACGCGGCTGGTATTGGTATCGGACACGCGGGCGGTAATGAACACGGGATAATCCGTGGTATTCTTGATCTTCAGGTCCAGGCTTTCCTCCAGGCTCTGGAAGTTCTGCCAGTCCACCGTCGCGTCGCGGCCCGGCTCCACATAGGCGCTGGGCCAGGCGTGGGGCGTGGAGGTCAGGATCTTGAGGTTAGCCATGACCGCCGCGTTGAACAGCGTGGAGGACACCTGGCACACGCCGCCGCCCGCTTCCTCGTAGCTGCGGCCCTGCGCGATCGCGCCCGCCATCAGGTAGCCCTTATCGATGGTGCGGCGGCCGGTGATCTCGTTAAAGGAGAGCGTTTTGCCGCTTTCCAGCACCGTTCCGTTCAGCGCGTTGCAGGCCAGCTCGATATTCTTGTTGCGGCTGCGGTCGGGCAGCGTGTCGGTCGAATAGGTGGCGATCAGGCCGAAGCTCTGCTGCAGCTGCGCCACGGTGACGGCGGGCTGCTGGGGATGCGTATTGAGGACGAGGGAGCCGTTGTAGTCCCGGGCGTCCATGCGCTCGGTGATCGCGGCGAAGATCTCGTCGGCGGTCAGCGCCATGCCGTTCTGCTCGCTCTGGTACTGGAAGGAGCGGGTGGTAAAATCGAAGCTCGATACCGTAGCGTTCTGCGCGGGATAGGAAACCCAGCCCGACAGCTTTTCGGCCAGCTCGCGCACGGTGGCCTTGTCGTAGGTCACCTCGGTGTAGAGGAACGCGCCGCTGCGGTTGGCCTCCCGGACCTCCCGGCTGCGGAACTGGAAGGGCGTCATGCCGCTTTGCAGCGCCTCGTAGGGCGTCTGCCGCCCGATGGCGAAGGCCTGATCCAGCACGGCCTCGGTATTGCGCTGCAGGGGCAGCTCGTTCTGCGTGATGCGCCAGGTCCTTCCGTCCACGGTCACGTTCAGCGCGTACTGCTGGTCGATGGCCTCGTTGGTGCGGCCGACAGCCTCCCGCGCCTGCGCCATGGTCAGGCCGCCCAGGTGAATGCCGTCCACGTGCACCCCGTCGAAAAACGTATCGGTGTTCATGGCCGCCGCCTGGGCCTTGAAGGCGGGATACCGGCCGCGCAGCGACGAAACCAGGAAGCCGCCGCCCGCAAGCAGCGCGATGCATACGATGATGAGAACCAGCCACAGCCCGTCGCGGCCTTTTGGGCCCCCTGCGTTCCGTCCGGAACGGCCGCTCCTTCGCGGCCCGGTTTCCGGCGGGTATCCCGCGCCGTACTGCGGATAGGCCTGCCCCTGGACCGTGGTCTGCGGCGGCTGGCTGTAAGCGCCGTACTGCGGGTATACGGGATACTCGGTTTGCCGGGCATTCCCGTCGCCGCGGCGCTGCCGGGGCTGATTTCCGTCCATGGGACACACCTCCTTCTCCGAAAGGGCAGATTTGCGTAACATAATTATAACAATTTTCCTCTGCGTGTCAATGGTTCCCCGCCCCGCCGCCTGCAAAAAACGGTGGGCTTCCGGACATATCCGCGCATGCCTGCGTAAACTTTTCTTTATCCGGGAAAAAAGATCAAAAAAAGACGGTATTGCGATAGAAAAGGCATTGGCGGCGCTGATTTTTTATGTTATAATGATAGTTGGTTGAAGTTGGGCTTTCAGCCGTATCACGCTGTAATGGGAAACCTTTCCCATCACAATACAGAGAAGGAGTCGAGCACATGGCAAACATCGATCTGACCAAGTATGGCATCACCGATACCCGGGAAATCGTTTACAACCCCTCCTACGAGCAGCTTTTCAACGACGAAATGAACCCCGCCCTGACCGGTTACGACAAGGGCCAGCTGAGCGAGCTGGGCGCCGTTAACGTGATGACGGGCATTTATACCGGCCGTTCCCCCAAGGATAAGTACATCGTCATGGACGAGAACAGCAAGAACACCGTCTGGTGGACCACCGACGAATACAAGAACGACAACCATCCCATGAGCGAGGAGACCTGGGCGGTTGTCAAGGCGCTGGCCCAGAAGCAGCTGAGCGGCAAAAAGCTGTACGTCGTGGACGCCTTCTGCGGCGCCAACAAGGACACCCGCATGGCCGTGCGCTTCATGATGGAAGTGGCCTGGCAGGCGCATTTCGTGCGCAACATGTTCATCAAGCCCACTGAGGAAGAGCAGGCCGCCTTCGAGCCCGACTTCGTTGTGTATACAGCCAGCAAGGCCAAGTGCGAGAACTACAAAGAGCTGGGCCTGAACAGCGAAACCGTGGTGGCCTTCAACGTTTCCAGCCGCGAGCAGGTGATCCTGAACACCTGGTACGGCGGCGAGATGAAGAAGGGCATGTTCTCCATGATGAACTACTACCTGCCCCTCAAGGGCATCGCCGCCATGCACTGCAGCGCCAACACCAACATGCAGGGCGAAAACACCGCCATCTTCTTCGGCCTCTCCGGCACCGGCAAGACCACCCTTTCCACCGATCCCAAGCGCCTGCTGATCGGCGACGACGAGCACGGCTGGGACGATAACGGCGTGTTCAACTTCGAGGGCGGCTGCTACGCCAAGGTCATCAACCTGGACAAGGAAAGCGAGCCCGACATCTACAACGCCATCCGCCGCGACGCGCTGCTGGAGAATGTGACGCTGGACGAGAACGGCAAAATTGATTTCGCCGACAAGTCCGTCACCGAGAACACCCGCGTTTCCTATCCCATCGAGCATATCGAAAAGATCGTCAAGAACGTGCGGCCCATTTCCGCCGGCCCCGCCGCCGACAACGTGATCTTCCTGTCGGCCGACGCCTTCGGCGTGCTGCCCCCCGTTTCCGTGCTGACCGCCGAGCAGACCAAGTATTACTTCCTGTCCGGCTTCACCGCCAAGCTGGCCGGCACCGAGCGCGGCATCACCGAACCCACGCCCACCTTCTCCGCCTGCTTCGGCCAGGCCTTCCTGGAGCTGCATCCCACCAAGTACGCCGAAGAGCTGGTCAAGCGCATGGAAAAGAGCGGCGCCAAGGCTTACCTGGTCAATACCGGCTGGAACGGCACCGGCAAGCGCATCTCCATCAAGGATACCCGCGGCATCATCGACGCCATCCTGAACGGCGATATCCTGAACGCGCCCACCAAGAAGATCCCCTACTTCAACTTTGACGTGCCCACCGCCCTGCCCGGCGTCGATCCGGCCATTCTGGATCCCCGCGACACCTACGCCGATCCCAAGGTATGGGACGAGAAGGCCAAGGATCTGGCTTCCCGCTTCATCAAGAACTTCGTCAAGTACGAGGGCAACGAAGCCGGCAAGGCGCTGGTGGCCGCCGGTCCGCAGCTGTAAAAAAGGCATAAACGCATCGCGCCGGGAAAACGGATCGCCGTTTTCCCGGTGTTTTTTCTTTGAAGCATCCCATTCCGCAAAGCCGGACGGCGGCGGGCGCAATTTCTTTTTCAAAAATCTCCCGTCGGCGCCGCGCGGCGCGCGGTCGTCCCAATTTTTTGGATGTTTCCAAAATATTTTGGCGCGGCGGTTGACATTTTGCGATCCAGCGGCTATAATTGGCGCATAAATAAGAACATTTGTTCGCTTTCAGTGGGAGGTATGTACGATGCGTACAGATTCTATCGTTTATCGCAAAGTGGTGGCGCGTATCGCGCTGCTGGGCCTCACCCGTCGGGAAGTGGCCGACCGCATCGGCGTCAGCTACGGCACGCTGCACAACAAGCTGTGCGCCATCACGCCCTTTACGCTCAATGAAGCCATTGAGATCAAGCAGCTGCTGTCCATGCCCGGCTCCCTGGAGGACGCCTTCGAGCGCTGCGACGGACGCAGGCCGTCCTGACGGCGGCTTTCCGCGGCATCGAGGCGGGGCTGTTGCACAGCCCCATCGATCAAATGGATCCTCCATTTGATCGAGAGAAACGCCTTTTCCTCTCGTCCCTGCGGGACTCCCGGGCGGAAAAGGTTCTTGCTCTCGCAGGGCATGCTCTGCTTCGCAAAAATGCTCCTCGCGCCGCGCAGGCCGCTGCCGCGGATTACACCCGGAGGGGCTGCGGCCCCTCCAAACCACCCCGGGGTTTTCGATTTCCCGGTATTCACTGTTGCTCATTCTTATACTATTCTCAGTATAAAAGATTATCAGATTTGGGATGGATTTTTCGCCCTGGCTAAGCTGAATGGAGGGAGGCGTAGCAGCGCTACGTTGAC
>CACWLY010000129.1 GCA_902761825.1 uncultured Eubacteriales bacterium
CCCGGGACCTTTTAGGCCTCGGGTGTTTTTGGTTTGTTTTTCCTTTTTGGCTGGCTTTTTCGCATTTTAAAGGGCCATCTCTTAATGAGACAGCCCCATCTATCCCTGACACCGGCGCGCAAGGGCGTTATACGATTTGTGTTCTAAGAGCCATGATGCAAATGGGAAAATAAGATCAGGAAGAACGACGAGGGCGCTGCCCTCGAGCTCCCGCCGGGGAGGGAAGCCTGTCCGGGGCCTTTGGCGCGGGTCTTTGGGCCGCGTAGGCCCTAACGTTCCCTTATCCGTATTCATTCACCCTTCATGAATTGGCTCTTATACTATTCTCAGTATAAAAGATTATCAGATTTGGGATGGATTTTTCGCCCTGGCTAAGCTGAATGGAGGGAGGCGTAGCAGCGCTACGTTAAAAGCAGAATAGGATAAACCCGTTTTCAGCAGCACCAGATCCGCGTGCCGCAGCCGCCTCCGCAGCAAAGGTTGAACAGCAGGCAGGTGAGGCAGGGATTCTGGCAGAGGAAATTCTGAATGCCGCCGAACTGTATCCCCTGCTGACGGTACTGCTGCCCGCCCGCGCTCATCTGCTGCTGGAAGGAAAGGTATTCAAAATTATCGGGCTCCATGCTGACGGCCTGGCGGGCGAAATTGAGCGCGGCGATATCGTCGCCCATGCCCTGCCTGGTACGCGCCATGAGATAATACCACTCGGCGTTCTGGGTATTCATGGCTTCCAGCATGCGCATGGCCTCGTCGAAATGCCCGTAATACAGCTGCTGGCGCACGGCGTCAAACTCCGGCATGGATTGCCGCGCCTGGCCCGAACCGCCGTAGCCGTAGCCATAGCCGCCGTAGCCCTGCTGCGCGCCGCCGTTCTTGCGCATTTCCACGATCTGCGCGTAGGCGTCGTTGATCTGCATCATTTTGCGCTCGGCCTCGGCGGACCCGTTGTTGCGGTCCGGATGATACTGCTTGGCCAGGCGGCGGTACGCGGCCTTTATTTCATCGTCGGAGGCGGAAGGCGATACGCCCAGGATCTGATATGGATCGTTCATGCTTGCTTTTCCTTTCGTTTTTCGGACAGCTGGGCATACCTGCCCCAGACGCCCGAATAAAGCACATTTTCCAGCAATTCCAGGTCCTGCTCGATGGGCAGCAGGTTAAAAAACCGGGTGCACTGGGCCATTTCCATGGTCAGTATTTCCTGCATGCGCGCCTCGTAATCCGGCAGCTCGTGCAGCGTCCGCAGGGGATTGAAGCGCCCGCGGCGCAGATCCTCCCCGTAATCCTCATAGGCGTCCATCAGGTAAACGAAGCGTCCCAGCGCCGCGCCCATATCCCGCAAATACCCGGAAAAGGCGTCCTGCCGCCAGACGAAGCACGCGCCGAGCATGTCTCCGGCCCTGCGCGCCAGCGCGTCCAGATCGTCGCAGCCGCGCTTCTCCATATCGGCAAGCGCGCGCAGGCTGTCCCGCACCGTCTCGCTTTGCCGGGGCCATTCCTTTTCCACCAGCGCGCAGGCCTTGCGCAGCGCCGCCTGGCCCGCGCGGCCGCGCAGCGATCCTTCGTCCTCCGCGTCGTCCCGGCACTTGTAATAGGCCAGCAGTATATTCATATCGGCCGCGTATTGCGTGCCCGCGTGGATGACGGCGTGATGCGGTTTGAGCGGGTGCAGGACGCAGCGCTCGTCATAAGCCGTTTCCGTCGGTTCGTAGAGCGCCGCAAGCAGCAGCGACAGAAAAGCCATATCGTGGCTCAGCGTCAGGCGGCCGATATCCCCGTAACGCGTCTTCAGTTCCCGGCACAGCCCGCAGTAGGCCGCGCGGAAGCGCAGCCGTCCTTCCTCGCTGAGCGCTTTGGGATTGACCGATACGTATCCGAACAAGCGATTTCCCTCCCCGATCAGTTACCGCATTATTATACGTCAGGAAGCCGTCCGGGGTCAACAGGCCGATCCCGGGGAAAATACAGAGAAAAGGCGCTTTTTCGTTGCATTTGCCCCGGCGTCGTGCTATAATTGTGCGGATATTGAAACGTGGGAGGACGAACGCATGAAGCTTGCCAATATGATCGGCGACCGTTTCCGTGAGACGCCTGCCGATTGCCAGATTATCAGCCAGATCTTTATGATCCGCGGCGGTTATATGAAGCAGGTTGCCAACGGCATCTACAGCCTGTATATGCCTGCCCGCCGCATCGTGCGCAAAATAGAGAATATCATCCGCGAGGAAATGGACGCCGTGGACGGCCAGGAAGTGCTCTTCCCCGTGGTCATGCCCGCCGACCTGTGGCGCGAGAGCGGCCGCTTCGACAAAATCGGCAGCGAGCTCGCCCGCTTCAAGGACCGCGGCGGCAACGACATGGTGCTGGGCATGACGCACGAGGAAGCCAGCGTGCAGCTTGTGCGCGGCACGCCCAAGCCCGAGAGCGCTTTCCCCTTCATGATCTACCAGATCCAGACCAAGTTCCGCGACGAGCCCCGCGCCCGCGGCGGCCTGATCCGCGTGCGCGAGTTCACCATGAAGGACGCCTATTCCTTCCATACCAGCCAGGCCGACCTGGAAAAGTATTACGGCCGCTGTTATCACGCCTACGAGCGCATTTTCGCCCGCTGCGGCGTGCCCGAGGTCGTCGCCGTGAAATCCGACAGCGGCATGATGGGCGGCAGCATCAGCCATGAATTCATGCTGCTCACCGATATCGGCGAGGACACGATCGTCACCTGCCCCGACTGCGGCTACCGCAGCAACATGGAGGCCGCCGACTGCATCGTAAAGAACGTTCCCGTCGGCGAAGAGCCGCTGACCAAGGTGGCTACGCCCGATCAGAAGAGCATCGAGGACGTATGCCGCTTCCTGGGCAAGGATCCCGTGTATTCCGCGAAAGCCGTGGTATACCAGGAAAACCTGACCGACAAATATATCATCGTGTTCGTGCGCGGCGATCTGGAGGTCAACGAGACCAAGCTGCGCAACTTCGTGGGCTGCGAGATCCATCCAGCCGATATCGGCGAGGACTGCGGCATCGTCAAGGGCTTCATCGGCCCGGTCAACTTTGCCGGCAAGGCCCGCCTGCTGTTTGACAAGAGCCTGGAGGGCTGCGACAATCTGGTCTGCGGCGCAAACGAGGAGGGCTATCATTACACCGGATTGAACCTGCGGCGCGACGTGAAGTTCGACGGCTTCTGCGACGTGGCCAAGACCTACGCCGGGGCTATCTGCCCGGTCTGCGGCAAGCCGCATATCGCCATCAGCCGCGGCATCGAGGTGGGCAACATCTTCCAGCTGGGCACCAAGTACAGCCACAGCATGGGCCTGCAGTACCAGACCAAGGACGGCGGCTTCGCCGACGTGATCATGGGCTGCTACGGCATCGGCGTCGGCCGCCTGTGCGCTTCGGTCTGCGAAGTGCGGCATGACGACTACGGCCCCATCTGGCCCATCACCATCGCGCCCTGGCAGGTGCATCTGTGCGCCATGCGCGCCGACAAGCCCGAAGTGAAGGAAGCCGCCGATAAACTGTACGACGAATTGCAGAAGGCGGGCGTCGAGGTCATCTATGACGACCGTCCGGTCAGCGCCGGCGTCATGTTCAGCGACGCCGACCTGCTGGGCGTGCCCGTGCGCGTGATCGTCAGCCCCAAGACCCTGGGCCGCGGCATGGTGGAGGTTGCCGCCCGCGACAAGAGCTTCCGCAACGACGTGCCCGTCGATACCGCCTGTCAGGAGATCGCCGGCACCGTGCGCGATATGCTGGCGAAGGTGAACGACGTGGAATAATCCCGCGTCCCGCGCAAAATACGAGCTGCTGACAAAACCGGGAAACGGATGCGCTTCCGTTTTCCGGTTTTTTTGTGAAAAGCCCAAAAATAAATAATCAAAACAATAAAAATTCATTTTCAGGGGTTGCCATCGGCTCCGAAAGGGTATATAATGCAATTACAGATCAGGAATCCTTCATCCGAAAGGAGCTTTTTATGTCTTTGCAGCTTTCCGACATCGCAAAATCCATTACGCCTTCCGCGACCCTGGGGCTGAACGCCACGGTGGCGCTTCTGAAGGCGCAGGGCGAGGACGTGATTTCCCTGGGCGTGGGCGAGCCCGATTTTGATACGCCCGTGCATATCCGCCGCGCCGCAAAGGAAGCCATCGACGCGGGCAAGACCCGGTATACCGACGTAAAGGGCATTCCGGAGCTCCGGCAGGCCATCGCCGATCATATTTTCGCCCACAAATCGCTGCGTTACAGCCCGGACGAGATCATCGTTTCCTCCGGCGCGAAGCAGGCGATCGTGCTGGCGCTGCAATCCGTGCTGAACCCCGGGGACGAGGTGATCCTGCCCTCGCCCTACTGGATCAGCTATACCGAAATGATCAAGATCGCGGGCGGCAAGCCGGTGATCATCACCACCGATCCGGAAACCGATTTTCTGCCCACGCCGGCGCAGCTGGCCGAGGCGGTCAGCGAGCGCACCAAGGCCATCATCATCAATTCGCCCAACAACCCCACCGGCACCATCTGGCCGCGGGAGCTGCTGGCGGCGGCCTGCGAGCTGGCCCGCAAGCACGATTTCTTCATCATCAGCGACGAGATTTACGAGGACCTGTGCTATGACGGCTATACGCAGCTCTCGCCCGCGCAGATCAGCGACGACGCCAAGCAGCGCACGATCCTGGTATCCGGCTTCAGCAAGGCGTACGCCATGACCGGCTGGCGCATGGGCTACGCCTCGGGCCCGCTGTTCGCCATCAAGGCCATGGGCTCGATCCAGAGCCATATGACCGGCAACCCCAACAGCATTACCCAGTACGCCGCCCTGACCGCGCTGACCGCGCCGCAGGACTGCGTGGTGGACATGGCGCATTCCTTCGCGCGCCGCCGCACGCTGCTGCTGTTCCTGCTCGCGCAGAACGCGCTGCGTCCCGGCGTCATGCCCAAGGGCGCGTTCTATATGCTGCTCGACGTGCGGCCTTATATCGGTAAAAAATGCGACGGCGAAGTGATCGAGGACGACGGCAAATTTGCCGAAATGCTTCTGAAAAAGGTGTTCGTCGCCGTGATCCCCGGAACGCCGTTCGGCGCGAAGGGCTTCGTGCGCCTCTCCTACGCCGTCAACGATATCCAGATCTCCGAAGCCGTGCGCCGCATCAAAAATTTTGTGACCGGCCTCGAATAAAAGCGAATAATCGATCCGCCTCCTTGCCATAATAAAACCGTGTAAAGCAAGGAGGTGTTTTTTATGCTCGACAGAATAGCGCTGCTCCTGGTCATCATCGGCGCCGTCAATTGGGGCCTGATCGGCATTTTTCAGTTCGATTTGGTGGCCGCCCTCTTCGGCGGACAGGCGGCCGTGCTCAGCCGCATCATCTATACGCTGGTGGGCGCCGCGGGCCTGTGGTGCACCACGTTGCTGTTCCGTGAACGCGTAGCCGTGAAGGATTGACGCCGGACGCGCATACGGTTCGCGGTACGGGAACCATGAAGCAAATGTAATCAATAAGAACGACGAGGGGGCGCCCTCGTCGTTCTTTTGCTCGTTATAATACTATTCTCAATCTAAAATCTTATCATCTTTGGGTGTCTTTTCCGTCTTGGCGTTGCTTCATTCCGGTCAACGTAGCGCTGCTACGCCTCCCTAATAGTATAAATTCTTTATAAGCGCCGTTCAGCCCTCCGTCTCATTCCGCGAGCCTGAGCCTGACCGTAAAAGCGGTGCCCTCGTTTTCGCGGCTGACGGCGCTGATCGTGCCGCCGCTCAGCATGATGATGCGGTTTACCAGCGGCAGGCCCAGGCCGATGCCTTCAAAATGCTCCATTGTATCGCCGCGGAAGTATTTTTCAAACATATGATCCAGCGTTTTCTGGTTCATGCCGATGCCGGTGTCGCGGATGACGACCACCGCCTCGCCGTTCTCGCGGGAAAGGCGAACGTCGATCCTGCCGCCGACGCCCGTAAACTTGATGGCGTTATTGAGCAGGTTCAGCCAGGCCTCGGACAGCAGATCGTAATTGCCGTCAAAGGTGACGTCCTCCAATTCGACGTTCATATCCAGCTGTTTCTGCGACCATTGCTTTTCCAGCAGCAGGATGCAGGAGCGCAGCTGCTCGTCCAGCCGGTAAGGGCTGTGCTCCACAATGCTGCTCTGGGTTTCCAGGCGGCTGAGACGCAGCACGTTGGAGGAAAGTCGGACCAGGCGCTGGGATTCGTCGGCGATGATCGCGGCGTACTCCCTGCGCTCTTCGTCGCTCAGGTCGTCGCGCAGCAGCTGCTTCGCGAAGCCCTGGATCGAAACGATGGGCGTCTTGAACTCATGCGAAAAGCATTGGATAAAATCGTCCCGAAAAACCTGCATGCTGCCCAGCTCTTTCGTCATCTGGTTGAAAGAGTGAAGCAGCATGTTCACTTCGCCGTGGCCGTCCTCCGGCACGCGCACAGAAAAATCGCCCTTCGCCACTTTTTCGCTGGCGTCCCGCAGCAGGTTGACGGGGCGCAGGTAATACCTGCTTAGCCGCGAGGCCGTCAGCGTGCCGACCAGCATGGAAAAGGCCAGCGTGCTTATCAGCGGCACCAGGCGGATATACAGCTGGGCGGGCACCAGGCGAAAATGGTAAAGGGTAATGGACACCAGCCAGGTAACGAGGCTGCTGATCATCAGGATGGAAAACACGAACAGGATCAGCGTTTGCCGGACCGTGAGGTGCTTTTTTTTCATTCCGGGATCACCGCTTTATAGCCCAGGCCGCGCACCGTCTGGATCTTGAAATCGTTGCTGCCGCGGAAGCGGTCGCGCAGCCGGTTGATATGCACGTCCACCGTGCGTTCGTCCGATTCGCTGCCCATGTCCCAGATATCGTCCATCAGCTGCCGGCGGGTAAAAATACGTCCCGGATAGGAAAGCAGCTTGAAAAGAAGCAGGAACTCTTTCTTGGGTAGCGATTCATACTTGCCGTTCACATTGATGGATAAGGAATTGAAATTGAGCTCGGTGGAGCCGATCTGCAGCCGATGATCGGCGGCGATCCTCGAGCGGCGCAGCAGGGCGGCCACGCGCAGCATCATTTCTTCCTCGTCCACGGGCTTGACCATATAATCGTCCGTTCCCGCAAGGAAGCCCCTGCGCTTGTCCTGCGGCGTTTCCTTGGCGGTGATCATCATGATCGGCGTGTCAACGTCGCTCTCACGCAGGGTACGGGTAAAATCGTAGCCGTCCATGCGGGGAAGCATCACGTCCAGCAGGATCAGGTCTACGTGATGGGACTCCATCATCCGAAGCGCCTCGATGCCGTCGCTCGCCAGCAAAGCCTTGTAGCCGTACTGCGTCAGCACCGCCTTCATCAGCTTCCGGACATTGACGTCATCCTCTACAACCAGAATCTGAAACACGGAGCCACCTCCTTCTCGCGCATATTATAACAAAAAATGAGTGAATTTGCACCTGTTGTTTATTTGTTAATAAAATTGTTACAAATTGTATTTTCCGGCGGGATGAAAAACGGCTGAAAATGCGTTATATTAGTGATGTCAATAAATTCCTGCCTACGCGCAGCGGTGAAGGAGAGAAGAAAATGAAAAGAAACCGCCGGATTTTTCTGCTTGCAATCAGCTTGTGCGTCTGCGCCGTGATCGCGGTTTCCGCCCTGGCGGAAGGCGCTGTGGGCGCGCTGTACCGCGCCGGAACGGCGCTGCTGTTCGATACGGACAACGCTACGCTGACCGCGCATGCCGAATTTGTGTATAACGGGCTGCCCTTTAAAACGCTGGACGCCACATACAAACAGGATGACGTGAACTCGCTGTTCGAGCTCAGGCTGCTTACGCCCCTGCTCAACGGCACGCTGGCCGAAAGCGGCTTTACCGTGGTGGGCAACGGCCCGGTCGCCTATGCCATTGATCCCGCGGATAATCCGTATGTGTACCATACGAGCAGCACGGCGGTAAGCCGTTCCATCCTGTCGGGCAGCACGCTGAGCCGCGCGCTGGCGCGCCTCGGCGCGCTTGTCGTGGACGCCACCGAGAGCAGCTTTTCCGACCTGATCACCGTCACGGACGGCGAGGACGGCGCGCGGTACCATGTCGCCCTGCGCGAAGGCCAGACCCCGGCGCTGGTTAACGCCGCGGGCACCGTGATGGCCCAGCTGGCCGCCCAGCGCTTCTTCTGGGTGGACTACGGCTGGATAGGCGGCATGCAGCAGCAGGTCGAGGAAGAGCCCACGGAGGTTATCATTACATACGACGATTACAGCGCGACCTTCGCGGCGTATTACCGGAAGCTGTACGGCGAAAAGCTGCCCGACGATTTTTATGACCTGCTCTGGGACGGGGATACCGAAAAGAGCAAGCGCGCAAACGAGCAGTATCAGACCGTAGAGGACGCCATGTATAAAGAGCTCGCCGACGTGATCTACGATACCTACGACGACGGCGTGGCGCTGATCAAGGCGGACGGCAGCGTGGATTATTACGCCACCCTCACCGAATATTATGTCAAAAACGGCCTGCAGACAGTGGACTTTGCCGATTTCGACGCGGCGTACTGCGCCTATTATCAAAAGGTCACCGGCGAAGCGCTTTCCCGCAGCGTGCTGGACGCCATCATTTACACCAACAACAGCGAGCTGCTCGACGCCTACAACAAAATCTACGACCGGATGATGGAAGAATACCTGGATCTGGTCCGCAAGGACGGAAAAGCGGCGCTGATTTACGTGAATGCGGACGGCAGCTATCGCATGGTCTACGATTACGACGCCTATCTCCGCACCCTGGGGACGGGCAACGGCACCATCACCCGCCGCATCCTGCGCAGCCTGGACGCGCTCGAGATCGGCGATACGGATTTTGTGCTCGCCACCGATAAGGAAAACCGCATCACCTCCGCCGAGGGCACGCTCGGCCTGGTCGTGATCGACGCCCGGGGCACGCGCAACAAACTGGAGATCGACTTCCGCTTTACCGCCGATCATTACGGCGATACCAGCGTCGCAAGCTTTGATCCCAAAAACTTCGGCGTCATGTCCCGGAAGGAGTATCAGAACGCCGATATCGACGCTCTGAACGCTTTGAGCGGACAGAAAGAGGAGGAGCCTCCGCTGCCCGATACGATCATGTTTGACGGCGTCAACTACCAGCTCTTCCTGGACGTCCCGGAGGACGCCCCGGAGGGCGATCTGTAATTCTGTACTTCTTATACTATTCTCAATCTAAAATCTTATCATCTTTGGGTGTCTTTTCCGTCATGGCGTTGCTTCATTCCGGTCAACGTAGCGCTGCTACGCCTCCCTCCATTCAGCTTAGCCAGGGCGAAAAATCCATCCCAAATCTGATAATCTTTTATAACTGAGAATAGTATTATAGAATGCGAATGACGTAATTGTTTTGCGATTTGCGGGGAAACGGAAAGGGGCGTCGCTTCTGATCGTTTCCCCGTTTATTATTGTTTCCGGCTCCGCGTCGCACGCCGGGGGACGCGGGCTTGTTTTTGCCGCGCGTTCATGGTAAAATATGACAATGATCAAAGCCGGGCTGTGCCTGAGCCTTCCGCGGCGCGGCTTTTCTCCGGAACGCGGACGCGCTTTTATACGATGGCGGAACACAGCCTGTTATTCATTTTCCCGGCGTACGCCCCTGCCTTTCCGCGCGTTACCGGAAAAAGGAGAGAACCGAGATGAAATCGGACTACCTGCGAATGCTGCTGCAGTCGAAAGACAGATCGGCCATTCTTGACACGATAGCCCAGACGTCCTTCGACGAATTGGCGGAAATCGACCTGAACGGAAACACGATCCGGAACATTGCGCATATTCCCGGAAAATATATGCTTCCCTCGATCAGCGGAAGCTATTCCCTGCTGTACGCTTACGCGGCCGAAAAGATGGTGCATCCGGACGACCGCGACGTTTTTTGCGCGGTGTTTGAGCCCAACAGCCTGCGCGAAAGGCTGGATAAGGCTTCCTCGCCCGGCTTTCTTTCCGTCGAGCTGCGCAACCGCCTGGAGAACGGCGGCTGGGGCTGGACCGAGCAGGTGCTGATCTGCGGCGAGCGCTACGGCCTGCCCGCCGGCATCGTGCAGCTGTACATATACGATATTCAGGCCGAAAAGGAAATGAGCGCGCGCGGATCGGTCGGCGCGCCGGATTACCGGTCCATGCGGGACGAGCTGACCGGCCTGTATACGGAAAAGGCGTTCTTCGCGCTCTCGCAGGAGCGGATACCCTGCCTCAAGGGCGAATGGTGCATGATCGCCATCGATATCGAGCATTTCAAGCTGTTCCGGGATTGGAACGGCCAGGAGAAGGCCGCCCGGCTGCTGAGCAGGTACGGCGGAATCCTGCGGGAGTACGCGGACCGTCACGGCGGCCTGGCGGGCTATCGCGGGCAGGACGACTTCTGCCTGATGATCCCGTATGAACGGGCCGATATAGACGGGCTGTTTGAATCGCTCAGGGGGATATTGCAAAAACAGAACGGCACGGCGGGCTTCCTGCCGATCTTCGGCGTCTGCCTGATCGATGATCCGGATGGCCAGGCGCTCGATCTTTTCAATCACGCGGCGCTGACCGCGGAGGGCGTAAAGGGCAATTACCGCACGCGCATCCAGCTGTACGACGCCGCCATGCAGGAGCAGAACACGCGGGAGTTCCGGATGCTCGGCGATTTTCAGCGCGCGTTCGAGAACGGCGAGATCACCTTCTATCTGCAGCCCCAGTGCCGCGTGTCCAACGGCGCCGTCGTAGGCGCGGAATCCCTGGCCCGCTGGCGCAGGCCGGACGGCAGCTTCGTTTCTCCCGAAGTGTTCGTTCCCGTCATGGAGAAGCACGGCATCATCACCAATCTGGATCAGTTTATCTGGGAAAGCGTCTGCGCCTGGCTGCGCGGCGTCATGGACCGCGGGATCGAGCCCGTTCCCGTTTCGGTCAATGTGTCCCGCGTCGATCTGTTTACGATCGACGTGCCCGGATACCTGAAGGAGCTGATCGCAAAGTATGATCTGCCGCCTAAATATCTCAAGGTGGAGATCACCGAGTCCGCCTACGCCGAGGACAGCGCCACCGTCGGCGACGCCATGCGGCAGCTGCGCGAGATGGGCTTTATGGTGCTGATGGACGATTTCGGCAGCGGCTATTCCTCGCTGAATATGCTGCGCAGGCTGAGCGTGGATATCATCAAGCTGGACGCGCAGTTCCTGCATTTCAACATGCAGGAGGAGCGCCGCGGCATCAGCATCGTGGAATCGATCATCAATATGACCAAAACGCTGGGCACGCCGGTGATCATAGAGGGCGTGGAATCGCCCGAGCAGGTGCGCTTCCTGGCCGACCTGGGCTGCCGGTATATGCAGGGCTTTTATTTTTACAGGCCCATGACGACGGACGATTTTGAAGCCCTGCTCGCGGACCCGGCCCTGGTGGATTACAAGGGGTTCATCTTCAAAGCCAACCAGCAGCTGCATATCAGGGAGTTCATGGACGCGAACATATACAGCGACGCCATGCTCAACAATATGCTCGGCCCGGTGTGCTTCTACCGTCAGAAGGACGATAATGTCGATATCCTGCGCTTCAACCAGCAGTTCTACCTGATGGTCGGCCTGGACGCCGACGTGCTGGAGGAGCGCCGCTATCAAATCCAGAAATATTTCCATCCGGACGATGTGCCCGCGTTTTTCCGGCTGCTGAGCCAGGCCGAGCGCGACCGCGTCAACGGCGCCTGCGGCGTTTTCCGGGTGTATAAGCCCAACGGCACCATTTTCTGGATGCGCGTGCATGTCTACTATATGGACGAGGATGTCAGCGGAAAGACGTTTTACGCGTCCACTCAGGATGTGACCGAGCTGCAGTACGTCAACGTGGACCTGCCGGGCGGCTATTACCGCTGCACCACGGACAACGGGTATCAGTTCCTGTATATCAGCCAGAACTTCCTGGATATGACCGGCTTTACCGCCGAGGAGATCCGCACGAAATTCAAAAACAGGCTGCTCAATATGCTGCATCCCGACGACCGCGCCGCGCTCAAGGCCGACGCGGACGCCATCGCGGCGGGCAATCTGGACGATATCCGGTCTTACCGGCTGAAGCATAAAAACGGCGGGTATATCTATGTCGCCGAAAAGAACCGGCTCACCGACCGCTTCGGCAGCCTCTGCTGGCAGTGCGTGACCATCGAGATCACCGAAACCATGAAGCTGCGCAACCAGATGCGCCTGCTGACCGCGTACCTGAGCAGCAGCATCGTATTCGTGCATATGTATAAGGACCGCAGCATCCGCTATGAGGTGGCCGTTCACGGCCTGGAAAAAACGCTGGGCATGGACCTTGCGGCCTTCCAGCAGGCGCTGAACGACGGCAGCTTCCTGGAGCGGCTGGATACGCCGGCCGAGCACAGGAGCCGCGACCGCTACTGGGAGTTCCGCGGGCATTTCTCCGACCTGAACGACGTGTGCACCTACACCCCGCCCGAAGGCGCGCCCGTCCGCCTGCGCTGCCGCTTCGACGGCGTTCCGCAGAAGAGCGGCAACGTGGTGTGCATCATCGCTTTCAGCGTGGAGTGATGTGATCCTTCTTCTGTGAGCCAATTGACGGAGGGTGAATTCAGATAGAAAAGGAACGTTCGAGAGCTGCTCGCTCTCGAGCTCTTCGCCAGGGCCCGCTTGAGTCCGGGGCCTTCCGGCCCGCAACCCGCGCTTCCCGCAGGGAATAGCGCGGGGCGAGTCAAAAGAAAGCGCGTATTTCCTCCCTGTTTCACGGAAATACGGCGCTTTTATTTGCATCATGGCTCTCGGAACGCGAATAAATAATACTATTCTCAATCTAAAATCTTATCATCTTTGGGTGTCTTTTCCGTCTTGGCGTTGCTTCATTCCGGTCAACGTAGCGCTGCTACGCCTC
>CACWLY010000130.1 GCA_902761825.1 uncultured Eubacteriales bacterium
GCAGGCAGACTAAGGGCGGGCAATCCGCAGATTGCCGCCCGCAACCCGCGCTTCCCGCAGGGAGCAGCGCGGGGCGAGCCAGAAGAAAGCGCGTTTTTCTTGCCTGTTTCGCGGAAATACGGCGCTCTTTTACTGTTCGCAATATCAGGCCCTGTCTGCCAAAACGGACAGGGCCATGTGTAATCCTGTTATTTACCGGCTTTCCCCCGCCTGCCCATCGCGCGCGCCGCGCTCAGGCCCGCCGCGCCGAGCGCGATCATCCCGGCCCACAGGGCCAGGGGCGCGCTGTCGCCGGTTTTGGGGATTTTCTTGTTGACGATGGT
Organism: uncultured Eubacteriales bacterium; assembly: GCA_902761825.1. Taxonomy (GTDB): domain Bacteria; phylum Bacillota; class Clostridia; order Christensenellales; family Aristaeellaceae; genus SFMI01. The sequence goes on from CACWLY010000130.1 coordinate 324, forward strand.
TCCGCCGTCGCAGCAGCGGTCGGTGATGTCCGCGTACACGCCCACGTTTTCATAGCGGGTGATGTAGCCCTCAACGGGCTCCTCGATCACGTAGCACGCCGCGGCCGCGCGGCACGGGACCGGCAGCGCCGCGGGCAAAGCAATCAGAAGCGGCGTCTTTCTCATCGTGAATCCCTCTCCGTTCCGGTCCTACCGAATGTTCCAAATAATGTATATTCTATCATAATCGGGCGAAAAGTCCATATTTTCCCCCGCATAAAAACAAGCGGCGCGATTCCGGAAACCCCGGACGAGAAAAGGAAACGCCAGGGGCCGCAGAGACACCTGACGTTTCCTTTTCTGTGAGAATATATCCTTCGTGAATCGGTTCCTGAAAGCGGAACCGGCTTATACCGCGTCGGGCTGATCCGCTTCGGTCCGCGCGGCTTTTTTGCTGCGGGAGATGTGCGCCGCGCGGGTGAGCTGCGGCTTTGCGCCGTTCAGGATCACGTCGCGGGTCACCTTGCAGGCGGTCACGTCCTTCTGGCCCGGCAGGTCGAACATGGTATCCAGAAGCGCGCGCTCGATGATGGCGCGCAGTCCGCGCGCGCCGCTCTTCTGCTGCATGGCCAGGCTGGCGATGGCGGTCAGCGCGTCGTCGTCGAAGGTGAGCTCGACGCCGTCCAGCTCCAGCAGCTTGGCGTACTGCTTGACCAGGGCGTTCCTGGGCTCGGTCAGGATGCGCACGAGCGCCTTTTCGTCCAGCTTATCCAGCGTGACCACAACGGGCAGACGGCCGACGAACTCGGGGATCAGGCCGTACTTCATCAGGTCCTCGGGCCGCAGCTGCTTGAGCGCGCTGGCGGCCTCGTCGTTGCTGTCGCCGGTCAGCTTCGCGCCGAAGCCCAGCGTGCGGCTGCCGATGCGCTGCTGAATGATGGGCGCGAGCCCGTCGAAAGCGCCGCCGCAGATGAAGAGGATATTGGTGGTGTCGATCTGCATGAACTCCTGATGCGGGTGCTTGCGGCCGCCCTGCGGCGGCACGTTGGCGGTGGTGCCCTCCAGGATCTTGAGCAGCGCCTGCTGCACGCCCTCGCCGCTGACGTCGCGGGTAATGGACACGTTTTCGCCCTTGCGGCTGATCTTGTCGATCTCGTCGATATAGATGATGCCGCGCTGGGCCGCCTGGATATCGCCGTCCGCCGCCTGGATCAGGCGAAGCAGGATGTTCTCCACGTCCTCGCCCACGTATCCGGCCTCGGTCAGCGCCGTGGCGTCCGCGATGGCGAAGGGCACGTTGAGGATGCGGGCCAGGCTCTGGGCAAGGTACGTTTTACCGCAGCCGGTGGGGCCCACCATCAGGATATTGGATTTTTGCAGCTCCACGTCGCCGGCCTTCGCGGGCGCGCCGATGCGCTTGTAGTGGTTGTACACCGCCACGCACAGCGTGCGCTTGGCATCGTCCTGGCCGATCACGTACTCGTCCAGCACGGCCTTCATCTCGCTGGGCAGCGGAATATCGGCGCTCTTTCCGGCGTTCATGGGGGAGAGCAGGTCGTCGGCAATGATATCGTGACAAAGCATCACGCACTCATTGCAGATGAACACATTGGGACCGGCCACCAGGCGGCGGACCTGATCCTGGGTTTTTCCGCAGAAGCTGCACCGGTGCAGCCTGCGCGCAGTGAAATCATCCTTGGGCATTGTTCACCTCAGGCATTCTTTTTGCGGGGATAATAGATCTGGTCGATAACGCCGTATTCCAGCGCTTCCTCGGCGCTCATGAAATAGTCGCGCTCGCAGTCCAGGCGCAGCTTTTCCTCGGGCTGGCCGGTCATTTCGCTCATCATGCGGATCATCTTGTCCTTGGTGCGCAGCAGCCATTTCGCGCGGATCTCCACGTCGGTGGCCTGGCCGCTCGCGCCGCCCAGGGGCTGATGGATCATGATCTCGCTGTTGGGCAGGGCCAGGCGCTTGCCTTTTTCGCCCGCCATCAGCAGGAACGCGCCCATGCTGGCCGCCATGCCTATGCAGACCGTGCGCACGTCGGGCTTGATATAGTTCATGGTGTCGTAGATGGCCATGCCCGCGGTAACGCTGCCGCCCGGGCTGTTGATATACAGGCTGATATCGGCCTCGGGGTTATCCATTTCCAGGAACAGCAGCTGGGCGATCACGATGTTGGCCACCTGGTCGTTGATCTCGTCCGCCAGGAAAATGATCCGGTCCTTGAGCAGGCGGGAATACAGGTCGTAGCCGCGCTCGCCGTTGCTGGTGCGCTCCACGACGTTGGGAATCAGGATGCTCATTTCTGTCCTCCGGGGGCTTCGATGCGCACAGGACGCGCAGTTCCATTATATGCCCCCACGCCGCGTCCTATGCTTTTTTTGTTTGGAGGGCTGCCAAATACCTTGGCAGCCCTCCGTGCAGGCGCTTGCGCCTTTTTTTATTATTCCTTGGTTTCAGCCTTGGTTTCTTCCCCGGCCTTCTCTTCACCCTTTTCGGTGATCACGGCGTTGGCCTTGAGGAAATCGATGGTCTTTTTGATGCCGGCGGTCTCGCGCAGGTAAGCCAGCTGGCCCTCGGAAAGGCTGGCCTTGAACTCCTCGGCTTCGCGGCCCATACGCTTGGCCTGGTCGGCGATGGCGGTCTGGTGATCCTCGTCGCTGGCTTCGATGTTCTCAGCCTTGGCGATGGCTTCCAGCACCAGCTGGGTCTTGACGCGGTTGGTGGCTTCGCCCTTGTACTGCTCGCGCATCTGGTCGGCGGTCTGGCCGGTATACTTGAGGTAATCCTCAAACCGCAGGCCCTGGTACGCCATGCGCATTTCCATCTCGCGCATCATGGTGGTGATCTCGTCCTCGATCATGGCGTCGGGGATGTCGCAGTCGGCGGCGTCGACCACCTTCTGAACCAGGTTATCCTCCAGCTCGGCTTCGGCGCGCTCGGCTTCGTTCTTTTCCAGCGTATCGACGATGTTCTTCCTGTACGCCTCGAAGGTGTCGAACTCGCTTACGTCGGCGGCGAAATCGTCGTCCAGGGCGGGCTTGACCTTCTGCTGAATGCCGTTGACCTTCACATGGAACACGGCGTCCTTGCCGGCCAGCTCGGCGGCATGGTACTGCTCGGGGAATTTGACGTTCAGATCCTTCTCTTCGCCGATCTGCATGCCCACCATCTGCTCCTCAAAGCCCGGGATGAACATGTTGCTGCCGATGGTCAGGCTCTGGTTTTCGGCGGTGCCGCCCTCGAAGGCCACGCCGTCCACGGTGCCGGCATAGTTCAGGTTGACGATATCGCCGGCTTCCACGGCGCGGTCGGTCACGTCCTCGGTGGTGCTGGCGCGCTCGACGTCGGCGTCAATGCGGGCGGAGATCGCTTCCTCGGTGATGGGCCTGACGGTCTTTTTCACTTCCACGCCCTTGTATTCGCCCAGGGTGATATCGGGCTTTACGAATACTTCGATCGTGAACTGCAGGTCTTTTCCGCTGCCGATCTGCTGGATATCCACCTCGGGACGATCCACGGGGTTCAGGCTGTCGGCCTTGACCGCTTCGTCGTAAGCGGGCTGGGCGATGATTTCAAAAGCGTCGTCATAGAATACGGCTTCGCCGTACATGTTTTCGATCAGCTTGCGCGGAGCCTTGCCCTTGCGGAAGCCGGGCACGTTGATTTTGCCGCGGGTTTTGAGATAAGCCTTCTGCATGGCGGCTTCAAACGCTTCGGCGCTCTCCGTGAAGGTAAGTTTTACCTTGTTGCTTGCGATCTTTTCGACGGTGTAAGACATGTGGGACCCTCCTGCGCAAATTGCGTTCAATCACGGTGCCGGGGCGAAAATCGCCCATTCGCACACATTTTAATATTATAGCACCAGTTATGCCCGAATGCAAGAAAAATATGGAAAATCAGGCGGTTTTACCGGTTCGGCCGAAGCGTCGATTTCCTGCGTAATGGCATTTTCGGGTGAAAATGATCGTTCAGGCGCCCGGAAAGGCGGCGAAAGTACAAAGACGCAGGCATGAAATCACCGGCTCCCGCGCGGTACCGCGCGGGAGCCGGTGATCGGTGCGCGTTTATTCGTTGCCGCCCATGTTCAGCACGGGCACTGTCTGGCTGCCTTCGCCCGCCATGTAGGTGGGCAGCTGGCCGTTCCACTGGGAAACCTCGGTGTACTTGATCAGCTCGGTGGTCAGCGATTCGGCGATCTTCTGGTTGGCTTCGGACTTGGCCTCGGCCTCGGCGCGGATCGCGTAGGCGGCGGCGTCGGCGTTGATCTTCTTTACGTTCGCCTCGGCCTCGGCGGCGATCTTCTTGCGGCTGGCGGCCTGCTGGGCTTCCATGGTGGCCTGGTCCTGCTCGATCTCGGCCTTCAGCTTGCTCTGCTGGGCCACCTGCTTGGCTTCGACGGCGTCGGTGAAGGCGTCGGTAAAGTCGATGTTCTCGATGGACACGCTGATGATGTTGATACCGTAGCGCGACATCTCGCCGGACAGCGCTTCACGGGTCTGCACGGAAAGCTGCTCGCGGGAGGAGATCAGCTCTTCCGCCGTGTACTTGCTGAATACCGCCTTCAGGTTTTCCAGCATGCGGGGAGAGACCAGCGTGTTGAAATAATTGACGCCTACGTCCTTGAACAGGTTCATGGCCGTGGTCTTGTTGATGTTGTAGTTGATGGAGCCGATCACGTCCACCTGCTGGATATCGCTGGAGAAGGCCTCGGTGGTAAAGCTGTTTTTCTGCTCGCGGTTATCCATCAGCGTCACCTTCTGGAAGGGGCTCTTGAAATGGAAGCCCGCATCCAGGGTGTAATCGGCTACTTTGCCGAAGGTGGTCAGAATACCGGTGTACCCGGTGGGCACCACCGACGTGCAGAAACCGTACAGCACCAGCGCCAGCACCGCCAGCGCAGCCAGCAGCGACACGCCCTTGACCAGTTTCTTGTTCAGGGGGGTCTTTACGGGGCGGGCATTCTGATACGGGGCATTGTTCATGTGTGCTTCCTCCTTTGCGCCGCACGGCGCGTTCTCTTGATCACGGATACACTATATCATGATCGCGCCGCGGGCGCAAGGCGGAGCGCGCGAACACCTCCCCGGGGCTTCCGAACTGTCATTTTTCGCGGACGACCGCCCGATCCGCCGTGAGTATTATTTTATTTTATGTGCCATGATGCGAAGGGGGATTTAAGATAAAGACGCTGAATTTCCGCGAAACAGGCAGGGAAAACGCGCTTTCTTCTGGCTCGCCCCGCGCTGCTCCCTGCGGGAAGCGCGGGTTGCGGGCGGCAATCTGCGGATTGCCCGCCCTTAGCCTGCCTGCG
>CACWLY010000131.1:0-7716 GCA_902761825.1 uncultured Eubacteriales bacterium
GTTTGGTTTACGCTCTGCGCTTCATCGTCGGGATGGGTGTCCAGAGGGCCCAAGCGGGCCCTTTGGCGCAGGTCTTAGGGCCGCGTAGGCCCTAACGTTTCCTTCCCTGCTCTTAATTCACCCTTCGTATCACGGCTCTTAAGAGCAAAATAACGGTATCTTCTCTTATTACTCCACCCGCAGGGTCGCCGCCAGCGCGCCGATCACCTGCTCGGCGAGCGTTCCGTCGCCGTCCAGGCACATATAGGACGCCTGGAACATGGCGGGCTGACCCGCGCCGGCATAGAGCAGCAGGCTGGACTGCAGGCCGTACATATTCACCTGCGCGCAATACGCGGGCTCGCCGTTCACGGTGACGATCTCCTCGGAAAGCAGCTGGCCGTTGGCCTGCGCGAGGATCTCGCTCAGCGTCTGCCGGTAAAGGTCCTCCGTCGCCATCCACGCGCTGCCCTCGGAAAGCGCCGCCGCGTTCAGGCGGAGGAAGTTGCCGCCGTAATAGAACTGATACCCGCCGTTTTCATCCTGCACCGAGCCGCTGTAGCCGGCCAGCACGTTGACGGCATATCCGCCCACGCGGACCGTTTCCCTGCTCGTCTCGTATTCGGGCTGCAGCTCGGTATACTCAGGCTGCTGCTCAGCGGTCTCAGGCTCCTGCTCCGTATTCTCGGGCCATTGCTCCGTATTCTCGGGCCACTGTTCCGTATTCTCAGGCCATTGCTCTGTATTCTCAGGCCATTGCTCCGTATTCTCAGGCCACTGCTCCGTATTCTCAGGCCACTGCTCCGTATTCTCAGGCCACTGCTCCGTATTTTCGGGCCACTGTTCCACGACCTCGGGCCACTGTTCCACGACCTCGGGCTGCTGTTCCACGACCTCGGGCTGCTGTTCCACGACCTCAGGCTGCTGCGCCGCGACCTCGGGCTGCTGTTCTGCGACCGCAGGCTGCTGCGCCAAGGCGGCCTGGAGTTCGGCCATCTGCAGCCGCATGCCTTCCAGCTCCGCCGCCGTGCTCTCCTGACGCTCCGTCATCTCGGCCAGCTGCGCGCGCACGGTGTTCAGTTCCTTCTGCGCCGCGTCCAGCGCGCTCTGCTGTTCCGCCGACGCCTGCTGCGCCGCCTCCAATGCCGCGGCGGTACTGCCGTGCAGCGCGACCATGTGATCGAGCTCGGCGGCGGTCTCCTGCTGCTTCGCGGTCATTTCGGCCAGCGCGTTCCGGCTCTCTTCCAGCGCAGCCTGGCTCTCCTCCAGCGCGGCCTGATTGCCCGCCTGCGCGGTTTCCTGATTCTCCGTCAATTCCGCCAGCTGCGCCTTGGCCGCATCCAGCTCGGCCTTGGCCGTATCCAGCGCCGCAGCGGTGCTGCCGTGCAGCGCGACCATGTGATCGAGCTCCGCGGCGGTCTCCTGCTGCTTCGCGGTCATTTCGGCCAGCGCCGCCTGGCTCTCTTCCAGCGCGGCTTGATTGCCTTCCTGCGCCGCCTTGTTTTCTTCCAATGCCGCCTGCCGGACAGTCTCGGCTTCCTCCAGCTTCGCAGTCATGTCCGCGACCTGCGCGTTCGCCGCTTCCAGCGCCGCGGCGGTCTCCTGCTGCTTCGCCGTCATTTCGGCCAGCGCGTTCCGGCTTTCCTCCAGCGCGGCCTGGCTGTTCGCTTCCGCGCTCTGCTGAAGCGCCGCGCCGTCGGCCAGCTGCGCCTTGATCGCCGCGATCTCGGTCTGCGCGCTCTCCAGCGCCGCCATGTTTTCATCGCGCTGCTGCTGCGCTTCTTCCATCAGCTTTTTGGTTTTCTCCAGATCGAGCTTCATGGCGTCCAGCGACTGCTGCGCTTCCGCGAGCCGGGCTTCGGTCTCGGCCTGCGCGGCCGATTTCTGCTCCAGCGCGTTCTGAGAAGCCGCCAGGCTGTTTTTTGCCTCGGCCAGCTGGGCGCGCAGGGCGTTCAGGCTCTCCTCGGCGGCCGCGCTCTGCGCTTCCTTCTCATTCAGCGCGGCCTGCAGCGAGGCCATCTGCTCGCGGATCCCGGCCAGGTCGCTCTCGGCCTGGGACAGGTTGCGGGTCCTGTTTTCCATGCCCGCGTTGGCGTCCAGCAGGTCGGCCTTCACGCTGTCCAGCTCGCTCTTTGCGGCATCCAGCGCGCTGCGGACCTTTTCCAATTCCTTCAGCGTGTCCTGCAGGTCGCTTTCCTTCTGCTTCAGCTGGGTTTCCAGCTCCTGCCGCTCCGTTTCCTTATCGGACAGCGACCGCTGCGCGTTGCTGAGCCGGTAATTGTTCTGGTCCAGCGTATCCTTCAGATCGCGCACCTGGCTTTCCGATATCACGATAACGATGAACGCAATCGCCAGCAATACGCCCAGCGCCGCCACCGCTATATTCAGCCTTGAGGAGGTCCTCATGTTCAATTCTCCTTCCACCCGTCAGAAGTTAGGGCCCGTGAACGCCAATTAACATTATATAACTTTTGAAACATTCCGTCAATCGTTTCGTAATATTCAACCGGCGTTTTCATCATTTTTCCGCAGTTTTTACAGATCGCGGCGCAAACCGCCGCCCGCCGTCCCCCGGCCGCCGGAAAAACGGCCTTCGGGCGGGTTTTTTCCGTTATTGCGGGGGAGCGCCGAATAATAATTTACAAGAAATGCCGCGCCGCCGGGAATTGACGAGCGAACTAATTCGTAATATAATCGAAACATAATATTCCCTTTTTGCAACAAATCGTCCGAGGAGGCGTTTGCATGAAAGCATTGTTCTGTGAAACCCCGCTGCGCAGGATCGGCGCGCTGCTTCTTGCGGCGCTGCTGGCGGTATGCCAGCTTGGCGCGGTCCCGGCCGCCCTGGCCGAGCAGCCCCTGCCCGCCCTGACCTTTACCCTGACCTGGGGCGACCAGCAGCGCGCGTCCCTGCCGGTCACGGCGGCGGGCTATGAAAACAGCTTCTGGCTGTATCTGCCCGCGGAGGTCTTTTACGATGAGAACGTCCGCGTGACGGTGACCGACAGTTACGGCCAGTACGTCCCCGTCGCGCTGGAAAACGGCCAGGTCATCCCGCCCGAGGGCCTGCCTCTGAGCGAATTTCATTTTCTGGACGCCGGCGACCAGCTGGGCTTCAATTTCATAAACGTGATCAGCTACGACGCGCAGGATCAGGAGCCGTCGCGTTACAGCCTGTACATGTCCACCACCTCCGAAGCGCCCGCCGTCATCCCCGAAACGCCGGTGATCGAAGCGGCGTTTGTGACCGTCGTCTGTCTGGATCAGGCCACCGGCCAGGAGCTGAGCAGCGACGCCGCGATGCAGGCCCCCGGCCCGTTCACCGTCGCCGCCCCCGTCATCGCGGGCTACGATCTGGTCAGCGACGCGCAGGCGAGCGGCGTCGTGGACGAAAGCGGCGCGAACCCCGCCCGCGTGGAGTTCTGGTACGTGAGGCAGGCGCAGCCCGCCGAGGTCGTCATCGTCTGCCTGGATCAGGCCACCGGCCAGGAGCTGAGCAGCAGCGCCGCGACGCAGGCCCCCGGCCCGTTCACCATCGACGCGCCGCAGCTTCCGGGCTACGACCTGGTCAGCGCCGCGCAGGCGAGCGGCCTTGTGGACGCGAATGGCGCGAACCCCGCCCGCGTGGAATTCTGGTACGTGAGACAGGCGCAGCCCGCCGAGGTCGCCGTCGTCTGCCTGGATCGCGACAGCGGCGCTGTCCTGAGCAGCGAAAGCCGCGTCTTCGCCCCCGGCCCGTTCACGGTCGACGCGCCGCAGCTCCCGGGCTACGACCTGGACAGCGACGCGCAGGTGAGCGGCCTTGTGGACGCAAACGGCGCGAACCCGCCCCAGGCCGCGTTCTATTACCGGCAGCATATCGAAAGCGCGGCTGTCACCGTGATCTGCGTGGACGAGACCGACGCGCCCTTTGACAGCTATGTGCGCCAGTGCGCCCCCGGCGTCAGCACGGTCGAAGCCGAGCCCCGCGATGGCTACGACCTGGATTACAATTATCCCGGCCAGGTCTTCGTCAACGTGACCGCGCAGGGAGCGGACGTGCCCGAGATCACCTTCCATTACGTCCGCCGCGTCAGCGACGTGCCCGTGCCCGTCTATTACCGCGATCTTCAGGGCGTCGATCTGCTCGCCCCCGTGCAGCAGATGTGCCACGCCGGGGACAACGAGATCGCCGCGCCCGTCCTGGAGGGCTATGTTCCCGACATGCAGACCCGGCACGTCACCGTGACCGCCGAGGGCGCGAACCCCGATCAGGTGATCTTCGTTTACGCGCCGCTGGCGACCGAAACGCCGACGCCCACCCACACGCCCACGCCCACCGAAACGGCGGCGCCCACCCCGACCCCCACGCCCACCGATCCGCCGGCCCCGGCGATCGCGGAAACCTCGGTGCCCGTGTATTATGTGGACAACCTCGGCAACCTTCTGGCCCAGGCCGAGGCAAGCGTGATCCAGGGCGAAAACTACATCCAGTTCAATCCCGACCGCGTCTCCTCGGCCTACGTCCTGCAGGGCGAGCAGACCGTGCGCGTCACGGTGGACGCCTCCGGCGTCTGCGCGCCCGACAGCGTCACCTTCCTCTTTATCGCGCCCGTGGACGTGACCGTGCGCTATCTGGATTTTGAAAGCCGGCAGGTGGCCGAGCCCCAGACCGTGCGCTGCATGGCCGGCGTCAATCCCATCGATTCCAACCCGCAGGGCCTGCCGGAGGGCTACATTCTGGCCGACGACGGCCGCAAGTACGTGACGGTGGACGAAAACGGCGCGGACGCGCAGGAGATCGTCTTCCTCTACGCGCCCGCCGTGCAGACCCCCACCGACACCCCCGAACCCAGCCTCGCGCTGGTGCCGGTGTATTACCGCACGACCACCGGCAGCGAGCCCTTCTATGTGGATAATACCGTCAAGTGCTTTACCGGCACAAACACCGTGGAGGCCAACGCCGATTTCGTGCCCGAGGGCTACCGGCCCGAAGGCCCGACCAGCGTGACCGTGACCGTGGATGAAAACGGCGCGGCCTCTCCCGCCTCGGTGGAGTTTGTATACAACGTCAGCGATATGACCCGCAGCGTCATGGTGTACTACCGCGGCGAAAACGGCCAGGATCTGGCCGCGCCGCAGAGCGTGGCCGTGGGCGTGGGCGACCGCCGCGTGGCCGCCGATCCCGCCCTGATCCCCGAAGGCTGGCAGATCGCGGGCGAAAGCGAATATTCCGTGCGTCTGGACGAGGACGGCACGCTGACCCCCGATTACCTGGTGTTCACCCTGCGCCAGATCCCCGCCACCGAAGCGCCCACCGCGCAGCCCAGCCCCACCGTCGCGCCGCTGGACTACCCGATGTACGATATGGACGCCTACTGCTATCCCAAGAACGACGGCACGGCCCTGCGCTCCTTCCCCGCGGACGACGACGCCAATCTCATCGGCCGGGCGAACCAGGGCGAGCTTACGCATGTGGACGGCTACGTGGTCAACAGCCTGAATGAAACCTGGTACATCGTCACCGTGGGCGACCAGACCGGCTATATGCGCGACAGCCAGGTGCGCCTGCTCACCCAGGAGGATCTCAACGCGCTGTTCGGCACGCCCGTGCCCGCCACGCCCTCCCCGGTTCCCGAAACGCCCATTCCCGACGGCGCGATCATCGACCGCTGGGCCAGCCTGACCGCCGACAGCGTCAATTTCCGCGCCGAGGCCAGCAAGCAGAGCAAGACCCAGGGCAAATACAACCGCAACCAGAAGATCTTCATTTACGATTCCATCACCATGAACGGCGAAAAATGGTACCGCGCCAATATCGGCGGCCGGGACGGCTACATGATGGCCCGGTATATCGACCTGATGTCCGGCGCGGACTCGGCCGCCTACCAGGCCACGCTCGCTACGCCCATGCCCGTGCGCACGGAAGCGCCCACCGACGCGCCCGCAACGCAGGCCCCGACCGACGCGCCCGCAACGCCCACCCTTGCGCCCACCGACGCGCCCACGCCCTCGCCCGCGCCGTACACCGGCTACGCGCTGACCGCGCGGTCGGTGGACCTGCGCACCGGCATCACCGTCAGCGACACCACGCTGTCCACCCTGCCCGCGGGCGCGCTGCTCTACCTCTACGGCCAGGCGTACGTGAACGGCGTATGCTGGAACAGCGCCGAGGAAATGGCCGGGCACGTCAGCGGCTTCGTGCCCGACGACGCCCTGCGCCGCGTGTCGGCCGAGGAGGCCATGCCGTACCTCGCCGCCATGCGGCAGACCGACACGCCCACGCCGCCCACGGTCAAGCCCGATCCCTACACCGGCTACGCCGTCACCAACGGCGGCAACGTGATGCTGCGCAATTACGCCGATGAAAAGGCCGAGATCGCCGCCGTGCTCGATCAGAACGAAGTGCTCTGGGTCATGAGCCAGGAGTACGTCACCGGCTCGCCCTACTACTGGGAAGTGGTGCAGTACGGCAAGCTGTACGGCTATGTGCGCTCCGACCAGGTGCGCATGATGGAGCCCGCCGAGCGCGCCGCCTATGAGCAGAGCCTGCGCACGCTGGCCCCCGCCGTCGAATATACCGTGACCGTGCCGCCCGTCAGCCAGGGCAGCATGAGCAGCTATGGCTACGTGACCACCAACAACGTGCGCCTGCGCAGCGGCGCGGGCACCGCCAATACCCAGATCCGCATGATGAGCCAGTACGCCTTCGCGCTGGTGCTCGGCTCCGAAACGGTCAACGGCCAGCTCTGGTACCATATCAACCAGGCCGGCACCGAAGGCTACGTGATGGCCGATTATTTCAAGGTGCTCAGCCTGGGCGAGCTCAGCGAGTTTCTGACCAGCGACGCCTACCGGCAGTCCGCCGCCAACGCCGCTTCGGGCAGCGCCGACAGCGCCGCCAATCCCACCGGCAGCATTACCTCAGTCGAGGATTTCAACTCCGGCGTATGGAAAAACCCCGCCCTGACCAACGTGACCTACGAGCCCTTCAGCAATATCATCGCCTCGCCCACGCCCGACGTCGAGCTTTCCGCCTCCACGCCCGCGCCCTCGCCCTCGCTTGAGCCCACGGCCACCGCCGAGCCCAGCGACAGCCCCGTGCCGCTGGCGACGGCCAGCCTGAACGAGCTTGCCACGCCCGAGCCCAACGCGAAGACCTCGGGCGGCAGCGGCTGGATCTGGGTCGGCATCGCTGCGGCGGTGCTCGCGGGCGGCGGCGCGTACGGCTATTCCATTTACCGCGCCAACCAGCGCAGGGCGGCCCAGCGCGCGGCCCAGCGGCGGCAGCAGCAACAGCAGCAGGCCCGCGCGGGCGGCTACGCAAGGCCCACCCAGCAGGTACCCGCCCAGCCGCAGCGCCCGCAGTATCAGCAGGGCAGCCAGCGCCCGCCGCAGCAGACCTCGGTGTTCGCGCCGCCCCGTACCCAGAACGCGCCCGGTTCCCAGACGCCCGCGAACCCCTATCAGCCCCAGAACGCCGAGGGCGCGTCCCAGCCCGCCGCTCAGAGCGCGCAGACGCCCCAGCGCCACCGCCGCTCCGAAAAGCATCAGTCGTAAAAAAAGCGCCCGGCTCCGGGCATAAAAAACAAACAGGGATCCCCGTTCCATTTCCGGGGATCCCTTTTCTGTTTCGCCGCGCGGACCCTGAGCGTTTCCCGTTTATACTATTCTCAGTATAAAAGATTATCAGATTTGGGATGGATTTTTCGCCCTGGCTAAGCTGAATGGAGGGAGGCGTAGCAGCGCTACGTTGAC
>CACWLY010000131.1:7727-11966 GCA_902761825.1 uncultured Eubacteriales bacterium
GGAGGCGTAGCAGCGCTACGTTGACCGGAATGAAGCAACGCCAAGACGGAAAAGACACCCAAAGATGATAAGATTTTAGATTGAGAATAGTATTAATCCGACAAAAGCCCCTGCAGGGCGATCAGGTGGTTGAGCATCAGGGCGCGGATCTCGAGCACCGAGACCGTGTTGGTGGTGATGATGCTGAAATAGGTGTCGATATCCTCGTAGAGCGCGCTGAGCGCTTCGACGGGCACGATGCGGCCGCTTTCGCCGTCCAGGGAGACGGCGACGGTATTGAGCTGATCCATTGCATAAATATTCTGCCGGATATGCGCGAGCTGCAGGGCGGTATTGGACTGCACCGAGGTCGAGAGCTTTTCGGAAAGGTTTCTTGCGTCGGCGCAGCAGGCGCGCACGCGGGAAAGCAGCTGCTGCCGGGCTTTATCGGCAATTTTATCGGCGCGGTTCATGGAGACCGCCAGCGCCGCGCCGCCCGCGATGGCCAGGATCAGCAAAATTGCCAGGATACGGTTCCAGAGGCGCAAATTTGCGGTATTTTGACGCATTTGCTGGGAATAGCGATACATTTGATCCTCCTTTTCGCGTTCCGGATGGGAACGCAGGCTCAGTATAGCATACTTTTGCGCGTTCGTAAAGCAACCGGCCCGCGCGGCGGCGGCGCGGGAAAAAAACCATGCGCGGAGCGCCGATTCATGGTATAATCAGATATCATCACGGGAGGGACGCGGGCATGATCACATTAACGGGCGTTACGAAGCGCTACGGCGAAAAGCTGGCCGTGGATCGCCTGAGCTTCACGGCGGAGAAAGGGCAGGTGCTGGGCCTGCTGGGCCAGAACGGCGCGGGCAAGACCACGGCGCTGAACATACTGACCGGCTGCCTCGCGCCTACCTCGGGCACGGTGACGATCGGCGGGTACGACCTGCTCGCGCAGCCGCGAATGGCCAAGCGCCAGCTGGGCTACCTGCCCGACGTGCCCCCGCTGTACGACGAAATGACGGTGCGCGCGGCGCTGCGCTTCGCGTGCGAGCTCAAGATGGTGGTGCCCGCCGATATCCCGGCGCACGTAAACGAGATCGCGGACAGAACGGGCCTTCGCGACGTGCTGGGCCGCCGCGTCGGCAACCTGAGCCGCGGCTACCGCCAGCGGGTCGGGCTTGCGCAGGCGCTGTGCGGCGAGCCCGAAGCGCTGGTGCTGGACGAGCCCACCGCCGGCCTGGACCCCCGGCAGACCGCCGAGTTCCGGCATACGCTGCGCGAGCTCGCCCAGGGGCGCACGGTGATTTTCAGCTCGCACATATTAAGCGAGGTGCAGGCGCTGTGCGACCGCGTGATCATATTGCATCACGGCAGGATCGTATGCGACAGCGACCTGAAGCGCCTGCAGAACACGGGCGTGCTGCGGCTGGACGCGCGCGGCGGCGAAAAACGGCTGCTGCCCGCCGTGAAAGCGCTCGACGGCGTGAAGGCGGTGTCCGTCCTGCCCGCGCCCGAGGCCGGCGCGGTGTCGCTGCGGCTGGAGTACGACCCGGAAAAGCCCGTCCGCGAGGCGCTGTTCCGTCTGCTGGCCGGGCTCGACGCGCCGATCCTGCGCCTGCAGGAGGCCGAAAACAGCCTGGAGGAGGTCTTCCTGCGCGTGACGGCCGGGGACTGACGCCGCGCGTTTCCAAATCTATTGCATAAACCGGCAGTTTCAGGTATAATATAAGAACCTTGAACGGAAATGAGGACACCGTATATGTATTGCGCCGAGGATCTGGCGGCCTATCCGCTTTTACGGGACGTCATTCAGGACAGCGGCCTGCGTTTCGTGCTCGATTCGCTGACCGGCGTCTTTTCGCGCCCGTATATCCTGCGCTATGTCCAGCGGCTGATCGACGCGCGCGTTCCGCACGAGCTCGCGATCATCGATCTGGATAACTTCAAGGATATCAACGACCGCTACGGCCACAGCACGGGCGATATCGTGCTTTCCCGCGTCGGGGAGGACCTGCGGCGCTGCGCGGGCGCGAACGGCCTGGTGGGGCGCTTCGGCGGCGACGAATTTCTTTTGGTCACCTTTCAGGGCAACGATTACGACCGCATGCACGATTTTTACGAGGCGCTGTACGCGGGCAGGGTGTTCCGGCGGGAGATCCCGGCCGGCGAGTACGCGGTCACGCTGACGGCGACCACGGGCTGCGCCGCCTTCCCCAAGGACGCCGACGATTACGACGGCCTCTTTTCCAAGATCGATAAAGCGCTGTACCGCGGCAAATCAAAGGGCCGCAACTGCTATATCATCTATCTGCGGGAAAAGCACGAGCGCCTGCAGATCACCAGCCTCGCCCGCCGCAGCATGTACGAAACCTTCCGGCAGATGGCCGAGGGCTTTTCCGCGGGCCGCGACCTGCGCGAAAAAATGAAGGCCGTTTTCGAGCCGCTCCGCGTTTCCCTGCGCCTGTCCCGGCTGATCTACGCCGATTGCGGCGGGCGCGCCTTCGACGCGCTGACCGGCGAAAGCCTGGGCGTGCTGCCCGGTCTGGACCGGCTGACTGCAGGCGGCGTCTGCGTGCTCAATAACCTCGATCCGCTGCGCGGGGATTTCAGCACGCTGTTTGATTTTCTGACCGGCATCAGCATCGGCTCGGCCCTGATCCTGCGGGTGGGCGAGGCCGGCTCCGGCCTGGGACAGCTGATCTTCTGCCCCGAAGTGCACAACATGCACATCTGGCAGGACGACGAATGCGCCGCCGCCTATATACTGGCGTGCATGACGGGCCAGTACCTGAATGGTTTAAACCGCGCCGAAGACCGCTGAGCGCGCATAAAAAAACGGCCCGCGATCCGGTATGCCGCCGGGTGGCGGGCCGCTCTACGCCGGTTTATACGATTCGCGTTCTGAGAGCCATGATGCAAATAAAAAATTAAGATCAGAGAGAACGACGAGGGCGCTGCCCTCGAGCTCCCGCCGGGGAGGGAGCCCCTCCCATGGGATGGCAATCCTGGCCTTCGGCCAGCGCAAGCGAACAGCGTAGGGCGGGCCGGAAGGCCCCGGACTCAAGCGGGCCCTTTGGCGCGGGTCTTAGGGGCCCGCAGCGCCCGGAAATTGATCCAGTGGATCAAAATCCTGGCCTTCGGCCAGCGCAAGCGAACAGCGTAGGGCGGGGCGGGCCGGAAGGCCCCGGATCGCGTAGGCCCTAACGTTCCCTCTTCTGTCTTAATTTACCCTTCCCAAATTGGCTTTCAACAGAAGAACAGTATCACGGAGAAAGGATGAAAAAATGCGGATCATTGACTGCTCGGCCGACCGCCATCTGGAATGCGCGGTGCAGGCCGTTCCGCAGAACGGCGGGCCTGCCCTCGGCGTTGCTGCGGAGCACCGGATGGAGATCATCATCAACGAGCGCCCTGCGATGCGCGTGGTATGCACGCCGGAGCACCTGGGCGAGCTTGTGCTCGGGCGGCTGCTGACCGAGGGGCTGATCGGCGGTCCCGGCGATATCGAGGAGATCTATATCTGCGAAATGGGGACGCGGGCGCGGGTGCTGCTTCGGAAAGAAGCGGCGGCGCAGCTGACCGGCGCGGAAAGCGTCGATATCGGCACCTGCTGCACCGACAACCGCACGCTGCTCGCCGCGCGCGCCGGCATGCCCCATGTGCGGCCCATCGTCTGGGAGCGCGATTGGCTGCTGCGCGCCGCGGAGCGAATGCGCCGCGAAGAGCCGCTCTACGGCGCGACGCACGCGGCGCACGGCTGCTATCTCGCCATGGGCGCGGAGATCCTCTGCTGCCGCGAGGATATCGGGCGGCATAACGCGCTCGACAAGGCCGTCGGCTGGGCCTGCGCGCAGGGCGTCGACCTGCGCAAATGCCTGCTCTTCACCACCGGGCGCATGCCCTCCGATATGGTTTCAAAGGCGATCCGCAGCGGCGTCCCGCTGCTGGCCTCCAAAACGTATCCCTCCGATCTCGGCATCGAAATGGCCAGGCAATCCGGTCTCACGCTGATCACGCTCAGGCCGAACGGCGATTTCTGCGTCTGGAACGACGGGACTGAATGCGATCCATCAGAGAACCAGTTGCAGGAAGGGGAACGTTAGGGCCGCGCAGCTCTCGAACGTTCCCCTCCCTGCTCTTCTCATACTATTCGCGTTCTAAGAGCCATGATGCAAATGGTCAAATAAGATCAGGGAGAACGACGAGGGCGCTGCCCTCGAGCTCCCGCCGGGGAGGGAGCCCCTCCCCGGACCCCGG
>CACWLY010000132.1 GCA_902761825.1 uncultured Eubacteriales bacterium
GTCGAGCGAAGCGAGACTGAGGGCAGGCAATCCGGAAGATTGCCGCCCGAAACCCGCGCTTGCCGCAGGCAGTAGCGCGGGGCGTCAGCGCACAGGAAACAAGAGGGAAAATTCCCGATAAAACAAGCTCGCTTGTTTTTCGGTGAATTTCCCCTCTTGTTTTTATGCCCGGGAGCACTCTTGCCCCCATAGGCCAAACAGGCGGAAGCAAGTTTTGGTTACGCTCCACGCTTCATCGCCGGGATGGGTCCAGGGGGCGAAGTCCCCTGGTGCGGGGTTTTAGGGGCCGCAGAGGCCCCTAACGTATCCCCCCCCTCACGCCTCGCTGAGCAGCTTTCTTGTGCGCTCCTCCTCGAACTGGCTCATGTACAGGCGGTAATAGCTGCCCTTCAGGCGCAGGAGCTGCTGATGCGTGCCGCTCTCCTTGATGACGCCGTCCTCGATGACGAGGATCCGGTCGGCGGAGCGCACGGTGGAGAGGCGGTGGGCGATGATGAAGGACGTGCGTCCGGCGAGCACCTTTGAAATGGCCTGCTGGATGACGGCTTCGGTTTCGGTATCGACCGAGGAAGTGGCCTCGTCGAGGATAAAGATGCGCGGATCGGCGAGGATCGCGCGCGCGAAGGAGATCAGCTGCTTTTCGCCGGTGGACAGGCGGCTGCCGCCCTCGCCCACGTCGGTATCGTAGCCTTTTTCCATGCAGCGGATGAATGCGTCGGCGTTGACGAGCCTGGCGGCCTGCTCGATCTCGGCGTCGGTGGCGTCGGGCTTGCCGTAGCGGATGTTATCGCGGACCGTGCCGCTGAACAGCCGCGGCTCCTGCAGCACATAGCCGAGGTTGGATTGCAGCCAGAGCTGGCTGCGCCTGCGGTAATCCACGCCGTCGATCCGGATCACGCCGGCGGTCGGCTCATAGAAGCGGCAGATCAGGTTGACCACCGTGCTCTTGCCCGCGCCGGTCGGCCCGACGAGGGCGACGGTTTCGCCCGCGTTCACGTGCAGGTTGAAGTCGCTGAGCACCTTTTCGCCGTCGCGGTATTTGAAATCGACGTGCTCAAAATCGATCCTGCCCTTGAGCTCGGGCCAGTTTTCGCGCCTGGGGTGGAAGCTGTCGCCGAAGGCCGCGATCACGTCGGGCGTATCCACGATATCGGGCTCGGTTTCCAGCAGCGTGATCACGCGTTCGGCCGCGGCCTGGGCGGCCTGCAGCTCGCTGAACGTGGAGGCGATATTGCGCACGGGCTCGAAGAACTGCACGGTATAATTGACGAACACCTGCACCACGCCGAGCGTCATGAGCCCTTTGAGGGTCAGCATGCCGCCGCGCCACAGCGCCCAGGCCGTTGCCAGCGAGCCCAGCGCGATCACGATGGGCAGGTACAGGGCGTTGAGCGACGCCGCGCGAACCGATGCCGCGTGCATTTCGCCGGTCATTTCGTTGAATTCCTCGCTGTTCATTTCCTCGCGCACCAGCGTTTTGGTGGTTTTCGCGCCCATAATGCCCTCGTTGAACGCGCCGGTAATGCGGCTGTTGGTCTTGCGCACGCTGCGCCAGGCCGTGAGGATGCGGCGCTCGAACCATACCGATATCACGCCCAGCGGCGGCAGCACGGCCATGACGGCCAGGCCGAGCCGCCAGTTGATGGTCAGCATGGTGACCGAGCACATGATCAGCATGACCGCGCCCCAGAACAGGTCCAGCAGGCTCCAGCCGATGGTCTCGGCCAGGCGCTGCACGTCGCTGGTCATGCGGCTCATCAGGTAGCCGACGGGCATACGGTCGTAAAAGCTGAAGGGCAATTCCTGCAGCTTGCGGAAGCCCAGGCTGCGGATCTCGTAGCAGATGCCGACCTCGATCACGCTGCCCTGGTGCAGGAAGGCGTAAATGGTCGCCACCGAGCAGCACACGAGCAGCGCGTACACGATAATGAAGGCCGTCATGTTCGTCACGCCGAGCAGCCGGGCCAGCCCTTCCACCACATGACCCATTACGTGCAGCGGCGCGTCGGCGTTCCCGGCGATCAGGCGGTCTATGGCGTAGCTGGTCATCAGCGGGAACGCCACGTCGATCAGCGCGCTCACGGCCATGAAAACGGCCAGGGCGATCAGGTGCTTCACGTAGCGCGGCGCGTAATGCAGCAGCTTTTTCCACAGCGAAAGCTCAAATTTCTGCGTATAATCCTTTTCCTGCTGCGCTTGCATAAAATCAGTTCACCTCCTCCTGGAATTCGGCTTCCAGGGCGGTCTGGATGTTAAAGATGCGGCTGTACAGCCCATCCTCATGAATCAGTTGCTGATGGGTTCCCTGCTGGGTCACCCGTCCGTTCTCCACCACCAGGATCAGGTCGGCCTGCGAAAGCGTGACGATGCGGTGGCTGACGATGATGGTGGTGGTGTTTTTGCCGCGTTCCCTGAGCGCCTTGCGGATGGCGGCGTCGGTCTCGGTATCCACGGCGGAGAGCGAATCGTCGAAGATCAGGATATCGCTGTTTTTCATCAGCGTGCGCGCGATGGCGACGCGCTGTTTCTGTCCGCCGGAAAGCGTCACGCCGCGCTCGCCCACCACGGTGTCCCAGCCGTTCTCGCTTTCCAGGATAAAGGAAAGCGCGGCGGCGTCCCGGGCGGCGCGCTCGATGGCGTCGGGAGCGGGATCGCGCACGGCGATGCCCACGTTTTCGCGGATCGTCTTGCTGTACAGGAAAGGCTCCTGAAGCACAAGGCCCACGCGCGAGCGCAGATAGCCGCGCTCGATTTGCTGGATGTCCACCCCGCCGATCGTGATGACGCCCGACTGCGGCCTGAACAGCCGCTGCAAAAGCTGCACGATGGTGCTTTTGCCGCTGCCGGTCGCGCCCAGGATGGCCACGGTTTTGCCCGCGGGTACGGTAAAGCACAGGTCGCTTAGCACGCCGCGCTTGCCGTCGTAGCCGAAGCTCACGTGGTCGAACACGATATCGCCGGTCAGCGGCGGCTTTACGGCGTCGGGCTCGTCGGGCTCCACGGGCTGGCGCAGGATCTCGTCGATGCGCTCGATGGAGACCAGGCTCTTGCCCGCGTCGCTCAGGATGCGGCCCAATTGACGGATGGGCCAGAGCAGCTTGCCGATAAAGCCGGTGAACACCACCAGCGTGCCCACGGTGATCTCCCCGCGCGCGGCGAACACCACGCACGCGGCCAGCGTCGCGCCCATCTGCATCATGCTCATGGCGTCGCTCACCGACCAGTACATGTTGAGCAGCTTGCACAGGCGATAGGTTTTATCCCGGAACTCGCGGCTTTTCACGTCGAACTTTTCCACCTCGCGCTGCTCCTGCCCGAAGGCGCGAACCACGCGCACACCGGTCAGGTTTTCCTGCAGCACGGCGCTGAGCGCGCCCTCGGCCTCGTCGGACGCCTTGAACGCGCGCACCACCCATTTGAAAAACAGGTAGGCGAACAGGAAAAGCCCGGGCACCATGATCATGCTGTACGCCGCGAGCCGCGCGTTGCGCCGGAAGAGCACCAGAAGCGCCACAACGATCATCAGCACGGAAGAAAAGATCGCCATCAGCTGGTTGATCAGGAAACGGCGCACGGTATCCACGTCGCTGGTGCAGCGCTGCACCAGATCGCCGGTCTCGGCCTTTACGTGATAGCTGAAGGGCAGGCGCTGGATATGGTCGTACAGGCTGCGGCGAAGGTCGCGCGCGGCGTTCTCGCCCGCCATGCTCTGCCAGCGGCCCTTGGCGAAATTGCACAGCCCGCCCAGCGCGCTCAGCGCGACCAGCGCCAGGCCCACGATCCACAGATGCTGTGCCATAAAGGACGCGCCGCCCGCGCGTTCCACCAGACTGTTCAGGAACGCCGGGAGCTGGCTCGGCTTGCCGCTCAGGTAATGATCCAGCGTTTCGGCCAGCAGCAGCGGCGTCATATAGTCCACCGCCACCGAAAGCAGCGTGCAAACCGCCGCGCCGATAAAATATTTCTTGTTTTTCGCGATCAGCCGCCCCATCAGGCGCAGCCGTCTGCCATTGGAATGCATAATGGATCCCTCCTACGAAAAAAACACAGAAAAAGGCCGCCTGCATATACGCAGACGGCCCGGACGCGCGGAAAAGGACGCGCTATGCCAAAGGCGGCTGCGTATGCACATTGCTGTTCAGATAGATTTTCATGGTCATGGCGCAGCCTCCTTTCTCTTTTATTTGACCGCTGGCATTGTAGCACAGCGCCGCGCGGTTTGTCAACACATGGAAACGAAAAAAGTTACGCGCGGAAAGCTGCTTATCTTTCCCGCGCGGGGTTTATATTTTTTCATTTCCTGATCGTATATGAATCATTGTATTGTATTATTTTTGCATTATTGGCAGAACCTATTGAAATGCGCGACGGATGGGTGTATCATATTGCGGAATACGGCCGGTAGAAGCCCGGCCGATGAAAGGAAGGAATTATTCCATGAAGAAGATTATCGCCCTCGTACTGGCTCTTGTACTGGCCCTGAGCGCCGTCGGCGCGTTCGCCGAAGCCGCCCCCGAGCAGGTCGAATTAAACTGGGAAACCGTCGAGCCCACGCTGGCCGATTTCGGCCTGACCGGCGACTTCGTGACCTTTGAGCAGATCGCCGTCAAGCTGTGGGTGCCTGCCAGCATGACCGCCGTGGAGCTGACCCAGGAAGACATCGACAATGGCTTCATCGCCTATTTCCTGGACGACGACCAGACCGCGCAGATCTCCGTCGTGTATGTCGACGTCAGCGGCATGTCCCTGGAAGAATACGCCGCCAAGCTGCCTGAACTCGGCGCGACCGAAATCGAAGCGGTGACCATCAACGGCCTGCCCGCCATCAGCTATGTCCTGGAGGAAAACGATTGCGTTTGCATCGCCTTCGCGACCGAAGCCGGATACATTCTGGAAGTCACCATGGCTCCCAAGTCCGTCGAGGGCGCTGATATCGCCTGGGCTATTGTCGGCTCCTCCATCATGGCCGCTGAGTAAGCCGCCCGCCAAACCCAACGCCCCGCGCCGTCCGCTGTATGCCGGACGGCGCTTTTTTTTGCTCATATCGGCCAATTATATATTATACTATTCTCAATCTAAAATCTTATCATCTTTGGGTGTCTTTTCCGTCTTGGCGTTGCTTCATTCCGGTCAACGTAGCGCTGCTACGCCTCCTATTATTCCTTGCATTTTTGTGCAATATGGTATAAAATGTATATAATTTGAAATATACCGCATAAATGCGGGGAGGACACATGGACAAGTACCGCTATGACCCGGCGATACAGGCCGCGCTGGAGGCGTCGCCCATCCCATTTATCGTCTATCAGTATATTGACAGGCGAGTGGTGACGCTTGCGGTTTCCGCGGGCTTTTGCGATATTGTGGGCGTTGACGACCGCGACGCGATCCGGAACGCGATGGACAACGACATGTATCATCTCACGCATCCCGACGACCGCGCGCGGCTTGCGGACGCGGGGCTGCGGTTTGCCGCGGGGGAAACAGACCGTTACGACATGGTTTACCGCACGCGCCTGCGGGAGGACGACGATTACATCGTGCTGCACGCGCAGGGCGCGCACAGCGTGACCGAAACCGGCGCGCAGATCTGCGTGGTATGGTACACGCGGGAGGGCGTTTATTCGAAGAGCGGGCAGAACGGGCAAAACGAGCTGCTGCGCGCCTTCAGCCAGATGCTGCGCGAAGACAGCATGGTGCACGAGAACCATTACGATCCGCTGACCGGCCTGCCCAACATGACCTATTTCTTTGAGCTGGCCGAGGCCGGGGCCGACGACATCCGCGCCCGGGGCGAAGAGCCCGCCATCCTGTTCCTGGACATGTGCGGCATGAAATCGCTCAACAACAAATGGGGCTTTTCGGAGGGCGACAAGCTGATCCGCGCGTTCGGCGACGAGCTCTCCCAGGCCTTCGGCGGCGACAGCTGCTCCCGCTTCGGGCAGGATCATTTTACGGCCTTCGTGCCCGCCGCGGAGGTGGAGGAGCGCCTGACCCTCCTGTTCGCGGCCTGCGAAAGCATGAACGGCGGCCGCAAGCTGCCCATCCGCGTCGGCATTTATCTGCTTCCCGCGGGCGTCGAGATCGGCAAGGCCTGCGACCGCGCCAAAATGGCCTGCGACGTGAACCGCAAATCGCGCAGGTCGGTCTGGAAATACTTTGACGAGAGCATGCTGACCGAGGCCGAAAGCAGGCAGTACATCATCGACAGCCTGGACCGCGCGCTCGCCGAGGGCTGGGTGCAGGTGTATTATCAGCCGATCGTGCGCGCGGCCAACGGCCGGGTCTGCGATGAGGAAGCGCTCGCGCGCTGGGTCGATCCGGTCAAGGGCGTGCTGTCCCCCGCCGAGTTCATCCCCTTCCTGGAGGAAGCGCGGCTGATCTATAAGCTCGATCTGTACGTGCTGGACCGGGTGATTGAAAAGCTCAGGCGTCAGGCCGAGGCCGGGCTGTACATCGTGCCGCAGTCCATCAACCTTTCGCGGGTGGATTTTGACGTCTGCGATATCGTGGAGGAGATCCGCCGCCGGGTGGCCGAGGCCGGGATAAGCCGGAGCGATCTGTCCATCGAGATCACGGAAAGCGTGATCGGCAGAAATTTCGATTTCATGAAAAAGCAGGTCGAACGCTTCCGCAAGCTGGGCTTCCGCGTGTGGATGGACGATTTCGGCAGCCATTATTCCTCGCTGGACGTGCTGCAGAACATCCGCTTCGACCTGATCAAGTTCGATATGCAGTTCCTGCGGTCCTCGGACGGCGGGCCGGCGGGGCGCGTGATCCTGAGCGAACTGATCAAGATGGCGATTTCGCTGGGCGTGGAGACGATCTGCGAGGGCGTGGAGACCGACGAGCAGGCCGCTTTCCTGCGCGAGGTGGGCTGCACCAAGCTGCAGGGGTATTTCTACTGCCGGCCCATTCCGCTGGAGGAAATACTGCGCCGCTATCAGACGGGGCGCCAGATCGGTTTTGAAAACCCGGAGGAGAGCGGCTATTACGCCGCCGTGGGCCGGGTCAACCTGTACGATATGTCCGCGATCACCAGCAACGACGAGTCGCTGAGCCGGTATTTCGACAACCTGCCCGCCGCGGTCATGGAGATCAACAACGGCGTCTGCCGCTACATGCGCTGCAACAACGCGTACCGGAACTTCATGAAAAACGCGTTCGGCGTCGTGCCCGGCGAAGGCCCGGTGCCGTACAGCACCACGCCCGGAAAGGGCGGCGCGAACTTCATGTCCGCCGTGCTGCGCTGCTGCCAGGACGGCAACAGCGCGCTCGTGGATGAACGGCTGAACGGAAAAACCACCGTGCATTCCTTTATCCGCCGCCTGGCCGTCAATCCCGTCACGGGCGCGGCGGCCGTGGCCGTCGCCGTGCTCGCCATGACCGAGGAGGACGGCAGCGGCGGCACCACCTACGCGCACATCGCCCACGCGCTGTCCACGGACTATATCTACCTGTACTACATCGACCTGGAAAACGACCGGTTCATCGAGTATTCCTCCGATCTCGGCCGCGAAAACCTGGCCGTGGAGCGCCGGGGAGAGCGCTTTTTCGACGCGAGCCGCGTGGAAGCCAGGGTGCAGGTTTACCCCGAGGACGTCGAATACGTTGTCGAATCGTTCACGAAAGAGAATATACTGCGCTCGATCGACGAGCGCGGCATTTTCGCGCTCAATTTCCGCCAGATGATCGACGGCAAGCCCACCTATGTCAACCTCAAGGCCGTGCGCATGCAGGGCGACGACGAGCATATCGTCGTCGGCGTCACCAACGTGGACGCCCAGGTGCGCCAGAAGCAGGCCATCAACCGCATGCAGTCCGAGCGCGTGACCTTCAGCCGCATCGCGGCGCTCGCGGGCGACTTTATCAGCATTTATACCGTGGACCCGAAGACCGACCATTACGTCATGTACAGCGCGAACAACGCGTATAAGGGGCTGAAGCTGTCCGTGGAGGGCGACGATTTCTTCGGCGCGTCGCGGCGGGACAGCGAGCACGCGCTGTACAGCGAGGACGTGGAGCGCTTTACCGGCCTGTTCACAAAGGAAAACGTCATGCGCGAGATCCGGCGCACGGGGCTGTTTGAGGTGCGCTACCGGCTGATGATCGACGGCGAGCCGCGCTATGTCAACACCAAGGCCGCGCTGGTGGAGGAGCAGGGCGAGGAGCGCCTGATCATCGGCGTCAACAATATCGACGCGCGCGTGCGGCGCGAGCAGGAGTACGAGCGCGAGCTGCACGACGCCCGCAGCAGGGCAAACCCCGAAGGCCCGGCGGCGCGCGGGGATAAGACCGATGACGGCGCGCGCTGACGAAGACGTAAAAGTGCGGCGCATCCAGCCCGGCGACGACGCGGCGATGGAGCGCATCATCCGCGATTGCCTGATTGAGTTTGGCGCGAACCGCAGCGGCTGCGCCTGGGACGACGATCTGAGCCGGTTTTCCGCCCTGTATTCCGCCCCGGATACCGCCTATTGGGTGGCCGAGCGCGGCGGGCGCGTGATCGCCGGGGTGGGCATCGGCGGCGGCGCGCGGCATCCGGTCTGCGGACGGGTGTGCGAGCTGCAGAAAATGTACTGCGTGCCCGAGGCCCGCGGCACGGGCGTTGCCCAGCGCCTGCTGGATACCGCCCTCGACTTCGCCTTCCGGCGTTATGACTGCGTGTACCTCGAAACCTTCGCCAATATGCTCGCCGCCCGGCGCTTTTACGCCCGCAACGGCTTTTGTGAGATCGGCGAATCGCTGCTTTCCACCGGCCACAGCGCCTGCGACGTGAAAATGGCGCGGAAAAAAGGGGCTGTTGCACAGCCCCATCGATCAAATGGATCCTCCATTTGATCGGGAGAAACGCCTTTTCCTCTCGTCCCTGCGGGACTCCCGGGCGGAA
>CACWLY010000133.1 GCA_902761825.1 uncultured Eubacteriales bacterium
GTAGGACGGGCCGGAAGGCCCCGGACTCAAGCGGGCCCTTTGGCGCGGGTCTTAGGGCCGCGTAGGCCCTAACGTTTCCTTTTCTGTCTGAATTCACCCTTCGTGAATTGGCTCTTAGAAGAAGAATAAAGAAAGTAGTGGAAACCGAATTTGCCATAGCGTCAAAAACGCTCCCGTACAGGTCGGCAGAGCCGGCTTGCGCGGGAGCGTAAATTGTGTTTTCAAAAGACCGCCGATCAGTCCAGCGCGTGATGCGCTTCATCCACAACGGCCGCGATCGCTTCGTCGGAGGGCATTTCGCCTTCTCCCGGGCGGATATCGGCCAGAAATTCGATATTCCCCTTGGGGCCCTTGATGGGCGACCAGGTAAAGCCTTCCACGTGCCAGCCGATCTCCGATGCGTATTCGCGGACGGCCATGAGCACCTGGCGATGCACCTTTGCATCCCGCACGACGCCGTTCTTGCCCACCTGGCCGCGGCCCGCCTCAAACTGCGGCTTGACCAGCGTCAGAAAGCGTCCGCTTTCTCCCATGATAGCAGCCGCCACCGGCAGGATCAGGCGGATCGAGATAAAGGAAACGTCCATGACCGTAAGCGTCGGGCCCAGGGGCACCATATCGGGCGTCAGGTGCCGGGCGTTGGTGCGCTCCATCACGGTTACGCGCTCATCCTGCCGCAGCTTCCAATCCAGCTGCCCGTAGCCGACGTCGATCGCGTATACGTGCTTCGCGCCGTGCCTGAGCAGCACGTCGGTAAAGCCGCCCGCCGCCGCGCCGATATCCATGGCCACGACGCCGTTCACATCGGCGCGGAAAACCTCCAGCGCGCGCTCGATCTTATGCCCTCCGCGGCTGGCCAGGGCGTCCACCTCGCCGCGAATCTGCAGTTCGTCGTTTTCTTCCACCGTTTCGGAAGCCTTCAGCACCTTTCTTTCGCCTGAATACACCTGCCCCGCCATGATCAGCGCCTGTGCGCGCTCGCGGCTGGGCGCAAGGCCACGCTGCACGAGCGCCACATCCACCCGGTTTTTCATTGGCTCTTCCTCCACTCCAGTATCCTTCGCGCGATGGAAGCGGCGTCAAGGCCGTAGGCTTCAAGCTGCGCATTCCTGCTTCCCTGCGTGGAGCACAGTCCCGTCAATCCCAGCGACAGCGCCGGAGCGGGCAGTCCGCGATCAGCGCGGAAGGCGGCGACCAGGCTGCCGAAACCGCCCTTCAAGGCGCCTTCCTCCACCGTGATCAGCGGAAGGGAAATCGCGCTCAGCGTTTCTTCATCCAGCGGGGAAACGCAGGACGCGTTATACACCGCGCAATCGATCCCCTTCCCGCGAAGCGCTTCGGCCGCGTTCAGGCATTCGTATACGATGCTGCCCGTCGCCAGGATCGCGGCGTCTTCTCCTCCGCGAAGCCGCCGCCATGCCGCCCGGTATTCGGGGGGCTCGGTATCGTCCTCGTTTCCGCTCAGGTCGGCTTTATTGTAGCGGATCGCGACGGGGCCGTCCCGCCGCAGCGCAAAGCGCATCATGGCCCGCAGCTCGGCGCGCGAGGACGCGCAGAGCACCGTCAGGCCCGGGATCTGGCTCAGATAGGAGATCCCGTATATGCCGTGATGCGTCACGCCGTCCTCGCTGAGCCCGGCGCGATCAATCAGGAAGCAGACCGGCAGCCGCTGCAGGCATACGTCGTGCAGGATCTGGTCGAAAGCCCGCTGCAAGAACGTGTCGTATACGGCGACAAAGGGCCGCATTCCGCCCGCCGCCAGCCCGGCCGCCATGGTGACCGCGTGCTCTTCCGCGATACCCACGTCGAACAGCCGGTCCGGCATTTCGCGGGCAAAGCGCTTGAGCCCCGTTCCGCTCGTCATGGCGGCGGTGACCGCGGCCACGCGCCGGTCCGTCTGGGCCAGCCGGAGCAGCTCGTCCCCCGCCGTTTCGCTCATGCCAGCCGCGGCCGGCGACAGCGGTTCACCCGTTTCCACATTGAAAGGCGGCGTGCCGTGCAGGCGCGAAGGATGATCCTCCGCCTGGCTGTAACCGCTGCCCTTGCGGGTGACCGCGTGGATCAGCACGGTCTCGTCAAGCTCCTTCGCCTTGCGGAAAAGCCGCTCCAGGCCGGAAATATCGTTCCCGTCCACCGGGCCCAGATAATGCACGTTCAGCGAATCGAAAAAGCGGTCCTGGACGAAAATGTTTCTCAGCGAATCCTTAAAGCGATGGAACAGGCGGTATAAGGCTTCCCCGCCCACCGGCGCGCGTTTGAGCCCTTCGCTGATCACGCGCTTGACGTCGAACCAGCCCTTGCCCGCGCGCATCCTGGTAAGGTATCCGGAGATCGCGCCCACGTTGCGGGAAATGCTCATGCCATTGTCATTCAGCACGATGATCATGCGCAGATTATTGCTGCCCGCGTCGTTGAGCGCCTCGTAGCACATGCCGCCGGTCAGCGCGCCGTCGCCCACCACGGAAACCACATGATAGGTATCGCCCAGCAGGTCGCGGGCGCGGGCCAGGCCGGCCGCCGCCGATATCGCGGTGGAAGCGTGACCGGTATCGAAAGCGTCGTAAACGCTCTCCTCCCTGCGCGGGAAACCGGCCAGACCGCCGAACTGGCGCAGCGTGTCAAAGCGATCCTCCCGCCCGGTCAGCAGCTTGTGGGTATAGCTCTGGTGGCCCACGTCGAAGATCAGCTTGTCGGTTGAAAAATCGAATACCCGATGCAGCGCGATCGTCAGCTCCACCGTCCCCAGGTTGGAGGCCAGATGCCCGCCGTTCTGCGCGACGGTGCCGATAATGCGGCTGCGTATCTGCGCCGCAAGATCCTCAAGCTCGGCGCGGGACATGCCGCGAAGCTGCTCGGGGGAATGAACGTCATCCAAATGCATTGCGTACTCCTTTTCAGTGCATAGCGGTTTATTATATCACAACGCCCCGTGGAATGTAAATCCTCGTTCCTTCCGTTCATACGGCAGGATTTTTTCTTTTCAGGGAGAAATATATAGTTTATCACTTCTTTGAAGGAGGACTTTGCCCCATGCGATGTCCGCAATGCGGCCGCTGGAACAGGTCAAGCCTGCCGCAATGCTTTTACTGCGGCGCGCCGCTGCCCGTAGAGCCGCAGAATACCCAGCCGGACGGACGGGAGCAGCGCGAGGACCTGCCTCAGCCTTCGGCGTCGGTCATATACGCCGTTACGAACGACGGAACGGATACTGCGCCGCGGCCCGATGAAAAGGACAGCCTGGCCAAAGAAATGCAAAGCTTCCACTCCCGCCGCAGGCGCGGCGAGGAGCAGCAGCAGCGCATCCGTCAGGAGGTATCGCGGGGCGGCCTCGCCCCCACCACCCGCAGCGTGCGCATAGAGACCGAGCCGACGCCTATCTTTACCGATCCCCGGGAAGAACCGCCCGAAAACGCCGTCCCCGAAGGGGCGACGCGGCCCGGAGCGATCCCCGCGCCCAGATTTTCCAAGCAAATTCCCCACTATGGCGAAGCGGCGGATTCCGGCAGCTTCCAGCCCCTGTGGAGCGACGATTTCCGCACGCGGTCCAATACGCGCATGCGGAACCGCAGCCGCCGGGTACACCTTTTCGGTCTGAGCCGGTTTTTCCCTTTCCTGGCCGTCGTGCTGATCATCGGCGCGGCGCTGTACGGCGGGTATCATTTTTTATTGCAGCCGCTGCTGAACCGCGAAAAGATCCCGCTGCAGGAGCAGGTGGAGATCATTCCCAGCCTGCTGGGCGACATGTCGGCGCACACGATCCGCATCCCGGCCGAGGATGGCGCGCAGATCTATATCAAGGAGCTGCGCAAATCCTATATCGCGGCAGGCGGCTACGCCGAAATCACCGTGGCCGACTACACCTGGTACGAGCTGAACAGCACCATCGAGGACGAAACGATGGATGTGACGCTGACGCCCTACATCAAGACCAGCGCGGGCGAACAGAAGCTGATGGATACCATCACCTATACCATCGATATCCCGCTCTCGCCCCTGCTGCTCGTTACCCCGGATACCGAGTTCACCGAAGTCACCACTTCCCCCTTCAACATCCGTTTCCGCGTTGCCCAGAACAGCACGGTGTTCATCAACGGCGAGGATTATTCCAGCTACGTCAACACGCAGGACGGTTATATCAGCTATAACGCCCTTGTGGCCCCGATCGGCAACAACGATATCGAGATCGTAGTCAACTGCCAGTATTACCGGCAGAACAGAAAGGTGATCACGCTGTACCGCGCGCCGCAGGATATCCCCCTGGAGCTGAGCGCCACGCTGGGCAGCACCAGCGCCAACCAGCTGATGACCATTCGCGGCACGACCATGCCGGGCGCGCATCTGCATATCGAATCGGATTACGAAAACCTGGACACCTCTGAGCTGACCTCCTATGGCAACTTCTCCTTTGAGGCGAAGTTCAACAAGATCGGCAACAACAAAATCATCATCGTAGCCGAAAAAGACGGGCTGAGCACGACGCTGGTAAAAGACATTTATTACGTGCCTTACGCCAGCACCTATACGCCCAAGGCCTGGCCGATGAACGCCGAAGGCTATCTGGATTACCTCAACAACATCACCACCCGCGTCGCGCGTACGCAGATCTACGAGTGCATCGGCACCATTACCGAAATCCTCTCCAGCAAGCCGCAGCTTGCGCTGATGGATACCGGAACCGAGGGCTCCGAACGGCTTGTGCTGCTCGAGAACATGTCCACCGACGTCTGGGAAGTGGGCGAGCGCTACCGCATATACGCCGACGCATACGGCATCTATGACGGCAAGCCCCGGCTGGTAGCAAGATATACGTACAGGCCGAGAAAGTAAGGCTGTCCTCCCGTTCCCGGCATCAGCGCTCTTTCCACGCGTTTGGCCGACCGGATGGCACGATCGAACCGCTGACAGAATAAATCAAGACAATAACCGCCGGCACGCGAAATGCCGGCGGTTTATCTTTTTTATGGGGATTACCGTCATATAATTCGCGTTCTGAGAGCCAATTCATGAAGGGTAATACTACTCTCAGTATAAAAGATTATCAGATTTGGGATGGATTTTTCGCCCTGGCTAAGCTGAATGGAGGGAGGCGTAGCAGCGCTACGTTGACCGGAATGAAGCA
>CACWLY010000134.1 GCA_902761825.1 uncultured Eubacteriales bacterium
GCGCGCAAGCCCTTGCGCAGGGCGCGGGGCGTACAAAGCAACGCCAAGACGGAAAAGACACCCAAAGATGATAAGATTTTAGATTGAGAATAGTATTATATGTTTTTGCGAAATAAAGAGGCTGCCTCGCGGGGAGGCAGCCTCTTTGTCATGCCGGAAAAACCGGCGTTTCCGTAAACCCGCGTTATTGTCCCGCGCGGCTTTTGCCCAGATAGGCTTCCTTGACCTTGGGATCGTTCAAAAGCTCTTCGCCGGTGCCGTGCATGCTGATGCTGCCGGTTTCCAGCACGTAGGCGCTGTCGGCGATGCGCAGGGCGGCGTTGGCGTTCTGCTCCACGAGCAGGATCGTGATGCCTTCCTCGTGCAGCTTCCGGATGATGCCGAAGATGTCCCGGATCACCAGCGGGGCCAGGCCCAGGGAGGGCTCGTCCATCATCAGCAGCTTGGGCCGCATCATCATGGCGCGGCCCACGGCCAGCATCTGCTGCTCGCCGCCGCTGAGCGTGCCGGCGGGCTGCCAGCTGCGCTCGCGGAGGCGCGGGAAGAGCTGGTATACGTGCTCGATATCGGGCGTGATATCGTCCTTGCGCAGGTACGCGCCGATCTTGAGGTTTTCAATCACGGTCAGGTTCGGGAACACGCGGCGGCCCTCCGGTACCATGCCGATGCCCTCGGAAACGATCTTCTGCGGGCTTTGGCCGCTGATCACCTGGCCGTCGTAGGTGATCGTGCCCTCGCGCAGCGGCACCAGGCCGGAGATCGCGCGCAGCGTGGTGCTCTTGCCCGCGCCGTTGGCGCCGATCAGCGTCACGATCTCGCCCTTCTCCACGTTCAGCGATATGCCCTTGATGGCCTCGATGCCGCCGTAGCTGACCTTGAGATCCTTGATATACAGCAGGCTCATTCGTCATTCCCTCCCAGATAGGCGTCGATGACCGCCTGATTGTTTTGGATTTCGTGGGGCGTGCCCTCGGCGATCAGCTTGCCGAACTCCACCACGTAGATGCGGTCGCTGATGCCCATGACCAGATCCATGTGATGCTCGATGACGAACACCGTAAGGCCGAACTTTTCCTTGATCCGCTGGATGAACAGCCCCAGATCGATGGTCTCCTGGGGGTTCATGCCGGCGGCGGGCTCGTCCAGCAGCAGCAGCGTCGGCTGCGTGGCAAGCGCGCGGGCGATCTCCAGGCGGCGCTGCATGCCGTAGGGCAGGCTGGTGGCCTTTTCCTCGGCCACGTCGGCCAAGCCCACGATGCCAAGCAGCTCCATTGCGCGGTCGCGGTTGCGCTTCTCTTCCTTATAGTTCAGGTGGAAGGCCGCGGTGAAGATATTGCTGGTGCGCCGCAGGTGCGTGGCGATCAGCACGTTTTCAAAGGCCGTCTGGCTCTTGAACAATCGGATATTCTGGAAGGTGCGGGCGATGCCCATGTGCGTGATCCTGTCGGGCGTCAGCGACACCTTCATGCCGACGAACTTGTCGGCGTTCGTCCCGGCGTACATGCGCTTCATTTTGCCCTGGGGATGGCCCGCGGCGATCAGCTTGTCGTGAAAGTATACCGCGCCGTTGGTGGGCTCGTACACGCCGGTTACGCAGTTGAAGGCCGTCGTCTTGCCCGCGCCGTTGGGGCCGATCAGGGCCACGATCTCGCCCTGGTCGATATGCATGGTCAGGTCGTTGATAGCCACCACGCCGCCGAACTGCATCGTGATGTTTTCCAGCCTGAGTACGCTCTCGCTCATTTGCGCGCCCTCCTTCCGGCCTTTTGCCTGCGCATGCCGATGTTCCACAGCTCTTTGTCGCCCATGATGCCCCGGCGGAAGAACAGCACCACCACCATGATCACGGCGGAGAACACCACCATGCGGAAGCCCGAACGCAGCAGCGGCACGTTGAAGCTGCCGATGGTCAGCGGGTTATCCAGGAAGCGCAGCCACCATTCGGAGCAGGCGATATACAGGAAGGACGCGATCACGCTGCCGCTCACCGAGCCCATGCCGCCGATGACCACCATCAGCAGCACGTCGTAGGTCATGGCCGATTTGAAGCTGTTGGCCTGCACCGTGCCCTGGAACATCGCCAGCAGCGCGCCGCCGATGCCCGCGAAGAAGCAGCTGATCACGAAGCTCAGCTCCTTATGATGGAACAGGTTGACGCCCATGGCCTCGGCCGCCACCTCGTCGTCGCGGATGGCCTTGAAGGCGCGGCCGTAGGTGCTGTTGATGATCAGCAATATCAGCGCGATGCATACCCCCGAAACGATGAACGGAAACAGCACCGTGGTGCCGAAAATCTTGGTGTTGTTGAAGGTGGGATAGGTTTTGAGCAGGTTCGATCCGTTGGTGATCGGGCCCAGGCTGTCCCACTGCACGACTGCGCGGATAATCTCCGCGAAGCCCAGCGTGGCGATGGCCAGGTAATCGCTCTTGAGGCGCAGCACCGGCAGGCCGATCAGCGCGGCCAGCAGCGCGGCCACGATGCCCGCCAGCAGCAGCGCCACGATGAGCGGCAGCTCGAACTGGATGATGCCGCCGTTATAGTACTGGTACACGGCCGCGTGCTTTTTGAGCGGGATGGTGAACACGGCGTACACGTACGCGCCGACCAGCATGAAGCCCGCCTGGCCCAGGTTGGCGCCCATGCTCTTTTCGGCGTACCACGCGCCGAAGTACAACAGCGCCACGACGGTCAGGCAGACGCCCAGGCGAAGCTTTGACATTTTTCTCATAGCCGTTCCCTCACACTTTCTCCGCGGCCTTTTCGCCGAACAGGCCGGTCGGCTTGAACAGCAGCACCACGATCAGCAGGGCGAAGGTGAACGCGTCGGAAAACGCCGTATAGCCCGCCGCCTTGATCAGCGATTCGCAGATACCGATCAGGAACGCGCCGATCACCGCGCCGGGAATGGAGCCGATGCCGCCGAACACCGCCGCCACGAAGGCCTTGAGGCCCGGCATCGCGCCCACCGTGGGCGTCACGGTGGAAAAGTTGGTGAAGTACAGCATGCTGCCCACCGCGGCCAGCGCCGAGCCGATGATGAAGGTCATCGAGATCACGTTGTTGATGCGGATGCCCATCAGCTGGCTGGTTTCAAAATCGTGGCTCACCGCGCGCATCGCCATGCCGATCTTGGTATGCTTGATCAGCGCCACCAGCGCGATCACCAGCCCCACGGTCAGGATGGGGGTCACGATGGTGACGATCTTGGTGGAGGCGCTGCCGATCTGCACGATGTTGCTGAGCCAGGGCAGCACGGGGTACTGCTTGGCCAGACCGCCGGTGACGTACCACATCAGGTTCTGCATCAGGTAGGAAGCGCCGATGGCGGAGATCATGACCGACATGCGCGGGGCGGTGCGCAGGGGCTTATAGGCCACGCGCTCCAGAATAAAGCCCAGCGCCACCGTGAGGATGATCACCACGGGGATCGCCAGCTGCATGGGCAGCGACGCCACCAGGTACACCATAAAGAAGCCCGCTGCCGTAAAGATATCGCCGTGGGCAAAGTTGATCAGGCGCAGGATGCCGTACACCATGGTATAGCCCACGGCGATCAGCGCGTACTGGCCGCCCACCGAA
Organism: uncultured Eubacteriales bacterium; assembly: GCA_902761825.1. Lineage (GTDB taxonomy): Bacteria > Bacillota > Clostridia > Christensenellales > Aristaeellaceae > SFMI01. The sequence continues at coordinate 3,581 of CACWLY010000134.1, forward strand.
ACGCCCGCCAGCAGATAGGGCAGGATTCTGTCAAACATGCCGGGAAATCCGCCTTTCATCGTTTAGTGTGAAACAAGGGGAGCGAACCCGCCCGAAAAGGCAGGTCCGCTTCCCTTATTGCTATTGGGAAAACGCTGTTTGATTAAAGTCCGGCAACGCTCTGGGTCTTCACGAAGTCGAAAGCGCCGGTCTCGGTGTTGGCCTTCTTGACGTAAGCCATGTCCTTGTTGGCGTCGCCGATCTCGTCAAAGCTGATGGAGCCGGTCACGGCGTCCGCGTACACCAGCGCGGGCAGCGCCTCGGCGATGGCAGCGGGCTCGATGGAACCGGCGGCCTCCAGGGCGGCCAGGGCCACGTTGTAGCCGTCGAAGCCCAGGGCGGACACGGCCGCGACGATGTCGTTGCCGCCGTTGTTGGTCTTCTTGTCGGCGTTCGCGTTCAGCCAGGCCTTGAAGCCGGTGACGAACTCCTTGGCGGCGCCGGCTTCGTCGTTCTCATCGAAGAAGGTGGAAACGTACACGTTTACGTTCTTGCCCTTGGCCGCGTCCAGGATAACCGAGGACTCCCAGGTATCGCCCGCCAGCAGGGGGAAGGATACGTTCAGGGAAGCGGCCTGGTCGATGATCAGGGAAGCGTAGGTGGTGGCGCAGGGCGCGAACACCACATCGGCGCCCTTGTTGATGGCGTTATTGATGTAGGGCGTGAAATCGCTGGTGCCCTCGGGGAAGGTCTCGGGGATCACTTCGCCGCCCAGAGCCTCAAAGGCCTCGGTGAAGTAATGGCCCAGGCCGTTGCCGTAGTCCTCGCCCAGCATGGTCAGCACATAGGCTTTCTTGGCGCCCAGGCTATTGGCGAAGTTGGCCATGACGCTGCCCTGGAAGGGATCCAGGAAGCAGATGCGCCAGTAGTAATCGCACAGGGTGGTGACGCTGGGGTTGGTGCAGCTCAGGCCGATGGCGGGCACTTCCGCCGCGGCGAACACGTCGCCGCCGGCCATCGAGCAGCCGGAGCCATAGGAGCCCAGCACAACGGCAACGCCCGCGCTGACCAGCTCCTGCGCCGCGGTGACGGCTTTGGCGCTGTCAGACTGGTTGTCCACGTTGACCAGTTCCACCTTGTACTCGGTGCCGCCGACAGTCACGGTGGGCTTTACGAAGTTGGCGTATTCCACGCCCAGCACTTCCTGCTTGCCGCCCGCGCCGTTATCGCCGGAGGAGGGCTCGAAAACGCCGATCTTGACCACGGGCAGATCGTCCGCCATGGCCGCGACGGGCAGTACCATCATCAGTACCAGCAGCAATGCGATCAATTTTTTCATGAATGTCATCTCCGTTTCTGATATTTGGGGTGCATATATCATACCGTCAATCCCGCGAATTTGCAAGTTTTTATGCCGAAAAATGCAAAACTTATACAACAGCGGGCGGTCCGGGCGCGCAAAACGGCATCGGAAGGCCGGCGGGGCATGCAGAAAGCGCGGAACGGGTTTTCGGGAGAATCCGTATTGACAGCGCGCTTAATCCCGAGTAAAATACTTAGGTATCAAGTATCCGTCTGCCGAAAGGAACCCTATGACCGAACGCGTCTGGCATATATTGCTCGAATCCTTCCCCAAGATCCTGCTGCCCGGCCTGCGCATGACGCTGCCGCTCACGGCCGTCGCCTTCGCGCTGGCGATGGTCATTGCCGTCGCGGTGGCGCTGATCCAGTTCGCGCGCGTGAAGGCGCTCGTTCCGCTGTGCCGGTTTTACATCTGGGTCATCCGCGGAACGCCGCTGCTGGTGCAGCTGTTCGTCGTGTTTTACGGCTTCAAGGCCGGCATGTACATGTCGCCGTTCTGGGCTGCGGTGCTGGTTTTCGCCGTCAACGAAGGCGCGTACTGCGCCGAGACCATGCGCGGGGCGCTGGAGAGCGTGCCGGCGGGACAGATCGAGGCCGGCTACTGCGTGGGCATGCGCTACACGCAGATCATGCGGCGCATCGTGCTGCCGCAGGCGCTGCGCACGGCCTTTCCCAGCCTCAGCAACGGCCTGATCAGCATGGTCAAGGACACCTCGCTGACCGCCAACATCACCGTGGCCGAAATGTTCATGGCTACCCAGCGCATCAACGCCCGGTATTACGAGCCGCTCGCGCTCTACCTGGAGGTCGCCGTGATCTACCTGCTGTTCTCCACCCTGCTCACCTGGCTGCAGCGCTGGGGCGAAAAGCGCCTGAACGCCCTGGGCGGAAAGGAGGCGCGCCATGCTTGAGGTGCGCGATCTCAGAAAGCGCTTCGGCCATCTGACCGTGCTCGACGGCGTGTCGCTGCGCGTGGAAAAGGGCGACGTGACCGCCGTGATCGGCCCCAGCGGCGGCGGAAAGACCACGCTGCTGCGCTGCGTCAATTTTCTGGAAAAGGCCGACGGCGGCACGCTGATTTTCGACGGAAACAGCTATGACCTGCGCACGGTCTCCAAGCGCGACATGGCCGCCGTGCGCATGAAAACCGGCTTCGTTTTCCAGAACTTCAACCTGTTCAGCAACAAGACGGCGATCCAGAACGTGACCGAAGGGCTGATCATCGCCCGCAGAATGCCGAAGGATCAGGCCAACGCCGTCGCGATGCGGGCGCTCGACCGCGTGGGGCTGCGCGACCGCGCCGATCATTATCCCAGCCAGCTTTCGGGCGGGCAGCAGCAGCGCGTCGCCATCGCCCGCGCCGTGGCGACCAATCCCGAGATCATCTATTTCGACGAGCCCACCAGCGCCCTGGACCCCGAATTGATCGGCGAAGTGCTCGCCGTGATGCGCGACCTGGCCGCAAGCGGCATGACCATGCTGGTGGTCACCCATGAAATGCGCTTCGCCCGCGAGGTCTCCAGCCGCGTGATCTTTATGGAAAACGGCGGCATCGTGGAGCAGGGCGAGTCCCGCGCGTTCTTCGCCGCGCCGAAGGAGGCGCGCACGCAAGCCTTTCTGCGGACGATCTCCGCTGAAAATTAAAAACGATAAGATGGAGGAAAACAACATGCTTCGCAAACTGACCGCCCTTTTATTGGCCGCTCTGCTGCTGCTTTCCCTGCCCGCCGCCCTGGCCGACAGCCTCCTGGATACCGTGATGGCCCGCGGCAAGGTGATCATCGCGACCGAAGGCGCCTGGGCGCCCTGGACCTATCATGATTTCGACAGCGACGAGCTGATGGGCTTCGACGTCGAGGTCGCCCGCGCCGTCGCCGCATGCCTTGGCGTGGAGGCCGCCTTTGTGGAGTGCCCCTGGGAGAGCATCCTTATGGGCATCGACAGCGGGATGTACGACATCGCGGCCAACGGCGTCGAGGTCACCGACGAGCGCAGCGAAAAATACGACTTCTCCTTCCCCTACGCCTACCTGCGCACCGCGCTCATCGTGCGCGCCGACAACGATTCCATCAACGCCTTTGAAGACCTGGCCGGCAAAAAGACCGCCAACAGCGCCGGGAGCACCTATGCCCTGACGGCCGAAGGCTACGGCGCGCAGACCCTCGTTGTGTCCACCCTGGCCCAGACGCTCGACCTGGTGATCAGCGGCAGCGCCGACGCCACGCTGAACGCCGAGCTGTCCTTCTACGACTACATGAAGGAGCATCCCGACGCCCCGCTCAGGATCGCCGCGCTCAGCGAGGAAGCCACCCAGGTCGCCATCCCCGTGCGCAAGGGCGAGGAAAACGCCAGCTTCCTGGCCGCCATCGACGGCGCGATCCAGCAGCTGCGCGCCGACGGCACCCTGAAGGCCATCAGCGAAAAGTATTTTGAAACCGATATCACCGCGGCGCAGTAAGCGCTGCCGGAGCGGGCCCGATCACTGAAAAACGGATCGCCGCGCGAAGCAAACGCGCGGCGGTCCGTTTCTTATACTATTCTCAGTATAAAAGATTATCAGATTTGGGATGGATTTTTCGCCCTGGCTAAGCTGAATGGAGGGAGGCGTAGCAGCGCTACGTTGAAGAATAGTATCAGGGCTTGCGTGGAACGCGCAAGGCAAAGCCGCCGGAACCCGCGGTTTCCCGTTTCGCGGGATTTTCTCATTTTCCCTGCGCCTGCAGCAGCTTGATGATGCGGCTGGTGCCCAGGCGGACGGCGCCCAGCTCCACGAAGCGCTCGGCGTCCTCCAGCGTGGAGATGCCGCCGGAAGCCTTGATGCGCACGTTGGGGCCGACGTGCTTGGCGAACAGCGCGATGTCGTCAAAAGTC
>CACWLY010000135.1 GCA_902761825.1 uncultured Eubacteriales bacterium
AGCTCCCATTTTCGCCCGCTCTCCTGAGCGCTCAATTAATATACCACATCCCCACTCCCTTTGTCAACACCTTTTTTCAAGTTTTTTTCGCTTTTTTTGCGACTATTTTGGACTTGCGAACGTTGTTTTTTATGTTTTCGCTCATTGTTCGTGTTTCGATCTACATATAGTATCCCCTGCCTGTTTTTACCACCACAGACAGCCGCCTTCCCGTTTTCCCGTCCGTCGCCCCTTCGCGCTTTTTCGCAGGCAAAACCGCCGGAGGGGACCGTTTTCCCCTCCGGCGCGCTTTTCCGGGCGGTATTTCAGTTTCCGCAGCTGCGGCAGCCGCCGCCGTTTCCGCAGCGGTTGCAGCGGTTGCAGGGATTGCAGCAGCCGCCCGTCCCCTGGTCGGCCGACACGTTTCCGGTCTCGCACAGATTGAGCGGCGGGAACAGGGGCAGCGAGAAGAACTCGTCGCACACGTTGTCCGCGAACTCCTCGCAGGGCGGGATCGAGCAGAACCCGTAACTGGGGATCAGGATCTCCACGCGGGCCAGCACCTTGAGGATGACCGACACGCAGATCGTCATGCGGAACACGTTGTCCCCGCGGTAACTGCCCGACACGCAGATGGCGCTGGCCAGGCCTTCCAGGGCGTAGGGCACGATGGAGTCGTCGGGCACGGACAGCAGCACGTCCTTGTTGACGCGCACGGTGCCCTTGCCGATGTATTCCACGCAGCGGGAATCGGTAAACAGGATATCGATGGGGATATCGATATATCCGCGCACCCGCGCGAAGCAGGGACGGTCGGCCAGCCGCTCCACGGTCAGATTGGATACGTCGATATCCGCCGCGCTCGACCGGCAGCTTTCAAACTGGATCGGGGGCACGGGCGCGGTGGGCGGCACGGTGGTATCGCCGCCCGCGCAGTTGTTGACCACCTGCGCGTAGCTGGTGATCGTGATGTCCCGGCTGTCCAGCTGCTCCTGCTGCAGACAGCTGTCATACACGCGCTGCACCTGGATGCACACCTTTTCGTTCAGGCCGTCCAGCGCGCTGCCCGAGATCTCGCCGGGGCTGTTGACAGGGTCGGCGTTCTTATAGGAATAAAAAGACATTTTCCTGCCTCCTCGCATTCGCGGCGTCGCCGCAGTATTCAGCCGCCGTCGCGGCTTACACTTTCATGCTATGAGGCAGCGGAAAAAACGTGCCGGCCTTTGCCGCCGGGCGCGGGGCCCGGATCGCTCCGTATATAATATGAAGAAAAACGCAGCGCTCCGCCTTTGGAAGAGCGGGCAGCCGTGTATCTCCACGCAAAGCGCAAATGCCAAAAACAGTTTGACGCTGTGCTCCCGAACAGATATAATAAGTACGACAAATGAATAGCCGGTGTATCTGCGCAGCGATGCGCGGCGCGCTCCGACGGGGCGCGCCATAGGAACGCGGATGAAATTTCCGGGCTATCCCAGTAACCGTGAAGCCGACGAACGCGAGAAGACGCCACTGCGAAAGCGGGAAGGTTCGCAAGTAGGATGAAGCCAAGCCGGGAGACTTGTTTACACCGTGAATCTATCGATCCTCTGGGGGTGGGATATGCTGTTGGGCTTACGGCAACGCCGCAGGCCCGGTTGGCGTTCCTCAGGGAGGGACGCGTTTTTTCGTTGCTGCAAATCTTTCCGGTTTGCTTTCCCTCCCGCTGATTCATTTGATCATAAAAAGGAGGGACAAACCTATGTCCAAGAAACTCGTTTCCCTGCTGCTCGCGGCGCTGACGCTGCTCGCCTGCATGCCCGCCCTGGCCGAAAGCGCCGCCGTCACCGTGACCGACATGCACGGCCGCGAGATCACCCTGGCCGAGCCCGCCACCCGCGTCGTGGCCATGCAGCCTTCCGACTGCGAGATCCTGTGCGCGCTCGGCTGCGAAGAAGCGCTGGCGGGCATCGGCGCGTACTGCGATTATCCCGCTTCCATCACGAGCCTGCCCGTGGTGCAGTCCGGCGCCGAAACCAATATCGAGGAGATCCTGGCGCTGAATCCCCAGGTGGTCTTCATGAACGACATGGGCCAGAGCGAGGAGCAGGTGCGGCAGCTTGAAGAAAACGGCGTGCAGGTCGTGGTCAGCAAGGCCGCCGATATCGAGGGCGTGTATTACGCCATCCGCATGATCGGCCATCTGATGGGCAAGGACGATAACGCCGAGGCCATCGTCGCCGATATGCAGGCCACGTTCGAGGATATCAGATCGAAATCCGCAAGCGAGGGCAAAACCGTTTACTTCGAGGTATCGCCCCTGCAGTGGGGCCTGTGGACGGCCGGCGCGGGCACCTTTATGGACGAGCTGGCTTCCATCTGCGGCCTGACCAACGCCTTTGCCGACGTGAACGACTGGGCGGCCGTCAGCGAAGAGCAGGTGATCGCGCGCGATCCCGATTATATCGTGACCATTATGATGTACTACGGCGAAGGCCCCACCCCGGTGGAGGAGATCATGGGCCGCGAAGGCTGGCAGGACATGAAGGCCGTAAAGAACGCGCAGGTGTTCAACGCCTCCGATTCCAACGCCATTTCCCGTCCCGGCCCGCGCCTCAAGGACGCCGCCATCGAACTGTATAACATGATCAACGGCATCGCGGACGAGCAGTCTCCCGCCGCGTAAATTCCATCGTTTACGGGGAGCCGAAGCCTTTTCGGTTCCCCGTTTTCACAGAAAGAGGACTGTATGAAGGACGCCCGAATGCTGAAAAGGGAACGCTTCACGCCCCTGACCTGCGCGCTGCTCGCGCTGGGCTTGCTGCTGACCATGATCCTGTGCGTTTGCGTGGGCAGCGTGCGCATTTCCTTCGCGGATACCGTGACCGCCGTATGGAACGCGCTGTGGGGGCTGCCCATTCCGCAGAACATCGCCAAAAACATCATCCTGAACGTACGCCTGCCGCGCGTGCTCTGCGTCGCGCTGTCCGGCGCTGCGCTGTCGCTGTGCGGCGCGGCCATGCAGGGGCTGCTTCGCAATCCCCTGGCGGACGGCTCGACCATGGGCGTTTCTTCGGGAGCGGCCCTGGGCGCGGTGATCGCGATGGCGACCGGCTTTACGCTGCCCGGCTCGGGCTACGGCGGCATCATGGTGACGGCCATGGCGTTCGCCTTCGGTTCGCTGGCGCTGATCCTGTCGCTGGCCTTCGCGCTGGACAGATCGCTGGCGACCAGCAGCATCATCCTGATCGGCGTGATCTATACGATGTTCATTTCCTCGGTCATATCGCTGATCATCACCTTTGCCAGCGATCATACCCGCTCCCTCAGCTTCTGGACGCTTGGCTCCTTTTCAGGCGTCAATTACGATCAGGTCAGGCTGCTGTGCCTGGCGCTGATTGTCTGCGGCTTCATCCTCCTGCGCTTCGCCCCGGAGCTCAACGCCTTCGCCATCGGCGAAGACAACGCCCGGCACATCGGCGTGAACGTCAAACGCGTCAAGCTGGTCATCCTGATCACCGTTTCCGTGCTGATCGGCGTGTGCGTGTCCATATCCGGCACGGTGAGCTTCGTGGGGCTGGTGATGCCGCATATCGCGCGGATGCTGGTCGGCCCGAATCACAAGCGGCTGCTGCCCGCCTCGCTTTTTTCGGGCGCGATCTTTCTGCTGCTGGCCGATCTCACGGCGCGCACGCTGCTCAGTCCCATCGAGCTTTCGATCGGGGTGGTCACGTCGATCGTCGGCGCGGCAGCCTTTGTGGTCATTTTCTGCCGCACCAGAAAGGGCAGGTGAACGCGATGCTGTCAGGAAAACACGTGACCGTGCGTTACGGCGATTTTGCCGCGGTGAACGATCTGTCCTTTCATTTGGAGCCGGGCCAGTGGCTGATGCTGGCCGGGCCGAACGGCGCGGGAAAATCCACGCTGATCGAGGCAATCGCCCGGGGCGTTCCGTACGCCGGCGCGATCGAATGGGCCGGGCGCGACATCCGGACGCTGAAGCCTGCGCAGCTGGCGCGGAATATCGGCGTGCTGTCGCAGAAGAACGCCGTGGGCTACGCCTACACCGTGGAAGAAGTGGTGGGGCTGGGACGCTACGCCTATCAGTCGGGCTTCCTTTCCGGGAAAGACGACGCCGGAAAGGCGCGGATCGAGCGCGCGCTCGAGCTGACCGGCCTGACGGAACTGCGGAAGGCCAGCATGCTCACGCTTTCCGGCGGCGAAACCCAGCGCGCCTTTCTGGCCCAGGTGTTCGCCCAGGACCCGCAGGTGCTGATCCTGGACGAGCCCGCCAATCACCTGGATATCAATTACCAGCAGCATATTTTCTCGCTGATCCAGGCGTGGCTCAAAGAGCCCGGCCGCGCCGTGCTGTCCGTGGTGCACGACCTGAGCCTTGCCCGGCGCTACGGCACCCACGCGCTGCTGATGCACCGCGGAAAATGCGTGTCGCAAGGCCCGGTCCGCGACGTGCTCACCCCGGACCATCTGCAGCAGGTCTACGGCATGGACGTGTACGCGTGGATGCGGGATATGCTGTCGCAGTGGCAATAGCGGCATGCGTGTCCCGGGGACGGGTTATTCTTTTTATACTATTCTCAGTATAAAAGATTATCAGATTTGGGATGGATTTTTCGCCCTGGCTAAGCTGAATGGAGGGAGGCGTAGCAGCGCTACGTTGAATTGAGAATAGTATTATATGAGCCAAATTAGACTGTGCTCGAATCTTCTTCAAAACTCTTACAGCCGATGGATACAAAGTGATTTTCCGAGATCAGCTCGGAAACAGAAAAATGATGCAGATAATAGAAGAAGCGCTTAATTTGAGATGAAATCGTAAAAACGCTGATTAATATGGCGTTCCCATAAATAAAAAACAGGCAGAAAGGCCGCGGGCGGCCTTCCTGCACGGCGGGAGCGCGATGGGCGGCGCTCCTTTTATCTGACTGCTGCTGTTTTCAGGTTCAGCAGAATGCATCCGGTTTTCGTCATGCGTTCAGCGCGGCGATGATCGCGGGCAGCTGCGCGTCGACGGCGTCGTTATCCAGCTGGCAGGTGCCGGCGTTATGATGGCCGCCGCCGCCGTAGCGCAGGCACAGTTCGCCGATATCCACGGCGCTGGCCTTGTTGACGATGGACTTGCCGATCATCACGGCGGTGTTCTGCTTGCGGAAGCCCCAGGCCACATGCACGGAGATCTGGGCTTCGGGATACAGGGCGTAGATCATGAAGCGGTTTCCGGCGTGGATGATCTCCTCATTGCGCAGATCGAGCACAACCACCTTGCCCTCCACGCGGGCGATGCGCCTGAGCTGCGCCTTGAACTGATCCGCCTGTTCAAAGTACAGATCCACGCGCTCCTTCACGTCGGGCAGCTCGAGGATCTCATCGATCGTATGATCCATGCAGAAGCCGATCAGCTCCATCATCAGGTCGTAATTGCTGATGCGGAATTCGCGGAAACGCCCCAGGCCGGTGCGGGGATCCATCAGGTAGTGCAGCAGCACCCAGCCCGTGGGGTTCAATATCTCGTCGACGGTAAAATCCGCGCTGTCGCCCTTGTCCACGGCGGTCATCAGCTCTTCGCTGACCCGGGGGAAGGCCGTTTTGCCGCCGTAATAATCATACACCACGCGCGCCGCGCTGCGGGCGTTGGGATCGATGATCAGCTTGCCGCCGGTCTCCTGCGCCTTCAGGCGGTCCACCTCGGATTCATGATGGTCGAAAGCAAGGCCCACGCGCGGATCGTAAGGCAGGTTGGTGGTGATATCGTCGGGGCCGAGCTCCACTTTGCCGTCCTGCACGTCCTTGGGATGAACAAACTTGATTTCATCGATCAGCTTCAGCTCCCGCAGCATCATAGCGCAGGCGAGGCCGTCAAAATCGCTTCGCGTGACCAGGCGCTTTTTCTTTTCCATGTTATCCCTCCAGGTTCTGTTATTGTCCGCGTTTTTCCGCACGGTTTTCTGCCTATATTATATTGTCATTCGCCTTTACGGTCAAGAGCGCGGGCCCGTCCGCGCGTCCTGTTTTTCCCCTGAATTACCTCGCGGATTTGTTGACAATCTGGTTGGAATGTGATATATTATGTACAACATTCGGGATCTGTGTGACGTTCCCGACAAAAAAAGGCTGAGTGCCCACATTAATAGGAGGTCTGAACTGTGAAAAAGCTGCTTGCATTGTTCCTTGCCATGCTGATCGTTCTGGGCATGGCGCATGTAGCTCTGGCTGACGACGTCATCGAGCTGAACATGTACTTCCCCGTTTCCGTCGGCGGCGGCCCCGATCAGCTGATCAGCGCGTTGTGCGACGAGTTCCATGCCGAGAACCCCGGCATCAAGATCAACCCGATCTACGCCGGCTCCTATGCCGACACGACCACCAAGGTCATGGCCGATATCAAGGCCGGCAACACCCCCGCCATCGCCCTGATGTTCTCCATCGACCTGTATCAGCTCTATTCCCTGGACGTGCTGCAGGATTACAACCAGTTCTGCACCACCGAGGAAGACCTGGCCTGGCTGAACGGCTTCTATGACGGCTTCATGCAGAACAGCCGTCTGCCCGACGGCAACGGCGGCTACACCACCTACGGTATCCCGTGGCAGCGCTCCACCATCATCCTGTACTGGAACAAGGAAGCCTTCAAGGATGCCGGTCTGGATCCCGAAGTGCCCCCGAAGACCTGGGCTGAGCTGGAAGATTACGCGGCCAAGCTGGTCAAGAAGGATGACGCCGGCAACGTGGTCCGCTACGGCATCGAGGTGCCTTCCGACAAGGCTGGCTACGCCTACTGGATGCTGCAGACCTTCACGCTGACGCAGGATCACTTCAACCTGATGAGCGACGACGGCACAGAGGTCTACTTCGACGATCCCAAGACCGTCACCGGCCTGACCTTCTGGAAGCACCTGAGCGATATCGGCGCGATGCCCGTCGCTCCCAAGTGGGCCAACACCCGCAACGACTTCGTGAACGGCAGCATCGCCATGATGTATCACACCACCGGCCAGCTGACCAGCGTGAAGAAGGACGCCAACTTCGAGTTCGGCACCAGCTACCTGCCCATGAACACCACCTACGGTTCTCCCACCGGCGGCGGCAACTTCTACCTGTTCAAGGGCGATAACATCACCGAAGAGCAGACCCAGGCGGCCTTCACCTTCATCAAGTGGATGACCAACAATCCCGAGCGCGTGGCCCAGTGGTCCATCGACACCGGCTATGTGGCCACCCGTCCCGAAGCCTATGAGACCCAGCGCATGATCGACTACGCCGCGGGCTTCCCCAGCGCTCTGACCGCCCGCGACCAGCTGGAGTTCGCCTCCGCTGAGTTCTCCGTCTACGACCAGAAGACCGTGCAGGATATCCTGGACACCGCAATCGAGGAAGTCATGACCGGCCTGAAGGAGCCCGAAGCGGCCTTGAAGGAAGCGCAGGCCGCGGCGGACGCGATCCTGGAGGATTACCGTTAACTGTACGCATTTGTGAATACCGGACTTCCCCGCTTTTAACAGCGGGGAAGTCCTATTCCGGAAAATGGGGATGATGATATGACCGTTTTCGCCAACAATAACCCTATTTCTCTTGAACGTGAAAGAAGAAAAATGTGGCGCACCACCCGCCTGGCGTGGATGCTTTTGCTGCCCTCCTTTATCTTCCTGGCAATGTTCACCTTTTACCCCATCGGATACAGTATCTGGAATTCCCTGTACAAGGATAACAACGCCACCATCCGCACCGGCCCGGTGTATGTCGGGCTGAAAAACTACGTCACGCTCTTCACCAAGGACGCCATCTTCAAGCAGGCGTTCTGGAACAATATCATCGTGGCCCTGGTCACCGTGCCCATTTCGCTGGCCCTGGCGATCATGATGGCGATTTTCGCCAACAAGGTCAAAATCGGCAAGGGCCTCGTGCGCGTCTCCTTCTTCTATCCGACACTCCTCCCGATGGTTGCCGTGGCAAACATCTGGCTCTTTATATACACGCCCGGTTACGGCATGCTGGGATACATATTCAACAACAACTCCTGGCATTTTCTGACCGACCCGGACGCCGTGCTGCCCGCGCTGATCGTCATGATGATCTGGAAACAGGCGGGCTACGTGATGATCTTCTACATATCCGGCCTGCAGAATATCAACCCGGAATTGTACGAGGCAGCCACCATCGACGGCGCGAACGGCACGCAGATCTTCTGGAAGATCACCTGGCCCATGCTGATGCCCACGACGCTGTACGTCATGATCATCACCATGACCAACGCCTTCAAGTTGGTGGACCATCTGTACATCCTGACCAAGGGCGGCCCCGGCAACGCCTCCAATATGCTGCTGTTCTACGTGTACCAGAAGGCGTTCGACCAGACCAACTACGGCATGGCCTCCGCCATCACCGTGGTGGTCATCGTGCTGCTGCTGATCATCACCTGCGTGCAGTTCTTCACCCAGGACAAGCGCACGTTCTATGCTTAAGGGGGTGAACGATATGACTGCCATTACCGCCAAAAAACGCGAGCGCAAGGCCGCGTGGAAAATGACGCCAGGCAAATTCCTGCTCTACGCTTTCATGTACACCTTCGCCATCCTGTGCTTCATCCCGCTGATCTGGCTGGTGCGCACGGCGTTCGTGCCCAAAGAGCTGGAGCTGAAAATGCTGGCCGTGGGCTGGCTGCCCACCTTCAGCAACATTACCCGCATCTGGGGCATGGCGCCCTGGGGCAATTACTACGTGAACACGCTGATCCTGGTCGCGGGCGTGCTGGGCGCGCAGTTCATCACCATCACCATGGCGGGCTACGCCTTCGCGCGGCTCAATTTCTACGGCAAGAACACGCTGTTCATCCTGTTCCTGACGCAGATCATGATCGCCGCCGACGTGCTGATCCTGCCCAACTACATGACCATTACGCGCCTGGGCCTCAACGATACCCTGCTGGGCGCGATGATGCCCTTCTTCGCCTCCGCCATGGGCACCTTCCTCATGCGTCAGACGATCAAGACCATCCCCTATGAGCTGGAAGAGGCCGCCAAGATCGACGGCTGCAACCTGTTCAAAATGATCATCCGCATCTATCTGCCGCTGCTGGTGCCCTGCTATATCGCGCACGGCCTGATCGCCGCCTCCTACCAGTGGAACAACTTCCTCTGGCCGCTGATCGTGATCAATAAACCCGCCAAGCGCTTGCTGACCGTCGGCCTGGCCATCTTCGCCCAGGCCAGCGAGATCGGCGCGCTCTGGTCCGATACCTGCGCCGCCACGCTGCTGACCGTCGCCCCGCTGCTGATCCTGTTCTTCTTCTTCCAGAAGCGGTTCATCGAATCCTTCGCGCACAGCGGCATCAAGTAACTTATTGCCTTCATTCAGACGGAAGCCTGCCGCTTCCGTCTTTTTTTATACTATTCTCAGTATAAAAGATTATCAGATTTGGGATGGATTTTTCGCCCTGGCTAAGCTGAATGGAGGGAGGCGTAGCAGCGCTACGTTG
>CACWLY010000136.1 GCA_902761825.1 uncultured Eubacteriales bacterium
CGCGGGTTGCGGGCGGCAATCTGCGGATTGCCCGCCCTTAGCCTGCCTGCGGCAGGCGCTTGGCAGAAAGCTGCAAAGAAGCAGCCCGCGAAGCTGCTTGGGGCGGCGATCTCAGTAACTTCCGCGTGCTGATTGAATGACGCAGCCAGCCGTTCCCGGGCGACCGGCTATGCCGGTCGGGCGGCGCGAAGCGCCGCGGAAATCAAACGGACAGCCCTGAAAATGAATGGATTCATTTTCAGGCTGGCCCTTTGATTTCCTCTTGCCCGGGAACTCACTTGGCCCCATAGGCCAAACAGGCGGAAGCAAGTCTGGTTTACGCTCCGCGTTTCAACGCCGGGATGGGTCCAGGGCCCAAGCGGGCCCTGGCGAAGAGCTCGAGAGCGAGCAGCTCTCGAACGTTCCCTTTTCTGCTCTTCATTGGTCCTTCGTGAATTGGCTCTTAGAACGCGAACAGCATAAAGCACCCGCCCCGCCGCGTAATTTTCCGCGAAAGCGGGATGGCTCTTGCCGTGCGGCGGCAAAAATGGTAGAATGCCGGATGGAACAAGGATAATGAAAGGAAGTGTCCCGCTTCATGACCAAAGCCCTGATCTCCGTGACCGGCCTGGACACCACCGGCATCATCGCCCGCGTGGCGACCAAGCTGTACGAAATGAATATCAACATTCTGGACATCACGCAGACCATTCTGGACGGATATTTCACCATGATGATGGTGGTCGATCTGGACGGCGCGCACATGAACTTCAGCGAGATCGACGCCGGCCTGCAGCCCGTGCGCGACGAGCTGAAAATGGCGATCCACATGCAGCGCATGGATATTTTCGACGCCATGCACCGCATCTGAGCGGAGGAAGCAAGAATGATAGAAACCGGTGAGATCCTCCAGACCATGCGCATGATCCAGGAGGAGAACTTTGATATCCGCACCATCACGCTGGGCATCAACCTGCTGGACTGCTCCTATCCCGACGCCAACGTATGCGCGCGCCGGGTATACGACAAAATCTGCCGCGTGGCGCGCGATCTTGTGCGCACGGGCGAGGACATCGAGCGCGAGTTCAGCATCCCCATCGTCAACAAGCGCATATCGGTCACGCCCGTCAGCCTGATCTGCCAGGACGATCCGCGGCCTCTCGCCCAGGCGCTGGACAGGGCGGCGAAAGAGATGGGCGTCAACTTTTTGGGCGGGTATTCGGCGCTGATGCAGAAGGGCGCCACCCGCGCCGACGAGCGCCTGCTGCAGTCGATCCCCGAGGTGCTTTCCACCACCGAGCGCCTGTGCAGCTCGGTCAACGTGGGCTCGACGCGCGCGGGCATCAACATGAACGCCGTGCGCGAAATGGGCCAGATCATCCGCAGGACGGCCGAGCTCACCGCTGACAGGGACGGCCTGGGCTGCGCGAAGCTGGTCGTGTTCGCGAACGCGGTGGAGGATAATCCTTTCATGGCCGGCGCTTTCTGCGGCGTGGGCGAGCCCGAGTGCGCCATCAACGTGGGCGTGTCCGGCCCGGGCGTGGTCAAGACCGCGCTGGAGAGCATAAAGGGCGAGCCCTTCGACGTGGTGGCCGAGACCATCAAGCGCACGGCCTTCAAGATCACCCGCGTGGGTCAGCTGGTGGCCCGGGAAGCGAGCCAGCGGCTGGGCATACCCTTCGGGATCGTTGATCTCTCGCTCGCGCCCACCCCGGCCCGGGGCGACAGCGTGGCGCATATCCTGACCGAGATGGGCCTGGAAATGGCGGGCGCGCCCGGCACCACGGCGGCGCTGGCGCTGCTGAACGACGCCGTCAAAAAGGGCGGCGTCATGGCCAGCAACCACGTGGGCGGGCTCAGCGGCGCGTTCATCCCGGTCAGCGAGGACATTGGCATGATCGAGGCCGCGCAGGCCGGCGCGCTCACGCTGGAAAAGCTGGAGGCCATGACCTGCGTATGCTCGGTGGGCCTGGACATGATCGCCGTACCCGGCGACACCAGCGCCGAAACCATCAGCGGCATCATCGCCGACGAGGCCGCCATCGGCATGGTCAACAGCAAGACCACGGCCGTGCGCGTGATCCCCGCCATCGGCAAAAAAGCCGGCGATCAGGTCGAGTTCGGCGGGCTGCTGGGCTTCGCCCCGGTCATGCCGGTCAACGGTTACGGCTGCGCCGATTTCATTGCCCGCGGCGGCCGCATTCCCGCGCCGCTGCACTCGCTGCGGAACTGATTTTTAACCTTTATTGATACGCGCAGGCCGGAACGCGGTTTGCGCGAAGGACGCGTCCGCGCCGGCATTCAGCCGAAACTGAGAAGCAAAAAAGCTGAAAATGCTCCTGTTTTCCGCATTTTTCAGGGAAAACACAGCAAAAATGGGCAACAGAGGTATTCCCTTTTTCCGGCAAATCATGCTATAATGCAAAACGGGCCCGCGCCTGCCAATCTATCAAGGAGCTGTTTCAATGAAACGCCATTATCACTTCGACCCCACGCACATCAATTTCGACCTTCAGCGTTTTCTGCACGCGCGCTATCAGAGCACGCCCAGCAAAGCGCAGGATTTTCAGCTTCATTACGCCGTCGCCCAGGCGATCAACCTTTCCATCGCTCCCCGATGGACCGAGGATGAGCGCGAGCTGCGCACCCGCCGCCGCGCCTGCTACATCAGCGCGGAATGGCTGATGGGCCGCCTGTGGCACAACAACCTGGTCTGCCTCGATCTGTACGACGAGCTGGAAAAGGTGCTGGCAGCCCAGGGCGCGCACCTGAGCGATATGGAGGATATCGAGGACGCCGCGCTGGGCAACGGCGGTCTGGGCCGCCTGGCCGCCTGCTATCTGGACGCCGCCGCCACGCACGACATCCCGCTGACCGGTTACGGCCTGTATTACCGCTTCGGCCTGTTCAAGCAGAGCTTCGAGGACGGCCGGCAGGTGGAATCCCCCGACGACTGGACCGCCCACGGCGATCCCTGGTGCGTGCGCCGCGAGTATGAATCGGTGCAGGTGGATTTCGCCGGGTTCTCGGTCAACGCCGTTCCCTACGATATGCCCGTGATCGGCATGGAGGGCAAGATCCGCACGCTGCGCCTGTGGCGCGCCGAGCCGCTGGCCCCCATCAACATGCTGGCTTTCAACGATCAGGATTACGTAAAGGCCTCCGAGGACGCCGTGCGCGCCGCCGATTTCACCACCCTGCTGTATCCCGGCGACAGCAAGCGCGCGGGCAAGGCCCTGCGCCTGCGGCAGCAGTACCTGCTGTGCAGCGCCACGATCCAGGATCTGCTGCGCCAGTGCCCCGACCACACGAAGTTTGCCGAGACCTTCGCGATCCAGCTGAACGACACGCATCCCGTCATGTCCATTCCCGAGTTCATCCGCCTGATGCTGAAGGAAGGCATGAGCTTTGACGACGCGCAGAAGCTGGCCTTCGACGCGTTCGCGTATACCAACCATACCGTCATGCCCGAAGCGCTGGAGTGCTGGAGCGAGGACCTGATGAACGAGGTCGCGCCCGATCTGGTGCCCATCATTCACGAGCTGGACCGCCGCCTGCGCGCCCAGGGGCATCCCGGGCTGTACATCGTGGACAACGGCAGCATCCATATGGCCAATATGGCCGTGGCCTGCACGCACTGCACCAACGGCGTGGCCGAGCTGCACACGCAGATCCTCAAGGATCATGTGCTGGCCGACTGGCACCGGGCGTATCCCGACCGCATCCAGAACGTGACCAACGGCGTCACGCCCCGGCGCTGGCTGGGCGTGTGCAACCGCGAGCTCACCGACGTGCTGACCGTCGCGCTGGACAGCGACGATTTCCTGACGCATCTCGACCGCCTGAGCGGCCTGAAAATCAGCGACCGGCTGATCGACGATTTCATGAAGGTCAAGCGCGAAAAGAAAAGGCAGCTCTCCGCCTATATCGAAAAGCACGAGGGCGTCACGCTTCCGCCCGAGTTCCTGTTCGACGTGCAGGTCAAGCGCCTGCATGAGTACAAGCGCCAGCTGCTCAACGCCATCTCCCTGGTGGATATCTACCACCGCCTCAAGGAAGACGCGCAGTTCCGCGCGGACTTCCAGCCCACCGCCGTGATCTTTGGCGCGAAGGCCGCCGCCGGTTACGCCCGCGCCAAGGCCATCATCTATTTCTGCAACAAGGTCGCCGAAAAGATCAACGCCGATCCCGATATGAAAGACCTGCTGCGCGTGGTGTTCGTGCAGAACTACAACTGCTCCTACGCCGAGCGCATCATCCCCGCCGCCGATATCAGCCAGCAGATCTCTCCCGCGGGCACCGAGGCCAGCGGCACGGGCAATATGAAGCTGATGCTCAACGGCGCGGTGACGCTGGGCACCATGGACGGCGCCAATATCGAGATCGCCCAGAAAGCCGGCGTGGAAAACGAGTACATCTTCGGCGCGCTCGCCAGCGAGATCAACGCCATCCGCGACAGCTACAACCCGCTGGATATCTACAACGGCGACGAGCACCTGCGCCGCGCCGTGGACGCCCTGGTGGACGGCAGCATCTGCCCGCACGACGACGCCCTGGCCGAATTGCATCACGCGCTGCTGTACGGCGCAAGCTGGCACAAGGCCGACCATCACTTCCTGCTGCTGGATTACGCCAGCTATCAGGAAGCCCGCCTGCGCGCTTATCACGATTATAAAAACGATCCCCGCGGCTTCGCCGTCAAATGCCTCAAAAACATCGCCGGCGCGGGCCACTTCAGCGCCGACCGCTCGGTGCGTCAGTACGCGGAGAACATCTGGCACGTCTGATACTATTCTCAATCTAAAATCTTATCATCTTTGGGTGTCTTTTCCGCCTTGGCGTTGCTTCATTCCGGTCAACGTAGCGCTGCTACGCCTCCCTCCAT
>CACWLY010000137.1 GCA_902761825.1 uncultured Eubacteriales bacterium
ATATGGGCTATCAGCGGGTGGAGCTGATCGACACCACGGACGGCAAATTTATGAAGAAGTCTGAAGCAAGATGGATGGCGCTGGGCGGCTCCGCGCTGCTGACGGGGAAGAAATAGAGAAGAAGCCAGCTGCATTGCTTGAGCGTCCACCGCTTCTTTTGCTGTGAAAAAACAGATTCTCCTGTAAAATGGCCTTGACAAATGGTTCTGTATGATTTATAGTTTACATTGTTAGCTAACTATGTTATCAACGGAGGATGCGCATGCCGAAGGACAAAACCGCCAGTCACGTCAGGGTCATGGCCGCGGCCCGGGACGAGTTCATGGAGTTTGGCTTTGAGAAAGCCTCCATGCGCCGCGTCGGCGAGCGGTGCGGCTTGACGGCGGCGGGACTGTACCGGCATTGCCGGGACAAGGAGGATCTGTTCGATCAGCTGGTCGCACCCGCGATCGAGCGGCTGCGGTCCTGGATGGATACGCATCTGACAAAATATCTGACAACGGTGCGGGATGAAGGAAACCTGAAATGGCAGGATTCATGGATCGACATGATGCGGGAGGTGGTCTATCCCCACGTGGAGGATTACCGTCTGCTGCTTACCTGCGCTTCGGGCACCAAATACAAAAGTTTCCTGCACGACCTGACGCAGACCGCCCAGGAGCAGACGCTTCAGTACCTTCCGATCCTGCGTCAGAAGGGCTTGTCCATCCGTGAGATCAGCCCGGCGGCGCTGCATCTGCTGTTCAGCGCCTATGTGACCGCTTTGTTTGAGCCGGTGATCCACCGATATTCACTGGATGAAGCGATGCGGTGCCTGGAGACGGTGGAAGCGTTCTTCCTTCCCGGCTGGAAGACATTGTTCGGCTTTTGAGTTTCTCAGGAACAGGCCCGAAGGGCCTGTGACGCGGAACGCGCCAACCCCAAGATGATCAGATAGCATGGGCAAGGCGCACAGCGCCGCAGGCCATGCGGGTAAAATGATTTTATGATACCGCCTGTTCCTTTATGGGGCAGGCGATATGCATACAATTGAGTTAGTTAAACCTAACATAAATTGTTAGCTAACGGAAAGCGAGGGAACTGCATTGAAAGAGAAGAAACTGGACAAATCGCCGTCAGCCTTCGGGCGGCTGATGGAATACGCGGGCCGCTTCAAGACGCTGACTTATTTATCGCTCGTTCTGTCCGCGCTGAGCAGCGTGCTGGCCCTGCTGCCCTTCGTCTTTATCTGGCGCATCATCCGGGAAGTGCTGGAGATGCAGCCGGACTTTTCCCGGGCGACGGGGATCGTCCGCAACGGCTGGATGGCCGTGCTGTTCGCGGTGCTGGCCTGGCTGGTCTATGTGAGCGCGCTGGTCTGCTCCCACGGCAGCGCGTTCCGCACGGCCGCCAACATGAAAAAGACGCTGATGCGCCACATCGCCCGCCTGCCCATCGGCTTTGCGGATGAAATGGGCTCCGGCAAGGTGCGAAGGACCGTGACGGAAGTGACCGGCTCCACGGAGACATTGCTTGCCCACAACCTGCCGGACATGGCGAGCGCGATCGCCATGCCGGTCTGCATGATGGTCATGCTGTTCCTGTACGACTGGCGCTACGGCGTCGCCTGCCTGATCCCGGTGGCGCTGAGCTTTGCCGTGATGATGCGCATGGCGGGCCCGGCCATGCAGGAGGACATGCGGCAGTACCAGAACGCCCTGGAGCGCATGAGCAACGAGGCCGTGGAGTATGTGCGGGGCATCCCGGTGGTCAAAACCTTCGGGCAGACGGTGTTCTCCTTCCACCGCTTCAAGGCGTCCATCGACGATTACCGTGATTTCTGCATGCACTACACCCGCATGATGCGTTCCTCCATGGTGGGATACACCGTGCTGATCCACAGCGCCTTCGTTTTCATCCTGGGCCTGACGCTGCTGCTGATCCGCGGGGAAAACTATCAGATGGATATCCTGCTGAACTTCCTGTTTTACGTCATCTTCACCCCGGCCATCGCCACCACCATGACAAAGGTGATGTTCATGAGTGAAAACGATATGAAGGTCAAGGACGCGGTGGCCCGGATGGACACGATCCTCAGCATCCAGCCGCTGCCGGAACCGAAAAGCGGAAAGGAACCCAGCGGCGCGTCGGTGGAACTCACGGATGTGACCTACCGTTACACGCCCGACGCTCCGGCGGCGGTTTCCCATCTGTCCCTGAAAGCGGAACGGAATGAGATCGTGGCCATCGTCGGCCCGTCCGGCAGCGGAAAAACCACCGTGGCCGGGCTGATCTCCCGCTTCTTCGACCCGCAGGAGGGCCGGGTGCTCATCGGCGGCGTGGATGCGCGTGAGATTCCTAAGAAAACGCTGATGCGGCGCGTGGCATACGTCTTCCAGGACAGCCGGCTGCTCAAGCGCTCCATCGCGGATAATCTGCGGATCGCAAAGCCCGACGCCACCGAGGCCGAAATGCTGAAAGCCCTTCAAAAGGCCCAGTGCATGGATATCCTTTCCCGTTTGCCGGAAGGGATCAATACCGTATTGGGCAGTCAGGGCACCTATCTCTCCGGCGGCGAACAGCAGCGCATTGCCATCGCCCGCGCCATGCTGAAAAACGCCGACGTGGTGATTCTGGACGAGGCCAGCGCCTTTGCCGACCCGGAATGCGAAGCGCAGGTGCAGCTGGCTTTCCAGGAGATGGCGAAAGGACGGACGGTCATTATGATCGCCCACCGCCTTTCCACGGTCCGCAACGCCGACCGTATCTATGTGCTGAAGGACGGCCGGGTGGAGGAACAGGGAAAGCACGGCGAGTTGCTTTCAAAGAACGGTCTCTACGCGGCCATGTGGGCGGAATACCAGAAGGCTGTCAATTGGAAAGTGGGTGAAACGGCATGAAGCGGTACATGATGAAACGGTTTGCGCTGACGGAAAAAGGCGCTGCGGATATGCTCAAAGCGATCACAGCGGTAACTGTCGCAAATATCGCGCTGATGACGCCCGTCTGGCTGCTGTTCGCCTTTACCGGGGATTACCTGGCAGGCACAGCCGCCGGGCGGTGGGCGTATTACCTGCTCTTCGGGTTGGCCTGCCTGGTATTGATTTTCCTCCCGAATGTCTGGCAGTACAACGCCACGTTCTTCGCGACCTACGTGGAATCCGGCAAGCGCCGCGTTTCCCTGGCGGAGAAGCTGCGCAAGCTGCCCCTGTCCTTTTTCGGAAAGAAGGACCTGGCGGACCTGACCAGCACCATCATGGCCGATGCGGAAACCCTGGAGCACGCCTCCTCCCATCAGATCCCTCAGTTCTACGGCAGCCTGATTTCCACGTCGCTGATCTGCGTCGGGCTGTTTTTCTACAAGTGGGAAATGGCCCTGGCGGCGGTGTGGCCGATCCCCATCGCCCTCTTCATCGTGGCGGCGTCCAAACGGGTGCAGCAGCATTTCATCCGCAGACAGTCCGTGTCCAAGGTGCGGCTGAACGACGGCGTGCAGGAGTTTATCGAGACCTCCCGCGACCTGAAAAGCTGCAACGCGGAGGATACTTACCTGACGGAACTGGATGAGAGAATCAATGATGTGGAGAAAAAAGCCATCGGCGCGGAGCTGGGCCAGGCGGCTTTCATCGTGTCCGCCCAGCTGATCCTCAAAATCGGCATCGGCACGGTGGCTGTTGTCGGCAGCGCGCTGCTGCTGAAAGGGCGGCTGAATGTGATGGAGTTTTTCTCCTTCCTGCTGGTGGCCTCCCGCCTGTATGAGCCCATGAGCGGCAACCTCATCAACCTGGGTATGCTGAACCTGCTGACCGTACCCGTGGAGCGGATGAACGAAATCACGGATTGTCCGGTCCAGACGGGCACGGCGGACTTCCATCCCAAGGGCTATGACATCCGTTTTGAGAACGTTGGATTTTCCTATGACAAAGACAAGACGGTGCTGCGGGATGTGACCTTTACCGCGAAGCAGGGCCAGGTCACGGCGCTGGTCGGTCCCTCGGGCGGTGGGAAAACCACCGTTTCCCGCCTGGCCGCGCGGTTCTGGGATGTCAGCAAAGGCCGGATCACGGTGGGCGGTCAGGACATTTCCAAAATTGATCCTGAAACCCTTCTGGGCGTTTATTCCATTGTGTTCCAGGATGTGACGCTGTTCAACAACAGCATTCTGGAAAATATCCGCGTCGGGAAAAAAGACGCCACGGATGATGAAGTGCTGGCTGCGGCCAGGCTGGCCAACTGCGACGAATTCACGCTGAAGCTGCCGCAGGGGTATGATACGGTCATCGGCGAAAACGGCAGCGAGCTGTCCGGCGGCGAACGCCAGCGCATTTCCATTGCCCGGGCCTTCCTGAAGGACGCGCCGATCATCCTGCTGGACGAAGCCAGCGCCAGCCTGGACGTGGAAAACGAAACGGTCATTCAGGAGGCGCTTTCCCGCCTGATCCGGAACAAAACCGTGATGGTCATCGCCCACCGGATGCGCACCGTCAGCGGTGCGGACAAGATCGTGGTGCTGTCCGACGGAACGATTGCCGAAGAGGGCAGCCCCAAGGAACTGCTTGCTCAGAAGGACAGCGCGTTCCATCGGATGGCGCAGCTGCAGACTGCCAGCGCGGAGTGGAGCATTTGACAGAGGCTGTTTCCGGACCATTGGAGGTCATCCTGGGATCAGCCGGCTTTCCTTCAAAGCAATTGGCTGCCGGACTTCAGGAACAAGCTGAGGATGAGCAATCCGAAGGATTGCCATCCGAAGCCCGCGCTTCCCGAAGGGAACAGCGTGGGGCGTAATACTATTCTCAGTATAAAAGATTATCAGATTTGGGATGGATTTTTCGCCCTGGCTAAGCTGAATGGAGGGAGGCGTAGCAGCGCTACGTTGACCTGTCACCTCCATCCTTCCGAAACCACATAGAAACAGGGCTAACTGACTTTCACAAATCAGTTAGCCCCCATTTTCGGAATGATGGTTTTTTGTTGGCAAATTGTTGTCACGCAGGATGACGGATACCCGGAAACCCTTGTTTCATGGGGGTAGGATTTGAGAGATCATTCCCACTCATTGCCACCAAACTGATTTTGTTTAATTTCTGTGATCTCTGGTGTTCTGAGTGACTCTGATTATTCAGATTATTCCTATTCTGCTGGCTATCCCCGGATTTGTCATCATTTCTTTATGAAACAGGTTCTGATTAGATTGACTTTATCGGTTTATATGCAATTCTTCGTCATCGTATTTTTTTCTTTACGGATCGACAATTATCGGGT
>CACWLY010000138.1 GCA_902761825.1 uncultured Eubacteriales bacterium
TAAGAGCCATGATGCAAATGGTCAAATAAGATCAGGGAGAACGACGAGGGCGCTGCCCTCGAGCTCCCGCCGGGGAGGGAGCCCCTCCCCGGACCCCGGCTGTGGGCGGTCGTTGCGCAACTTGTCGAAAAAGCAACTTGCCACTGTCAGTAGGATAGGGTATGCCACCGCTCCCGGGCAGGCCAGCTTTGCTGGCCGACTGTGCGCAAAGCGCACAGTAAACAAGAGGGAAAATTCCCGACAAAACAAGCTCGCTTGTTTTTCGGTGAATTTTCTCTCTTGTTCTTTATGCCCGGGAGCTTGCTTGTCCCCATAGGCCAAACAGGCGGAAGCAAGTCTGGTTTACGCCCCGCGCTTCATCGCCGGGATGGGTCCAGGGGGCGAAGTCCCCTGGCGCAGAGCTCGAGGCCTTCCCTCTTTCCTCTCATTTCACCCTTCGTGAATTGGCTCTTAAAATCTTAACAGATTTGGGATGGATTTTTTGTTCTGGCAAAGCGGAACGAAGGGAGGCGTAGCAGCGCTACGTTGACCGGAATGAAGCAACGCCAGAACGAAAAAGACGCCCAAAGATGTAAGGTTTTAGAAGAAGAATAGTATCACCCTTCGTGATTTGGAATAACGCCCCGTGCCTTTGCGGTACAAAAAATACGGAACGCCGGCGTGGCCTTGCGGTTTCCCGCTCCGCCGGCATTCCGCACGCGGTCGGTTGTCCGGAAGGGATCGGCGCCGTGCGAACGGCGCTTCGTCCTGACCGGACGTTTTTTTCTGCGGGCGCACCCGTCTGACGGCGAGCGTCAGGGGAGGGTGACCGCAGCGGTTGGGGTATACGTCAGCGGCCGCCGGAGGTCCGCGCGGGCCTCGGGGATATCCGGGACGCGCGTCTTCCCGGCCGGTTGCCGAAATCACGGAACGCCGCATCGGCTTTCGCCGGGGGCGCGGGTGAAACTGCCAGGGCACAGCCGGCAAAGGGCAGGGTCGCCGCCGCCGCGGGTATCGCCGCGGCGCGCGGTCCACGGGGGCCGCTCCTCTCGTGAGATAATCCGGAAACGCCGCGGATGAAGGCCGCCACCCGCGCCGTGTTTCCCAAAACATGCAAAAAGCAAACCGGACAGGGATCGCTCGATTTGCATTTATCTGACTGAATTATAGCATGCCCCGCGGCACAAGTCAAGCATGCTCACAGCACGGGCTGCGCCCGGGGCCGCGCGTCCACCTCCACGCGCACGTTCATGCGCTTGTAGCGCTCGCGCCAGTCGCTTTGCAGCCAGGCGTCCAGCGTGGAAAACCCGCGCGCCGCCTCGCATCCGAAGCCCAGCGCGTCGCAGCCCGCGTCCCGCAGCCGCGCGATCAGCGCCCGCGTTTTCCCGGCCAGCGTTTCGCTCGCGCCCGCGTCGGGCGGCGGGTCGGCCAGGCCGTAGGTAATATATACCGGCAGTTCCAGGATCATGGTATCGTCCTCTATTTTTCTTTTCACGCGGCCGCGGTTGGCCGCGCCGAAATACCTGCCGCCGCGCTCCAGCAGCAGCGCCTGGCTTTCGCCGCGGATCAGGCGGTACAGCTGCGTTTCCTCGGGCGTCAGGCGCAGCGCGCCCTCCGGCCCCAGGGCGTAGGCCCCGGCGTAGTTTTCGCCGTCGGTAAAGGCGAGCACCGGGTCGCGCCAGGGGCTGCCCAGGTCGCGCAGGGCGCAGGAGAGCGAGGTCGCGGGGATTGCGCCCTGCTGCTCGTAGTGGCGCAGCGAGATATCCAGATACTTGCTCAGGCGCTTTCCGATCTCGGGCTGCAGCCGCTCGACCATCGCCGCGGCCGGGCCGGGGGAGACCGTCACCAGCGCGTGCACGCGGACGCCGGGCAGCTGGTCGATCAGGTCCAGCAGGCGTCCGGGCGGCGTGAAGGCGAAGCCGGCCTCGCCGATCACGATCTCGCGCAGCTGGCTGAACTGCGGCGTGACCGGGCAGGCGGCGTAGAGCGCGGCGACGGCGCGCGGCCAGTCCTCGCCGGTGGCGCTCAGCGTCGTATACCCGGCGTTCTGCTCCTTCCGGTCGCCGGCGTAATCGGGGCATTTGACGGTCAGCGTCACGCCGTTTGCGTCCACGTCCACGCCCAGGCAGACCGCCATGAAGGCGAGCTCGACGCGCTGGGCGCAGCCGCAGAGCGTCAGCGCGATAAACAGCAGCAAAACGATTCTTTTCAAGCCTTTTTGCCTTTCCGTTTATACCAGAGATTGCCGCAAAGGCACAGGAGCGTCAGCGCCGCCGCGGCGGGATACCGCCAGGGCAGCAGCGCGGTGAGCGCGCGCTCGGAGGCGCTCATTCCCCGCGCGGCGAGCGGCACGCAGGCGAGCGCGAAGGGCAGCGCCGGCGCGCGCTTCGCGTCGAAAGCGCAGCGCAGGCAGGTGCGCATCATATCGGCGCAGGCCGTGAACCCCACCAGGAAGAGCAGCATTTCGGCCAGCAGCATCAGCGACCAGGAGAGCGTATTCGGGCTCATCTCGGTCAGCAGCTGAAGCCGCAGCGCATACCCGCGGTCAAAGTTCAGCCGCGTGCCGGGCAGCACCCAGGCGCAGGCCAGCATCAGCAGGCTCACCAGCGCGAGGGTGGCGGCCCCCGGCAGCGCCGGGCGCAGGGAGCGTCCGGCCTTCTCCCGCGGCTCGATCACGGCCAGCGCGCCGGCCATCCACACGCCGCCCGCGCCGCGGAGGGCGCAGCGCAGCGTATGCCCCGCGCCGTGGCCCGCGAGCGGAAACAGATAGCCCGCTTCGCCCGACGGCGCGACGGTCAGCGCGCAGAAGGCGAAGGCCGCGAGCAGGAACCAGCACAGGAAGCGCACGGCGTTGGGCACGGCGGTATCGGAGCGCGGCAGGCCCAGTCCAAGCGCCAGCGCGGCGCTCAGCGCGATAAAGAACGGCCTGGAGCGCGGAAAAAAGAAAACGTGGGTCAGCTCGGTCAGCGTCAGCAGGCAGACCGCCATATTGCTCCAGAACAGCGCCGCCATGCCCAGGGCCGCGGCGCGGTAGGTCCATACGCGCCCGGCGTCCGGCGGCGCGGTGCGGCGCACGGCGGCGGCAAGCCCGCGCATCGCGGCGAAGGGGATCAGCAGCAAAAGCGCCGCCCACCAGGCGGCGGTGGACGCCGCGGGCAGGATATACAGCGCGCCGTAGGCAAGCGTCTGCGCGCCAAGCGCCAGGGCGAGGGTCGTTTCCCTTTCGCGGCGCAGTTCTCCCAGCCGCTGTTCGCGCTCGCCGCCCTCGTCATGAACGGCGGTCTCCGTGCGCATTTCATTCCCCCCTTCGGTCCCAGCCGCGCATCCGCCCGACGGCGCGCAGCATGGAATACGGATTGGCCATGTATCCCCGCAGCCGCTGCCGCCACACGGGAAAGCGCAGCAGCTGATCGGGGTTGCGCGGCCGCCGGGGCGCGAAGGGCGCGGTCAGCGGCCAAAGCAGGCTGCGCTGGGCCGCGAGGCGCAGGATCATGACGAACAGGCAGAGGATGATGCCGAAGTACCCGGCCAGCCCGGCCGAAACGACCAGCGCCAGCTGCGCGATGCGCAGCGCCATCGACATGGCGTAATCGGGCATGACAAAGCTGCCCAGGCCGCTGAGCGCGACCAGCACCAGCAGCAGCGGGCTGACGAGATCGGCCTCGGCCACGGCCTGGCCCAGGATCAGCGCGCTGACCACGCCCAGGCTGCCGCCCATCACCGTGGGCACGCGGGTGCTGGCCTCGTTGATCAGGCTGAACACCACCAGCATGGACAGCGTGGCCGGAAAGACCGCGATGGGCATGCGGCTCTGCGCCTCCTGCACGCTGGTGAGCAGCGGCAGCGGCATGCCCGCCGGGTGATAGCTGGTCAGCGCCACGAAAAACGCGGGCACCAGCAGCGCCACGGCGATGCCCGCCGCCCGCAGCAGCCGCAGGAACACAGCGTACTGAAAGCGCAGCGCGCTGTCGTCCGGGGCGTGAAACAGCTGCACCAGGTTCATGGGCATCGCCATCATCTGCGGCGCGTTCTCAAACCCGATCAGTATCTGCCCCGAAAGCAGAAAGCTGGCCGCGCGGTCGGGGCGCTCGGTGGTGACCGCCTGGGGCACGAGGCTCCAGGGGTTGTCCTCGAGCAGCTGCTCCAGCATGCCGATCGAGGACACGTAATCGACGTTGATCCCTTCCAGACGGCGGCGCAGCTCTTTCAGGTTTTCCTCCTTCGCCACGCCGTCCAGGTACACAAGGCAGACCCGCCCGGGAATGCGCGTGCCAACGCTCGCGGCCTCGCTGATCAGCGCGGGCGTGCGCATGATGCGCCGCAGCAGCACGATATTATCCCTGAGCGACTCGGTAAAGGCCTCCTGCGGGCCCATGACGACGCTTTCGGTGGCGGGCTGCTGCACCCCGCGCTTGGCGAAGCCCTTCACGTCGGTCAGCAGCGCGCCGTCCACGCCGTCCACGATCAGCGCCGCGTCGCCGCCGTACACGCGCTCGGTCAGCGCGCGCAGATGCAGCGTGTGCGATACGCTGCCCAGTGGCAGCACGCCGCTCATCAGCCGCTCCAGCGTCGGCCCCTCGCCCGCCGCGCGCAGGCAGGGGATCAGCAGGTATTCCTGCAGCTTGGCGTCGCTGCTCAGCCCGTCCACGTAGTACAGCGCCGCGGACGCACCCATCACCGTGAACCGGCGCTCCACGGCGTCCTCGCTCAGCGGGATGCGCATCACGGCGCGGATCAGCCGCCGCTTTTCCTCAAACCCCGCCGTCAGCGCTTTGTTTTCCTCGGTGGGAAAGGGCATTGGCGCGCCTCCTTTTTTCAATAGTTCAGAGAAGATGGAGGTAATACTATTCGCGTTCTAAGAGCCAATTCACGAAGGGTGAATGAAGCGCAGGGGGAACGTTAGGGGCCTCTGCGGCCCCTAAAACCCTGCACCAGGGGACTTCGCCCCCTGGACCCATCCCGGCGTTTGGCGTAGAGCGCAAACCAGACTTGCTTCCGCCTGTTTGGCCTATGGGGCCAAGTGAGTTCCCGGGCAAGGGGAAATCAAAAGGCCAGCCTGAAAATGAATGCATTCATTTTCAGGTCTGTCCGTTTGATTTCCGCGGCGCTTCGCGCCGCCCGACCGGCGAAGCCGGTCGCCCGGGAACG
>CACWLY010000139.1 GCA_902761825.1 uncultured Eubacteriales bacterium
ATTCCGGTCAACGTAGCGCTGCTACGTCTCCCTCATTCAGCTTAGCCAGAACGAAAAATCCATCTCAAATCTGATAATCTTTTAACCTGAGAATAGTATTACATCACGGCCCTTGGAACGCAAACAGTACAACAGGCCAGGCAAAACGAATCTGCTTGGTTTTTCTTTCCCGATTTGCTATAATGGCCTTGCCTGTGCGGCGGAAAGAGATGAAGGACAGATGATCACGATTCACAGCGAAAGGCTGAGCGCCGGGGAATACGTGGACTTTCTGAAACGGACGGACTTGGGATCGCAGTATCCCAGGGAACGGTTTGCTGAGCGGATTCCCCGGCTGCTGGAAAACGCCTCCGTCAGTCTGGTCGCGCGGAACGATGAAAACCGCGTTGTCGGCGTGCTGCTGGGGCTGACGGACTTTGCGTACTGGCTGTATGTCACAGACCTGGGCGTCGACAGGGCGTATGAACGCCAGGGGATCGGCAGCCGCCTGATGAAGCAGGCGCATGAGATGGCCGGCGGCGAAAAGGACATTGCGGTTTACCTGATCGCGAACGAGCGGGCCGTCCCGTTTTACGAAAAACTGGGCATGAAAAAAGCGGACGATGTGATGCAGTACAACCATATCGAATGGACGGAGTTCACCGTCGAGTAATACTATTCTCAATCTAAAATCTTATCATCTTTGGGTGTCTTTTCCGTCTTGGCGTTGCTTCATTCCGGTCAACGTAGCGCTGCTACGCCTCCCTTTTTCCGGCCCTTGTTCACCGCGCGCCGCGAGGCCGCGGGATCTTTTTTTATTTGTATCCTGTATAGTTTTCGCCGCCAAACAGGATGTCCTTTCTGTACTGCTCCATAAAGCGATCGGCGCTCTCCGTCTTGGCGTCCCAGAACGCCCTGGCTTCCTTCGTCACGACCGGACAGTCGTGCTGCATCGGATGCGTGTAACGCTCGTAATGATTATAGCAATCGAAGAAGTCCGCGTCCGCTTTCCGGGCCCTGACGATCATCGTATCCATCACAATGCCAAGAAGCCCCATATCGTCCAGAAGATCGGCCTCCATCAGCATCAGCAGATTGCGGTCTGTGTCCGGGTCGCGCATGCGTCCTTTTTCGGAATGCGAAGCGACGAGGCCCGCGATATATTCCGCCCGCGCGGGATCATAGCCGTTTGACAGCAGCCAGTCCCTTGCGATCGGCGCTCCCGCCTTCGCGTGGTCTTCGCCCGACTGCGCGGAGACCGCCCTTCCCACATCATGAAAGATCGCCGCGATCATCAGCTCCTCATACCGAAGCCCTGTTCTATCCGGCGTGGCGTCGTAAAGGCGCTTCGCCCAGCCGAGCACGCGTTTCGTATGCTCGTAGCGCGTGTATCCGAACTCCAGCTTATGCATCCCGATTTCCTTTTCGCCTTCGGTCCGTGCGTCCTCCAGGGTATGCTTCACAAACGCGAGCATTCCTTTGTAGTCGGCGCTTCCCAGCGACCGGATCGCCGCTTCCTCCGTCATCTCCCAGCTCATCCTGCGAAGCTCCTGATCCGCCATATCCATCACGCGCATTTCCCGCTGGATAAACGGCTCGCCGAACCGCTCAAAGGCGATTCGGTTGCGATGGACCGGTATTGCCAGCGTATCGACCCAAACCGGCTCCGCTCCGTCCAGTATCTCATGCTCGTCGGGCTTTCTCGGGACATCTTCATCGGTAACCTCGCAGAAGTAATAATAATTCTCCTGCTCGAAAATGCCGTCCGGATCCTGGCTGTCCCGCTGCCTTCTGATAACGATTCCGAACTCCCTGACGGATTCCGGAATCACGATCCGTCCCGTCTCCTCCGCCACTTCGCGCCGCAACGCGCTTTCCGGCGTTTCCCCGGCCTCGATCCCTCCGCCCGGGAACTCATAGCAATCGTACTTTGACACATGGTTGAGGAGCACTTTCCCGTCTTTCAGGATGATCGCCCTTGCCGACGGCCTTCTGAACACTTTCCCTTCCGGATTATAGTTTTGTCTGTCCATCCGAAACAGCTCTCTCATCGCCGTCTCCTTTCTCCATGACGCTTGCCCGTCAGTCCTTTTCCCCGACGGCCAGCAGGTTATCCTTTCCCATGCCGCAAACATACGGGTTGGAATCATACCGGTAGCAGAAATCCAGAAAATCCCGTTTCTGCTCCGGGTTTTTCATAATCCTGATCAAAATTTCCCGGGGAATTGTTCTTCCGTACGCGCCGGGGCCCGAAAGCCGGATGTTCTTCACGCCGTATCCGGACAGAATTCCTTCCAGCTCGTCCGGCAAAAACGCATAGGTGATACACCACGGAGCGCCGCCCTGCTCATACTGGGCGATCTCTTCTTCTCCGCCCATCAGGCCGTCCGCCAGCAGCTTTTCCGCGTTCTGTTTGCTGAACGCGAATCCGTCGATCATCCGCTCCCGGTTCGCTACGCACCACCGCACAAAGGGATCGTCATCGTTTTCGTCCAGAATAAACTGGTTTTTCTGGATCGGGTTGGCGAGATACGGCAGGGAGCCCAGCCTGCTGGACACGCTGATCATGATTTTTTTCCCGGCGATCCGCACCAGTTCGCCGATCACCCTGTTCTGATTGGGATACGTATAGGAGATCGGCGCGTCAAAGGACATAACCAGATCAAACTGCCGATCCCGATACGCGCTCAGATCCTCCAGCGCGCCTTTCACAAAGTCGATCCTGTCGAGAACGCCCGCCTTCGCCGCCAGCTCCCGCGCCTTATCGATCATCGGCTGTGAAATATCAAAGTGCGTCACCCGGCAGCCCTGCTTCGCAAGCAGGATAGAGAACCTGCCGCTTCCGGCCCCTCCGTCAAATACGGTGCGGACGCCGTCAAGCTGTTCCAGCAGTTTCCGCTGGATATGGTCTTTCTGGATAATATCGTCGATGTAGGTCGCTTCCCGGCGGCTTTCCAGCTCGCCCTTGTCCGGGAGATTCCATTGCCGCTCGGAGATCTTCTGGCTGTAATCCATATTTCCGCTGCCTCGCTGTCCGCAAAGTATCCATTTCCCGCTCGGGTATATCCGTATGCTGCCCGACGACCGGTCCGGGGTTTTTTACTTTATCAACCCGCCGTGGAAAAAGCATTCATAGATCGGCTTTCCCTGATACGCGATCGTTTCCTTTCCCTGAAACCAGTCAAAGCTTCCGTCAACGTCGCAATGGTAAGCGTAGTCTCCGTTCACATAGTCCCGCGGCCCGCGATAGGGCCTGTCTTCCGGCACCTGAAGCAGCGCCTCCTTCAGAAAATCCCCGCTGAAGTGATCGCCGGTCACCCGTCCGGCATAGTTCATGCTCCAACACGGGACGCCCGAGATCCAGAGCGCTTCCTCTCCGGCGAACCTGTCGCCGCCCAGGTAGGTGTCGTAGTACAGATAATCCCCGTCCCTGTATATCAGGTCGTGGGATTTTTCCCGGGAAGGGGCGGTCTCCGCGCCCTTGCCGGCATAGGTCGCCCGCTTTGCCCGGATCAGAAAGGCGATGGTTTGCTTGTCCATATCGGCGGCTCCTTCCGTCATGTATCCCGCCGGGCCTTCCATATCATCCGACGGTATTTCGTATGCTCGTCCTCGAAGCCCGCTGAGCGGTATAACGCATAGCCGTCCTCCGTGGCTTTCAGCTGAATCACGGCGATATCCCGCGCCTTTGCGTCGGCGGTCAGGGCGTCCATGACCAACCGCGCGTACCCTCTGCGCCGGAAGGGCGGGCACGTATAAACGTTCAGCACGGTGGCGGTCTTCCCGTTTATGAACGCGGGGCTCATGGGCTTCGTAACGGTCAATAGAAAAGCGCAGGAAACGATAACGCCCGCTTCCCGGACGACATAAGCGAACAGGTCTTTGTTGAGATGCTCCCGGAAATAATCCGGCAGCGCGTTCCGGAGCGCTTCCTCGTCGCCGGGCGCAAGCGGGCCGCTGTCTTCCGCGAGATAATCCAGCCTGCGCTTTGTAAGCGCGTCAATATCCGCAATTCCCGCTTTTTCCGCGCGTCTGTTTTCTTCCCCGGGGACGCGGAGCGTATCAAGGTACGGCTTGTACCGCGGGTATTGTTTTTTCAGGATCGGTTCTTCGCCGATCAGGCCGAGGAAGGCAGGCAGATCCAGCCACCGGTAATCCACGGTCTCTCCCTCCTGAAGCCGGACCGCGTCTTTCCGGCAGTCCACGACGCTCAGATAGGCGTAAAGCACGGAATGCGACTGCGGCCTGTAATTGACGCCGATCAGTTCAAGCGCATCGGCTTTCAGCCCCGTTTCTTCCAGCATTTCTCTCCGCGCGCATGCTTCCGGCGTTTCCCCGGCCAGGGCGGAGCCGCCCGCGCTGGCTTCCCAGCAGCCCGGATAAATATCCTTGCTGGGATCCCGGAAGGTCAGAAGAAAATCCCCGTCCCGATGGCGGATCAGAACGTCGCAGACGATATGATACCTGCCTTCGGGAATTTCTTTTGCCCGGGCTCTTTCCCAGGTCTCCCCGGTTTTATTGCCGCGTTCGTCGTACAGATCCCAGATTTCCAAAGTACCGCCTCCTGTTCTGCTCATCCCCGCCGGATCGGTTCCTTCAAATTTATGTGTTTTCAGTCAGCACGTTTCCCCGTTTGGATGAAACCGATCAAGGCCTCGAGGTCGTCGAAATCGTCGTAATCGCCCATGATTCCTTCCCGATGATAGACGATCCCGGCTTTTTCGTTGGCTTCCAGCCGGTCCAGCAGCGCTTCCGTTCCATACCGGCGCGCGTATTCCGTGAAGGCCAGCGCCTTGATCTTGTCGGCAAACAGGCCTTTCCTGCAGGCGGTATCCGGACAGGCCCAGCAGCCGTCGATGCCTTTGGCGATGCAGCATTTCCTGTTTTCGCACCATTCGGCGTCCGTGCACCAGGACAGGTCCAGAAAGCCGTCCTGTTTGCAGCCCCTGCATTTCACGTTTTCAGAGCACAGGCAGCAGGCCAGCCCGCACCGTGCGATCCCCAGTTCGCGTTTCATATCGCATTTCCTCCCTGATTCTTCCGCGCGCCGTTCGTATCAATGCGCTCCGTCTCCTGCATTATAGGACAGATGAGAGCGGATTGGAAGACGCAATCCGCGCGGTTTATCGGTTTTTTGCAGGTTTTTCCCGCGATTTGTGACAATGGCTTTTGACATATCCGGACAATGCTGTTATTATATAATGCGTACGGGAAAAGCGTTTTTGCGCCTCCGGTCCGGCAGGAAAGCCGGCCGCCGCGCCGGAAAGCATACGATCAACAGCAAAATAATCATG
Source organism: uncultured Eubacteriales bacterium (assembly GCA_902761825.1). Lineage (GTDB taxonomy): Bacteria > Bacillota > Clostridia > Christensenellales > Aristaeellaceae > SFMI01. The sequence goes on from CACWLY010000139.1 coordinate 5,274, forward strand.
ATATGGAGGCATGCTTTATGACCAACGAAAAGCTCTGTTCCATGGTAGACCATACCCTGCTCAAGCAGACCGCTACCTGGGCGGACATCAAAAAGCTCTGCGACGAAGGCATGGAATGGCATACCGCGTCGGTG
>CACWLY010000140.1 GCA_902761825.1 uncultured Eubacteriales bacterium
TCCGACCCCGTTTCCCACCGCGACCCCGACGCCCACGCCGACGCCGACACCCACGCCGACGCCCGAACCGACGGAGACGCCGGAGCCGACGCCCGAACCGACGGAGACCCCAGAGCCGACGCCCGAACCGACGGAGACCCCGGAGCCGACGCCCGAGCCGACGGAGACCCCGGAGCCGACGCCCGAGCCGACGGAGACCCCGGAACCCACGCCCGAGCCGACGGAGACCCCGGAGCCGACGCCCGAGCCGACGGAGACCCCGGAACCGACGCCCGAACCCGAAGAGCCTGCCGAAGACGATGTGATCGCCGCGGATATGGCGACGGAAGGCGAGGACGCGCCGGAAGGCGGCGACGCGGATGAAATCGTGCTGATCCCCGAGGAAACCTTCCGGGACGGCCTGATGGAAAAGGTGGCCCGCCTCGAGGGCTGCGATTACAGCGTGCACGTCCGTTATACCGAGGATTCCGGTATTCCGGCCAACGCGCAGCTGATCGTGAAAGAAATTGTTGATTCCCATGCGTACGACGACTACTATGCCAGCGCCGTTTCCGTTCTGGATAGCGATCCGGACGAGGCGGGGGAGAGCGTGGAGCAGTTCTTCCTGCTCAGCGTATCCCTGATTGCGGATGGCAAGGACTACGCGGCCGACCATACCTACTGGGTGGAGATCGTGATGGATCAGGCGCTCGACGCCGATCCCGCGAACGTGACGGCCGTGCAGTTCAGCGGGACCCAGGCGGCCGCGCTGAACGCAAACGCTGAGACGGACGGAGAGCAGACCATCCAGCGTATCAATTTCCAATCCGAAGCATTCGGCGACGAGCCCTGATTCCGACTGATGCTTTGCGATATTGATTGAGGAAAAACCGATTCGGACCAGTGAAAGGAGTAGGTCGTTTTGCGCAGATGTGTATTTGAGGCCCGGGGTGATCCCAGGGCAGGCCCTCGGAACGATGCGGCGCCGGCCGCCAAACAACGCACATTCATGCCTGAAAGGCAATGTGATAATAAAATGGAGGAATGTAATATGATCAAAAAAATTGGAGCTCTGATGCTCGCGCTCGTGATGGTGCTGAGTCTGGGCAGCGTGGCGTTCGCGACTAATGCTGCTGACATGAGTGGTCAAAGCGGCGTTATCGGCGAATTCACCACGCCTGACACCCCTGACACACAAGATGATACCGTGGTCATCTACAAGGAAATCACTGCTTACAACCCTGAGAGCTGCGTGGTCAATGCCCCGACCATCACATACAATTATACGATCGGTGCTGCGACTGTTGCTGCTGGCACTACAATCACAGACAACGCTTCTCATCATAACCAGATCAGCGGAGCGGATGTGAATGCTCAAGTAGCTGTTAAAGCAGGTGTTGGCAGTCCGACCATCACTGGTACAGATGTCCGTGTTCTCGCCATTACTCCTACTGATCAGCTGAATGCTTCTGAGTATGGCACTGCGAACCGCTTTGCCCTCACGCTTGATTTCTCCAGCATTGACTGGGCTACAGATGGTACCGGCGCTGGCGTGTATCGTTATGTGATTGCCGAAACCACTACTACTGCAACTAAGAATGCTGCTGGTATTGCCGAAGGCACTATTGCAAAGACTCTGTATATAGACGTTTATGTAGACGGTTCCGGCAATATCTATGGCTATACCCTTTTCAACAATAATAGCAGTATTGATGCGACCACCAGCGATGCTGATGCCGCGAGTTCCGCCGGCAAGACCGAAGGATTCGTGGATGACCCTGCCAACACAGAATATACTTCTGCCAACGCTTCCACTGCAGATAAGTACTACACCTTCAACCTTACGCTCACCAAGGATGTTGTGAACGATGCATATGCTGAAAGCACGCATCATCAATTCCCGTTCACTGTAACGCTTGATAACCCGACGGTGACCGCTGCCGTTCTTCCGATAATGACTGTTGGCGCCAACGCCACCCAATCTGCTCTGACAGCCGCTGCTATCGGAACCGGTGCTACATTGACTACTTGGACCCCGACCATAGCCGACAGCGCGACCGTTACTTATGTCGGCATTCCCTGCGGCACGACTATCACTGTAAAAGAGACCAACAATGTGACTGGCGTTACTTACAACTCTGTATCTACGAATGCAGATACGGATGCTGCTGCCAAGTCCATTAATACAAGCGAGGATTCCAACACTGCGACGATCAACTGCAACGCGACCGCTTTGACCGCTGCTCAAGAGAACCATACTGCGGCTGCAACCAAAGTTGTGACCTTCACCAACACGCTGATCCAGATTTCCCCGACCGGCGTTGTGCTCCGTATCGCTCCTTATGTCCTGATGCTGGGCGCGGGCGTCACGCTGTTCGTGATCCTGATGGTCAAGCGCCGCAAGACTTCGGAAGAAGAAGCCTGATCGATTTCTGAATAAAGGCTGATACGCGGGAGAAATCCCGCGTTCAGCCTTTTCATAGCCTTCCCCTCGAGGGGGAGGGGGACCGCTTGCGGTAGATGATGTATTCCGACCGCATGATCAACACCGCATCTCAGCATGCATGCCGCGATATATCGCTGCGCATTCTACAGGAGGATACGTATTGAAAACAGCAGGACTTCGGCTTGAGCGAAAACGCCGTTTTCTTTCACGCGGAAGCCTTGAAAAAGAAGCTATTATAAAAGGAAGCAATCATGGAAGATCAATTGAATCCGGAAACGATGAAGCCCGAAGAAAACCCCGCCCAGGAACAGACGAATCCTGAGTCGATCCCGCCGGAAGAGAACGCGCCGCAGCCTGTAAATACCGATCAGCCTGCGCCCGAAACGAAGCGCGACGCCGGAAACGGCGATATGGATTCCATCCGGACGCTGGCGCAGGAGCTGGCTTCGATCATGACGGCGGCGGCCCAGCCGACACAGCCCCCGCAGCCCACCGCGGAGCAGAAGAAGAAGGAAGCCCAGGAAGCCAAACGGGCGAGCAAACTGAAGGCGCGCCGCCGCAGGCGCAAAGCGTTTAAAAACCTGCTTATCCGCACGCTCGTGCTGATTGTCGTCATCTATGTGCTCTTTTTCCAGATCATCGGCATTACCAAGATGCCCAACGGCGATATGTATCCCCGCGTCGATTCCGGCGACGTACTGCTGTTCTACCGCCTGGAAAAGTCGGACATAAAGGCGCAGGATATCATCGTTTTCGATAAGGACCGCTCTGCGCTGCAGGAATACGTGGACAGAACGGACGAAGACAAAGGCGAAACCGAAAAACCGGATGAAACAACGGGGGAAACCCAGGCTCCCGCGCCTGCCGAAACCGCAAAGCCGGGAAACGAAGCGAACACCGTATACGTGCCCGATTCGGTGCAGGGCCGTACGCCCGCGCAGATCGTGAACGACGACAGCTTTCTGGGCAAGGTCAACCGCTTCCTCTATAACGCGGAGGAATTCCTGGGCTTGCGCCGTCCGGACGGAAAACAGACCTTTGTCTGCCGCGTGGTGGCCGTGGCGGGCGATACCGTGGAGATCACCGAAGAGGGCGGCCTGATGATCAACGGCAACCATGTGATGGAAACCAACATCTTTTCCCATACCACGCCGTATGTGGGCTTTACCGAATATCCGCTGACGCTGCACGCGGGCGAGCTGTTCGTGATGGCGGATCTGCGCGACGGCGGCGCGGACAGCCGATTCTTCGGCGTGGTGCATTCGGACGAAGTGCTGGGCACGGTGATTACCATTCTCAGACGCAACAACCTGTAACCCCAACGAAAAAGGAGTCTCTGGCAAATGGCAAGACTAAGACCGGATGATTTTGAAGAACCGATCCCGCATCTCGCGCCAGTAAAATCCATCGTGGATACCATACTGAGCGGTTTGCTTACGGCGGGCAACAGCATGGTATCGCTGGCTGCCGGCCTGCTTGCGGGCGTTTTGGTGCTGTATTCCGGCTATGTGATATACGATACGTTCGACACGCAGTATAAGGCGTATTCTTCCTCTTGGGAGTTGCTTCAATACAAGCCCGAAATGATCGACGACAGCAATGTGCCAATGACCGGCAGCATGCTGGAAAGCATCAACGAGGATTACCGAGCCTGGCTGACGGTGTTTGATTCCAATATCGATTATCCCGTTATGCAGGCGCATGACGACGTGTATTACGCGTTCCACGATATCTATAAAAACAGCAGCCTGACCGGCGCGATCTACCTTGCGGGGTCCAACGCGGGCGACCTTTCGGACAGCTATAACCTGGTTTACGGTCACCATATGAGCAACAAGGCCATGTTCGGCGCGCTGGACGAATACCGCACACAGGCGTACTTCGACAGCCATAGGAAGGGCATCATCGTCGGAAGCTCCGGCGCGTACGATATAGAATTCTTCGCCGTCGTTAATACGGACGCTTATGAAAACAGGATCTATACCGTGGGCGACCGAGCGAAGGAAGTGCTTGATTTCCTGAGAAGCGGCGGCGCGGGCGGTGTGGGCCTTGGCACCAGCGTGCTGTTCTTTGATGAAGAGGTTGCGAAAAAAGCGGATAAGATTGTCGCGCTGTCCACCTGCGCGGACGCGAACACAAACGGGCGTCTGGTTGTGTTTGGCAGGATGATCAAGCGCGAGCGCCTGACTATCGACGCAGAGGGATACTACGGCGTTTACGACGCCCGGGATCATACATTGAAGCTGTCCGTGAGCGTGGAGGAAGGCACCCGCATCCAGTACAGCATCGACGGCGGCGACACCTGGACGGATCAGATC
>CACWLY010000141.1 GCA_902761825.1 uncultured Eubacteriales bacterium
CTGAGCTACGGAGCCGAATGGTTGCGGGGGAGGGACTTGAACCCTCGACCTCCGGGTTATGAGCCCGACGAGCTACCGAACTGCTCTACCCCGCGTCATCGCGCTTCATGAGCGCAGGTAATAATATAACGCATTTGTTCGTTTTTGTCAACCCCTTTTTTACGATTCCTGCAATTTTATGGCAACGATTCCTGTGCGAGCTGTCCGTGCGCGTCAGTTCTCTTCCAGTATCCTCAGCCCTTCCATGCAGTCCCGCCCCAGTATCTCCTGCGTTTTGGCGAAATCATATTTTTCATGCAGCCGGTCGTGCGCCTTAAGAAATGCCTTTTTCCCGTGCTTCTGTATGTACATCGCCTGCGCCTTCGCGGCGGCCGCGCCATCGTTCGAGGGCGCGTAAAAGCCCTTTTCGCAGGTTTCCAGGCTGTCGCAGGCATAACAGCCGTCTATCCCCTTTTCCGCGCAGCACACGGCGTTGGGACATTTTCCGCCCGGCGATACGCGCGCGAAGGAGCAGGCGTTATACGGCGTTCTGCAGGAACCGCACCACTCCCCAAGGAAGCAGTGATTGCAGGAAAAACCGCAGTACGCGATGGGATCGACGCCCTTTCGCGCCATTTTGCACAGCTTGTTCTTGATCCGGAACATCGCTTCCGTATGCATGATCCAATGCCTGCTAAGCGGCATCCTGATCAGTCCCCGAATGTCCTTCCCGCACCAATAAGCAATCAGCCAGTTTGCTTTTTCATCCGCGCTGACGCAGCCGGTTTTCCGCAGTTTTTCCGCAGTTTCCTCCCCGAATCCGCGCTTCAGGTCGGTGTATTCCAAGCGTTTCAGCATCCGGTCGGTAGATTCCTTCACTTCCCGTGCGTACTGATACAGCTGCGCAATATCCAGCTGTCTGGAAAACTCCGCGATTTCATTCCCGGATAGCTCGTTGCCCGTCGTGATGATCGGCGAATGAACGGTATCGCAGAAGCCATCGGCGAAAAGAATCTGCCGGTCGCCCGCGATCATTTCATGCGCGACGATATCCTCGATCCTGAAAATATGCCAGATCGAATACGCAAGCGTTTTGCTGTGATAGCCGTCCGCGCCCGGAAACGGCATCTGATAAAACGCTTCCCGGGGGTAGTTAGATACGATCTGACCGATCCGCTCAAATATATCCTCTCTGAGCTCCAATAACAGATCGACGGCGGAGCCAAACGTCGTTTCCCTGGAAAGCAGGCTCTGCATCTCTTTGTTTTTCTCGGACCAATTCTTATCCATCGTATCTTCTCCTTCTCCCCTCGGGCCGTCCGGCAGGCGTGGCAAGGTAACGAAAGCGCTTGCCGCGCTCACGGCTTCCGCGCCAACTGCAAATCGATGGTGTCGTGAATCGATATGAAGCCGCCGTGTCGGTTGACCGCGTCCTCGACCGCGTCGAAAAAACGTTCCCGGACGGGCTCCTTCATGGCGATATGATCGGAATACGTACCGATCAGCCGTCTGTATTCGCTGCCGGAAAAAGTCCGTATCCTGTGAAACAGCGCGTACCGCGTATCCGTAAAGCCGTACTTTTCCGCGATCTTCGCTCTGTCCGCAGCCTGCTCCTCCGTGTATTCGCGTATCTTTTCCGGCTTCTTCCCGTAAAAAGGGTAGTAGTATTCCGCGTAAACGGCATCGAGGGCTTCGGCAAGCTCCGCCTGATCCCCGGCCCGGAACGGATGATTGGCAAACCGTGCGAAAGCGCCGCCCGATTTCAGCAGGCGGAACGCCTTCGGATAGCCGATCTCCTCCGGGATCCAATGAAAAGCCGACGCGGAATAGAGCAGGTCGTACGCGTCCTCCGGCAGAGAGACCTCTTCAAACTTGCCCGTAATGACCGAGAAACGGGGATATTCCGCGTACTTCTCCCGGCAAAGCCGCGCGAGCTGTTCGCCGTACTCCACCGCGGTCACGCCGCACCCCGTCGCCAGCACCGGGAGCGTCGCCTGTCCCGCGCCGATGCCGACCTCGACCGCGCGGCTGGACGCGTTCAAAGGATGATAGGCAAAAAGCATCCGGTACAGCGCTTCCGGATATCCGGGGCGCATCTTTTCGTAGGAAGCGGCCACTGTGTCAAACGTCCATTCCTGACCCTGCATCAAAGGCATACCGATTCGTCACCCCTGTCCGCGCGATCCCCGGCGCATTGCGAAGCCCATCACTTTTTCCGCTTCGGCGGCGGCAGTTCACGGTCGATTTCAGTCAGCAATTCCTTCAGGAATTCCCGATCATCCACGTTATCCACAAGCAGCATTTCCTTGGCCCCTTCATAGGGAAGCTCTCTGTCTGCGTCCGGCATCATAGCCAGGGCCGATCCCGTGGGCTTGACCAGGAACCGGTCGTCATATATGCCGCCGATCACCTTCCCGTGATAGTAGATGATGTATTCCCCCATCATCGCCCGATAGGATACGCCGTCCAGCAGCGACAGCTGCTCCAGAATAAAATCCAGGTATTCCTTGCTTGACGCCATTGTTTATCCTTCCTTTTCCTCGTCGTATCCGGATAGCGGCTTCTCTGCCGTTTTACTGTGCGAACCTGATGACCTGCTTTTGTACGTCCACGGTCGCTTCCACGCCGAAGGGCATGATGCAGCGCGGCATCGCATGCCCGATGTTCAGATTGAATACGATCGGAAGGCCGGGCCGGTCAATGACCTCCGGCAGCAGCTTCCGGTATTCGTCGGCATAGGTTTCATTCATGGGTTTTCCGGCCAGCACGCCGGACACCGCCCCGAAAACGCCCGTCGCTTTCAGGTATTCAAGCGATTTCTTGTATTTTTCCGGGGACGGCGTTTCCTCGCTGGATTCCAGCAGCAGAATGCGTCCCTTCCAGTCCTCCGCGTCCGGGAACAGACGGTATTTTTCGCATAACGCCGGCATGTCCGGATATCGTTCGCAGTTGAAAAAGTCGTACAGCGAATCGATGCAGCCGCCGAGAATTTTACCGGAGAACACGGGTTTTCCCTGCAAAAGCTCAAACCCATTGTTCGGGTGCGCCGGAAGGCGTTTGCCGACCTGGTCGGGCGTGAAGCTTTCCCGCTCCTCATACCATACGTCGCTGGGCGCGATTTCCCGGATCGTTCCCGTTTTGATCAATTCCTCAAAATACTTTCGGGTATATGGATGCATTTCGGGGCCGATTTCACAGATATCCGCCAAAAACGACTGGCCGTAAAACGTGCGGAGCCCGACCTTATGCAGCATCAGGTGGTTGACCGTGGTATCGGAAAAGCCGAGGAAAACCTTATCCGCGACGGCCCCGGCCAGTTCATTGTGATCAAACAGGTACGGAAGCAAGCGGTAGGTGTCATCCCCGCCGATCGCGCACAGGATCATATCGATCTGCGGATCGCGGAACGCCTGCAGCAAGTCCTGCGCTCTCTTTTCCGGATGCGCTTTTATGTATTCCAGTCCCTTCAGCGCATGGGGCATGAGCGTGACATTCAGGCCGTATTCCTTCAGCCTGCGAAGGCCGATCTCCATTTCAAACCGGACGAACGGTTCGCCCAGTATCCCGCTGGACAGGCTGACGATCGCGACGTTTTTGATCATGCTTCCTCCTCTGTACGGCTCGCTCGGGCCAACGCGCTCTGGCACCAGGAAAACAGAGCGGAAAACGCCCGGTCAAAATCGAAGCCGTCCGGCAGATCGGCCAGCGCAAGCATTTCGCGGTCTTCCCCGGAAACCTGCTCCCTGAGCTCGCTTTTTCTGATCACAAACCTGCCCGTTTCCAGATAATGCAGGTTCTGGATAATGTAAAAAACACCCTTGCACGTGCCGCGGAAGGCCGCCCTGTTCCTGTCCCTGTCCGCGTACAGATACCGATGGCAGATTGCATGATATAGATTTCCCAGGCTCAGCTTTACGTAATTGATTTCATCCGTTCTTGAAGCCCGCGGAAGATAGTCGCTCAGCCTACCGACCAGATCCCGGGTCGTATGCCGGAGCTGGCAGACTTCCAGCGGGTTCCAGCGCGCCATTTCATCCCTTCCGCAGATAAAGCCGCACGCTTTCTCCGCCTGTCCGGTCTTCCCGAGGATTTCCCGGTACGCGTCCATGTCCTCCACGGAAAAGCGATCCAGAATAATCATGATATCGATATCGCTGTTCTCGTTCGCTTCCCCGCGCATATAACTGCCCTGCAATCCGACGTACAGCAAACGGTCTGCAAAAGCAGCCCGGCAGCCCGATATCACCTTGCTTAAATACTCATTCAGTTCAATCATGCTTTGCAGTTCTCCTGTTGAAAGCCGTCATCCGCATCGCCATCAGCGCATCTTCGCATCCCGATGACATTCCCGACCCGTATCATTCCGTTGCTAATATAACACAGGCGCACATCGAAAAGCAACCGTCTCCGCATCGTTTCCGCGCCCGGCCGGGCGATGCTTTATCAATACGCGTTCAAAGTGCCAATTCGCTGAGGCTGAATGAAGGCAGAAAAGGAACGTTCGAGAGCTCCTCGCTCTCGAGCTCTTCGCCAGGGGACTTCTGCATCCGGGGCCTTCCGGCCCGTTTCTCGCTGTTCGCTTGCGCTGGCCGAAGGCCAGGATTATCATC
>CACWLY010000142.1 GCA_902761825.1 uncultured Eubacteriales bacterium
GTCAACGTAGCGCTGCTACGCCTCCCTCCATTCAGCTTAGCCAGGGCGAAAAATCCATCCCAAATCTGATAATCTTTTATACTGAGAATAGTATTACACTTGGAGGGGCTGCGGCCCCTCCAAACCACCCCGGGGTTTTTGATTTCCCGGTATTCACTGTTGCTCGTTCTTTTATGAGAACCAATATACCCGTAAACAAAGAGGATATTGCAGATTGGCTTCTGCAATATCCCCTTTTGTTGCTCTTTTATGTGCGGAAAGCAGGTATCGGAACGCAGGCGGATATCGGCGTTACTTCAGGCGTTCCAGATACATCTGCACGTTGGCGGCGTTGGTCCACTCGGTCACGGCGGCATTGTAGGCGTTGGTTTTGGCGGTTTCCAGCGTTTCGTCGTAGATGCTGTCGCGCGCTTCCGCGAGGGTCGCGGTATGCTCGGCGATATCGTCCGTATACTCGGCGATGGCAAACCCGTTGGCGATCTTGGTCACCGGCGTAACGCTGCCTTTTTCGGTCAGCGCCATGACGGCGTTGACCAGGTCCGCGTTGGGGACGGTGCCGCCCTCGCGCACGGCGTACTGCTTCGCGTTGACGCCCAGCGCGTCGATGGCTTCGCCGGCGGCGAGGCGTTCGGCCAGGGCGTTCATATCGGCTTCGGCGGTATCGCCCGTGGCTTCGATCACGCGGATCGCGCGGTATCCGGCGGGAACATAAAAGATATCGTTCCCCAGGTTCAGGGCGGTGTTGTAGGCGTTCGCGTTGTTTTCAAAGCGCGATTTCTGGCTCTCGATCTTTTCGTCCAGCGCGGATTGCAGCGCGGCGTCGTCCAGCGTCACGTCCCTGGAAGCGTATTCCTTCAGGCGCTCGCTGATCATGCTCTGACGCGCGGAGGAACGCGCGCTTTCCAGCGTATATCCGAGGCTGCGGGCGTAATCGGCCACCGCCTTTTCGGAGGGCTCGGCGTCGGCGAAGTAGGTTTCACGAACCTGCTCGAGCTCTTCCTCGTACTTTTTCTGCGCCTGCTCGTCCAGCTCGGCGTTCTCGGCGTCGGTAAACTGGTCCAATCCCTGCTCGGCGGCCTTCTGGCTGGTGACCAGCGTGCTGACGAGCGACTGCGCGGTGGACTGCAGCACCTTCGTGGAATCCACGGAGCCGTCGGAAGCGCCGAACTGCGCCATGAGCTGGGCGTACTGCTGCTCGGTATACAGGTTATAGTTGTACACGCCCATAAAGGTCTGCTTGTCCACATGCTCGCCGTTTACCGTAAGGATGGTCTGCCGCGCGTCCACCGCGCTGTCGCGCAGCACCAGCGAGGTGCAGCCGCTCAGCGCCATCGCCGCGATCAGCAGCAAAACAAAAAGGGTCTTTTTCATTTCCTTTTGCGCACTCCAATCTTGTGTTTTGCGAATCATATTATACTGAAAAAGAAAGAGGGAATCAAGGGGCTATTTTGCGGGCGGCGGCCCTGAGCAGCCCGTCGCCGTTGGTGCGTTCGGTCACGAAAACAGCCGGCAGCGCCAGCCTGTCCATCGCCGCGATCAGGATCGCCATGCCCGTGGGCATGATATCGACCCTCGACGCCGGAAAGCCCGGGATACCGGGCCGCTGCTCACGCGGGACGGCGGCGATTTCCATCAGCTTTTCATATACGCCGTCCCTTGTCAGCCGGCAGTTTTCCACCTGCGCTTCCCCGCGCGGAAGCCCTTGCAGGATGCAGGCGCAGGCCGTGCCGGTGCCGCCGACCGAATAAAACAGATCGATCCCGCTGTGGCGCGCCAGCGTTTCGGGCAGCGGCGCGCAGATATCGCGCGCCGCTTCGATGGCCCGCGCTGCCTCCCGGACGCTGTTGACGGGATGCGCGGCGAACAGCCTGGAAGCGCCGAGCTGCAGGGAAACGGCCTCAAAGATTTGCCGTCCCCGCCCCGTCGCAACCTCGGTGGAGCCGCCGCCGATATCGATGATGCCCGCGGTCCGCTCGCCCGCTGCGCCGTAAAAGGAAGCGGCGGCTTCCTCCTCGCCGGAAAGCACGGTCAGCGGCAGCCCGCAGGCCGCTTCCACGGCCAGCGCCAGCCGCTTCGCGTTTTTCGCGTCCCGCACGGCGCTGGTGGCGTAGATCCCCAGGACGGGCGCGTCCGAGACTGCCTTCAGCCTTGCGATGCCCGCCGCCGTTTCGACGATATCGGCGTCGGCCAGCACGCCGTCCTTCATGTGCAGGAAAAGGCGCGTCTCGATGCGCCTGCGGATCACGTCCTCCTGAGCGCGCGAAAAATCACCCGCCACGCAGCGGGTGGAATTGGAACCGATCACGATCACCGCGGCGCGGCTCATGGCAGTTCCTCCACCACGGCCATCTGAATGGGCTCGTCGGTTTCGCCGTACAGCGCTTCGGGATTCTTGATCACAAAAAGCAGCTCGTCCGGCATCATATAGCCGTAGATCTGCCGCGCCTTGGCGATGATATAATCGTCGGTTCCCACGATCTCCAGCTCGTGCTGGAGCTTTTTGGATTCCTTGTATTTCCTGTCCCGCTCGATGCGCAGGTCGATCAGGCGGTTCTGCATTTCGGCGGCTGAATCGCGCGCCGCGTTGATCGTCATCACGCCGAGGGAAACGACCACAAACAGGGCGCAAATCAGCACGAGCGGCCTGACGCGCAGGGACAACAGCCGCTCCAGCGGGCTTTGAGACATACGGGGCATCCCGGAAATCCTCCCAAGGTTTTTATCATTGGTTTATTCGCGCTCTTTGCGCAAACTCCTGTTTTTATGAAATATATTTATAAGGCCCGTCCAGACGCGGTGAAGCCCCAGCCTGTACACCGCGGCGCCCGCGGCCATCGCGAAGGGCATATACAGCCGGGGTGCGCCGCAGCCGGTCAGCGCCAGCGAGGCCGCCGCCAGCAGGGCGAGCGCCGCGGCGAAGAGCGTTTCGCCGAGCAGGCGAAGGGGCGTCGACGCGTGATTCAGCAAAGGAAAAAGGAGATCAAACAGAAACGCGGCGGCGAATCCCGCGTACAAAAGCGCCAGCAGCGTGTAGCTTTGGAATCCCGTTTCCCACAGCGGCATCAGCGAAACAGCCCGCCGAGTCCCTTGCGGGCGGAAGCGCGGCCGCTGTAGGTGACGGCGCTGACCGTTCCCTCCACCGAGAGACGCCCTTCCTCGAGCAGCAGGGAAGTCACGTGCATCCCTTCCCCGTCTATCGTCATCCGGCCGCCCTCCGTACTCAGGATCAGCTGCTTTTCATCAAAAGAGATCACCTCGTTCACGCCGGTCATGCTCAGCGTTTTCCGGTTGTCCAGCGTCAGGCTGTGCGGACGGACGGGGGCCTCGGCCGCGGCGTTTGTTTTGGGCATATTGATCACCTCGTGGCAGACTATGCCGCAAAAAAGCAACATATGACAACCCGAGAGCAAAATATAACAAAAATATTGCAAAAAAGCAGATTTGATGTATAATACGTAATGCACGATTGTCTGTATGGGAGGAAGAAGAATGTATCGGCTTCTGATTGCGACCAACGAATCCGAGGTATTGAATCAGCTCAATGCCAGCGTGGATTGGGCCAGTCTCGATTTCCGGCAGCCTACCGTGGTTTCCACCGCAGACGAGGCGATCCAGAACATGGAAACGCAGCGCGTGGATTGCATTGCGTATATGCTGAACGGCAGCGAAGCGCGCCGGCTCAGCAATTATCTGAACACCGTCCGTCCCAGCCTGCCCATTTTTGAGATCCGCCGGAGCCTGGAAGCGCAGATGCGCATCCTGAACGACATGCGGCGGGTGCTGGACAGGCTTCATGAGGACAATACGGACGAGTACTATGATGAAAAAACCATCATGTCCATGCTGCGGGACGAGCTGACGCATAATCTGCTTGCCGGGGAGATCACGAGCGAAAAGGAACTGCGCGGCCGGCTGCAGATGCTGCGTTCCCACCTGTCCCTCGCGCGGCCCTGCATGCTGTACGAGTTTGACCTGCCGCAGGGAGAAATTTATCTCAATTACGAATGGCATTACGGCAGCGAGCGCCTCGAAAAAGCGCTGCGCAACAACTTCTTCGGCCGCTATTACGAGGATCTCTATTATCAGGTGGCGGTTCTTACGCCGCGCCATATCCGCCTGATCGTCTGCCAGCGGGACGACCGCGAAAACGAGCCGGAGGACAGCCTGGCGGAGCGCGCGGACCAGCATGTGAGCCAGGTGCTCGAGCAGATCAGGGAATACCTTGACCTCGACATGGTTCAGACCGACCGCGCCATACTGCCCAGCATGATCGCTCTGACGGGCGCGTAAAAAACCGATGCTTTCATACTATTCTCAATCTAAAATCTTATCATCTTTGGGTGTCTTTTCCGTCTTGGCGTTGCTTCATTCCGGTCAACGTAGCGCTGCTACGCCTCCCTCGATAATCTTTTATACTGAGAATAGTATCAGCTCTGCGGCGTTTCGCCGTCAGGGCGTTTTTTTACGGCTTTTCCGGCGCGCGCCGCGCTTTCGGGAGCGACTTTTGCAGGGATATGCAGCCGGGCGTCGAATAAAAAAATACTGTTTTTTGCGAAGGAGCGATCGCATGAAGTATCCGTGGATCGACGGCTATCTGATGGAGAAACGCGGCGTTACCAGGGATCTGCAGCCCGAATGGAACTGGATCCGCTACCAGATCGGGGGCAGGATGTTCGCCGCCATCCTGCTGGACGGGGAGGACAGGCCGTATTACATCAACCTGAAGCTGGAGCCGGCGGAGGGCGAAATGATGCGGCGGCAGTATCCTGATATCATTCCCGGCTATTACAGCGACAAGCGGCACTGGAATTCCGTGAAGCCGGACGGCGGCGTGCCGGACGACGTGCTGCGCCATTGGCTCGACCGGTCGTATTTGCTGGTGCTGCGCGGCTTCAGCAGGCAGAAGCAGCGGGAGATCCTCGGTCTGTCCGTCTGCGGAACGGACTGCTCCGCCTGTCCGCTGCGCGGAGAAACATGCGCGGGCTGCAACGCGGCCAAGGGAAAGGTGTTCCATGCTCCACAGGGGAAAGCGTGCCCCATTTTCGCCTGCTGCTCGGGCAAGCGCCGCTTCGCCACCTGCGCCGCGTGCGCCGAGCTTCCCTGCGCGGTATGGAAAGCCACCCGCGATCCGTCGATGACCGACGGGCAGTTTGAAAAGAGCGTTGCGGAGCGCGTCTCCGCGCTGAAAATTTGCCGCTGACGGACAATTACGGAACTTTCGGCGGAATGCCGCGTCCAATTACGCGAAAGGAGCTGAAATGCCATGAAAAAAATGCTGATCTGCGCCCTGTTTGTTTCCCTTATGCTTTTGACCGCTTCGGCGGAGGAGCTGCCCTCGCTGTCCGCGCTGACCGGGCTGGATCGGATGCCGGAAGGCGCCGAGGTGACGCTGGCCGAATATGATACGGGGACGAAGCTGGAGCGCGGCTTCACGACGGAGGATCCGGCGGAAATACGCAGTCTGCTGGACGCGGTGAAGGCGATGACGGTCGCCGGGACGACCGACGAATTCGTTACGGATATGTATCCCTCGCTGCGCTTTTACCTTTCCGACGGAACCGGCTATTCCCTTTGCTTTGACGGAAAATGGCTGGAAAAGGACGGGAAAAACTATATTCTGGAAAACGACGCCCCCTTCTGGGAGCTGATCGCCGGCATGCTGGAGCGGTATGCCGACGCGCCGGAGCGCCCGTTCCAGCCCAACTGCACCGACATCTATCTGCCGTCGAATCCCACGACGGGATATTCCTGGCAGTTTGCGGTGGATCTGCCCGATGTGGTCAGCGTGACCGAGCAGTACTTCCCTGACGCCGCCGAGCCCGGCATGACCGGCGTGGGCGGAAACCACTGGTTCCATTTTGACGGCCTGCATCCGGGCGTGGCGGCGGTTACGCTGACCTATGCCCGCCCCTGGGAAAACGAAACCGTGCAGACGGTTGTTTTCCGCCTGACGGTGGACGAGCAGCTGAACGTGCTGATCTGGGGCGTTGAAATGAGCGGACAGTGACGGACGAAATCCGTGTACGAGTGTCAAACATCGGTAACATGAAAGTCAAGCAACAACCTGTCAAGGGAAGGGTGGAGATTTTCCGGCGATACGGATGCCGGAAAATACGACC
>CACWLY010000143.1 GCA_902761825.1 uncultured Eubacteriales bacterium
TTCCGCCCGGGAGTCCCGCAGGGACGAGAGGAAAAGGCGTTTCTCCCGATCAAATGGAGGATCCATTTGATCGATGGGGCTGTGCAACAGCCCCTTTTTCTGTTTTCCGGGCGCCTTCCCGGCCCCGGGGTTTACGTCGGCAGCGCCGCGCTGTTCACTCCCCGTAAATCTCGCTCTCGGTCACGCATTCGTTCTTGATGCGGCCGACCAGCGCCTGCAGGGCTTCCACGGCGTGCGGGCGGATGTCCGCGCCGATCAGCACCTGCATGATATCGTCGCCGACCTGCAGCTCGCCCTCGTTGACC
Source organism: uncultured Eubacteriales bacterium (assembly GCA_902761825.1). GTDB lineage: Bacteria > Bacillota > Clostridia > Christensenellales > Aristaeellaceae > SFMI01. Next base: position 306 of record CACWLY010000143.1, read on the forward strand.
CACACGCGGATGAAGAAGACGCCGTCCATGCGCCTGGCTTCGTCTACGGCGGCGCGGGCTTTGTTTTCGTCGCAGGAAAAGCGCATGCCGACGACGGGCCTGGCCTGCTCGTCGCCCTGGCGCACGCGGCTGCGGGCGGTGGCGCGGACCACGCCGTTATGGATCAGATACATGCCCACGCCGGCGGCTCCGGGATCGGCCTTGGCTTCGCGCAGCCACTGATCGACGGAGGGCTTTTCCTTTTTGCGCTTTTCGGGCGCGGCGCAGTCGGCCGAGCCAGCGGACCAAAGCATTTCCACGCCGTGGCGGATGGGCGCCAATACGGCGGAAAGGTTTTCGGTGGACGCCTTTCTGCTGCCCGGCAGGTTCACGATCAGCGTGCCGCCGCGAATGCCCGCAGTCTCGCGGGACAGGCAGCCGCGGGGCGTGATCTTCATGCTCTCGGCGCGCATGGTTTCGGGAATGCCGGGGCACAGCCTTTCGACGGCCTCGAGCGTGGCCTCGGGCGTGATATCCCGGGGCGAGAACCCCGTCCCGCCGGTGGTCAGCACGAGCGCCAGCCGCTTTTCGTCGGCGCAGGCGATCAGTTCGCGCTTGATCGCGTCCTTTTCGTCGGGCACAATCGCGGTGTATTCCACCTGCCAGCCCGCCCCGCGCAGCATTTCGCACAGCGCCGGGCCGCTGGTGTCCTCGCGCTCGCCGCGGAAGCCCTTGTCGCTCACCGTGATCACGGCGGCCGTGAATTTCACGTCACTCATTCTTTTCATCCTCCCTCGTATAATCGCCGTGCACGCCGCCGGTCTTGCGCACCAGGCGGATATCGCAGATCGTCATGTCGCGCTGCACAGCCTTGCACATGTCGTACACGGTCAGCGCCGCGCCGCTCACCGCAGTCAGCGCCTCCATTTCCACGCCGGTTTTCCCGTCGCAGCGCGCCTCGGCCTCGATCTCCACCGACAGCTGCGCTTCGTCCAGCCACAGCCTGAGATCGACGCCGTTCAGCGGCACGGGATGGCACATGGGGATCAGCTCGGGCGTGCGCTTGGCCGCCATGATCCCGGCCACCTGCGCCACGGTGAGCACGTCGCCCTTTTTGACGCCGCCCGAGCGGATCAGGTCAAACGTGCCGCGGCTCACCAGCACGCGCCCCGCCGCGACCGCTGTGCGATGGGTCGGCGCTTTTTCGCCCACGTCCACCATGCGCGCGCGGCCCTGGTCGTTGAAATGCGTAAAATCGGCGTCCCGCATCTGCTTTTGCATCTCCTTCACGATAAAATCGGCCAGCCCCGCCGCGTCCTCCCAGCCGAAGCGCGGCACGGGATAGTCCGCCTCCTCGTCGGCGACCACCGCGATAAACCGCTCGGCCGGCGCGGTAAAGCCTTTGCCCGTCGCCCTCCGGCACAGGCCGACGCGCGGGATATCGGCGTTCTTGAAGCCCTCCACCAGGATCACGTCGGCGTCGGCGATCCGCGCAAGGCACTGCGCCAGCGTTTCGCCCCGGCGCCTGATCTCGGCGGTGCGGCCGGGCGATGTGATCACCACGGTTTCCGCCCCGGCCTCGGCGTGGCGGCGGCTGTCCTTGCCCGGCTGATCGATCTCGAAGCCGTGGGCGTCATGCTTGACCGTCGCCACCCTGAGCCCGCGCGCGGTCAGCTCGGCGATCACCTTTTCGATCAGCGTGGTCTTGCCCGTGCCCGACCACGCCGCGAACCCGATCACGGGGATTTTCATGCCTGAATCAGCCTCCGATCTGGTTCATGTTCCGCGCAGCCATGCTGCGGCGCTCGGCGCTCAGTTCGCCGTGGCATTCCGGCTTGCCGAGGATCGCCAGCCGCATCCTTTCGCGCATGCCGTCCTCCGTCAGCCCCTTGAGCGATATCTCCTCGGCCGAGTGCAGGCAGGGCTTCAGCTTGCCGTCCGCCGTCAGGCGGATGCGGTTGCACTCGCCGCAGAAGCGCTGGCTCAGCGGGCTGATCAGGCCAATCCTGCCCTGCGCGCCCGGCAGCCGGTACAGCCGCGCGACGCCGTCCTCGCGCTCGGGCACGGCGTCCGGCAGCGCGTCCAGCACGCGCGAGACCGGGATATAGTTATCCGGGCCGAACTCCTGATTGCCCGGCATGGGCATCAGCTCGATAAAGCGCATGTCCACCGGCCATTTCCGCGTCAGCTCCGCCAGCGCCGGGATCTCGCCGTCGTTGAACCCGCCGATCAGCACGGCGTTCATTTTGACCCGCTCGAACCCGGCGTCCAACGCCGCCTGGATGCCGCGCAGCGCGTCGTCCAGCCGCCCCAGGCGCGTCATGCGCGCGTACTTCTCCGGGTCCAGCGTATCCAGGCTGACGTTCACCCGGCGCACGCCGGCTTCGCGCAGCGGCGCGGCCAGGCCGGCAAGCAGCGTGGCGTTGGTGGTGATCACGACCTCGCGAATGCCCTCCGTCCGCGCGACGCCGCGGCAGATCGACAGGATATTGGGCTTGGTCAGCGGCTCGCCGCCGGTGACGCGCACCTTCGTGATGCCCAGGCTCGCCGCCGCGCGCACGGCCGTGAGCATTTCCTCCTCGGTCAGCAGCTGGTCGTGCCGCAGCTTGCATACGCCCTCGGCGGGCATGCAGTAGCGGCAGCGCAGGTTGCACAGTTCGGTCACCGAAAGCCGCAGATAGGTGATCGAGCGTCCGTATGAATCCTTCATGTCAGTACCTTCCGAACGTGCAGTTGGGGAAGTGGCAGCTTTCGCACAGCTGGCACAGGCCGCCGTCGCCCAGATCGATCAGCTCGCGCTTGGTGAACCGCGCGCCGCAGAACACCTGCGGCAGCATCGCGTCGAAGATCGTGGTGGGCAGATGGATCGCCGCGCCGGGCACGCCCATGACCGGGATGTCGCCCAGGTAGGCCATCAGCGTCATATTGCCGGGCTGGCTCGGCACGCCGTGGCTGATCACCTCGCAGCCCAGCCGCCGGATCGCGGTGGGCGTCAGATCGTCGGGGTCCACCGACATGCCGCCCGAGAAGATCAGAAAGTCCGCTCCCTTCCGCAGAAAGCCGCGCGCCGCGTCCACCAGCATGTCCAGATCGTCGTCGCACACCGCCGCGCCCAGCACCTCGCCGGGATACGCCGAGAGCTTGCGGCGGGCCACGGCCTCGAACTTGTCCCTGATGCGGCCGTGATAGATCTCCGAGCCCGTGATGATCAGGCCGGTCCTGCGCGGGCGGTAGGGCAGCAGGTCCAGCAGCTTCCGGCCCTCGCACAGCTTTTCGGCCCTGACGATCTGCTCTTCCCGGGTCACCAGCGGCACGATGCGCATGGAGGCCAGGCGCATGCCCGCGCGGACCGGGTAATGATCGGGCAGCGTGGAGATCGTGATATCGCCGATGCCGTTCAGCTCCCGCAGAAGCGCGGTATCCACGCGCAGCATGCCCTCGCCGTCGGCGATCAGCAGTACCTTGCCCTCGCTGGGCCCGGTGTAGTGCGCGCCGGCCACCGGGGCCATGGCCGCCATGCGCAGCGCGGCGTCCTCCTCGTGGATCTCCCCGGCGTTCTCCTCCCACACGTACACCGTGCGCTTGCCGATATCCAGCATGTGCGGGATATCCTCGGCCGTGATCACGTGCCCGCGCCGGAAGGCCGGGCCCTTGAACCCGTCCCGCATCTCGGTCAGGTCATGGCACAGGGTCAGCCCCACGGCGTCTTCCGCTCGTACTTTTTTCATAACGAAACTCTCCTGTTTTTCATACTATTCTCAGTATAAAAGATTATCAGATTTGGGATGGATTTTTCGCCCTGGCTAAGCTGAATGGAGGGAGGCGTAGCAGCGCTACGTTGAATAGTATCAGATGATGAAGCCCTTTAAGACCGTTCCCGCCGCGACGGGGCCGCTGCCCGCGGGGATCAGCAGGTACGCGTCGCAGCCGATGGCGCTGGACAGGATCACGTTGCCCTGATCGCCCGAAGCGTCGAAGCCCGCATTTCCGTCCTCCAGCCGCAGCCGCCCGCGCAGGAAGCGGGTGGACGGGCTCTTCTTTTTGAAATCCCGAAGCAGCCGCGCCGCGACGGGCTGCGGCAGCGCGTCGCGCCTTCCGCAGATGCGGCGCAGGGCGGGCAGCGCGCAGGCGCAGAAATTGGTCAGCGCCGAGGCCGGATTGCCCGACAGCCCGAGTACGGGCTTGCCCGACGCCATGCCGTAAGCGCAGGCCATGCCGGGCTTCATGTCCACGCCGCGCAGCAGTATTTCAGCCCCGGCGCGCTCCATGGCCTCGGGCGTCACGTCCCAGTCGCCCACCGACACGCCGCCGGTCAGGATCACGGCGTCGCAGTCGTGAAGCCCCCGGGCGATCAGCGCGGCGATGTCCGCCGCCTCGTCCCCGGCCAGACCCAGATAGTTCACCCGGCAGCCCTCGCGCCGCAGCAGCGCCGCAAAGGACGCGCGGTTCGCGTTGCGGATCTTGCCCGCGCTCTGCGCTTCGTCCGCCTCCACCAGCTCGCTGCCGGTGGAGATCAGGCCGATCACCGGCTGCCGGTATACCAGCGCCCGCGCGATCCCCTGCGCCGCCAGCGTGCCCGCAAGCCCGGCGTCGATCACCGTGCCGCGCTCCGCAAGCAGGCTGCCCGCGCGCACATCCTCGCCCCGGCGCACGATGCCGCCGCCCTGCTTCGCGGGCGAAAACAGCGTCACCTCCGTTTCGGTAAAGGACGTGCTCTCAAACTTGACCGCGCAGTCCGCGCCCTCGGGGATCTGCGCCCCGGTCATCAGGTGCGCCGCGAAGCCCGGCGTCACGGGCACGGAAGCCAGGCTGCCCGCCGGGACGGTCTCGGTGATTTTCAGCGTGACCGGGCGCTCACGGCTCGCCTGCGCCGCGTCCGACGCGCGGAAGGCGTAGCCGTCGTAGGCCGAGCGGTCAAAGGGCGGCACGTCCTCCGCCGCGCGCAGGTCGAAGGCCAGCACGCGCCCGCCGCATTCGTCGAGGGCGGCGTTTTCGGCGCCGACAGGGCGCGCGCGGCTCAGCAGCAGGTCGCGCGCTTCGGTCCAGGATACATTATTCAGCATACGATCAGCCTTTCAGTTGCAATATGCCGTCCACGGGAAAATGAACGGTGATTTCCTCCGCCGCAAGCCTTTGCCAGACCGGCTTTTCCATCTCCCAGCCGATGGAGGCCGAATCGGGCGGCGCGTCCAGCGGGCGCAGCATCACGGTATAGGAAAAGGGGTTCTCGATCACCTCGGCCACGCGGCAGCGGAAGGCGTTCTCGCCCTCGCCGGGCCGGATGGAATGCATGCGGATGCCCAGCGCGTCGGCGCCGGGCTGCAAGGGCAGCGTCAGCGTAACGCCCCAGTCGAGCGCCAGCGCATGGCGGCCGTCCAGGCGGCGGATCGCCGACACGTTCTTGCAGCCGGTCAGCGCGCAGGCCGCCCGCGTGCCGGGGTCGGCAAACACCTCGCTCCGGCTGCCCGCGCGGCTCACGCGCCCGTTCTCCAGGATCGCCACGCGGTCGGCCATGCGGTATACCTCGTCGCGGTCGTGCGATACCAGCAGCACGGTCTTGCCGAAGCGCCGGATCACCTGCCGCGTTTCCTGCTCCATGCGGAAGCGCAGATGGCTGTCCAGCGCCGAGAACGGCTCGTCCAGCATCAGGATCCGCGGCTTGCCTATCAGGATGCGCGCCAGCGCCACGCGCTGCTGCTGCCCGCCGGACAGCTGCCCCGGCAGGCGTCCGCGCAGCTCGGCAATGCCGAACTGGCACAGCGCTTCGTCCACCGCGCGCCGCAGCGCTTCGCCTTTCAGGTCGCGCCGCGCGCCGCAGGCCACGTTTTTTTCCACGGTCATTGTCGGAAACAGCGCGCCGTGCTGAAACATCAGCCCGGCCCGTCGCTGCTGCGGCGGGAGGTTGATATGCCGGTCCGAATCGAACAGCGTTTCGCCGTCCAGCGTGATGCGCCCGCGGTCGGGCTTTTCCACGCCCGCGACGCAGCGCAGCGTCATGCTCTTGCCGCAGCCCGACGCGCCCAGCAGCGCCAGCGTTTCATCCCCGGCGGTAAACGCCGCCTGCAGCGTAAAGCCTTTGAGCTTTTTCTCTATATCCACCGTCAGCACGCCGCTCACCGCCTCCTTTCGCGCTTTTCCAGCAGGTTCACGGCCAGCAGCACGGCGAAGGAAATGGCGATATTGACCAGCACCCACCGGAAGGCGAGCCCGTCGTCGTTGGTGCGCCACAGCTGGTACACCGTGGTGGAGATCGTAGCCGTGCGCCCCGGCGTGTAGCCCGCGATCATGCTGGTCGCGCCGTACTCGCCCAGCGCGCGGGCGAAGGAAAGCACCGTGCCCGCCAGAATGCCCGGGCGGCAGGCCGGCATGCGCACGCGCCAGAAGATGTACGCGTTCGACAATCCCAGCGTTTTGCCCGCGGCGGCCAGACTTTCGTCAAAGCTCTCGAAGGCCCCGCGGCAGGTGCGGTACATGAGCGGAAAGATCACCGCCGCCGTGGCAAACACCGCCGACCACCAGGTCATCGTGAGCCTGACGCCGAAATGCTCCAGCAGAAACGCGCCCACCGGCCGCCTGGGGCCCAGCACGCGCAGCAGCAAAAAGCCGACCACCGTGGGCGGCAGCACCAGCGGCAGCGTCAGGATCACGTCCAGCACGCCCTTCACCGCCCTGGGCAGCCTGGCAATGTAATACGCCGCCAGGATGCCCAGGAAGAAGATCAGGGCGGTGCTGATGCCCGCGATGCGCAGCGAGTTCCATAAGGGAAACAGATCCACGCGCTCAGTCCTCTTTCTTGTCCTCTTCGGGGTTCATGCGGAAGGGGTTCATTCCGGCTTTTTCTCATGCATCGGGCTGAAGCCCACGGCCTCGAACACCGCGTCGGCGGCCTCGGAGGTCAGGAAGGCCAGGTATTCCCGGGCGGCTTCCTCGTTTTCGGTGATGTTCAGCACGGCGGCGGGATAGATCACCTGGCCGCACATTTCGGCGGTGGCGGTGTCCACAACGGTCAATTTGGCGGAGAACGCGTCGGTGGCGTAAATGATGCCGCAGTCCACGGCGGCCTCGGACACCTGGGTGGTCACCTCTTTCACGTTGCTGCCGTAGGTGATCGCGCCCTTGGCCGCCAGTTCTTCCTCGTTCAGCCCGTAATAGGCGAAGATCTTCTGCGTGTACTGGCCCACGGGCACGTCGCTGTTGCCCATGGCGAGCAGCACGCTGCCGGTCTTCAGGCTTTCCGCCAGCGCGTCATAGCTTTCGATGGCCTTGGGGTTGCCCTCGGGCACGGCCAGCGCAACCTTGTTTTCCAGAAGATTGATCCGGGTGTCAGCCAGCACGAAGTCCAGCCCGGCGGTATTGACCGCGGGATCGGCGTTTATGTCCAGCTGGTTCATCTGTTTGGGCGAGGCCGAGATGAACACGTCGCATTCCGCGCCGCTCTCGATCTGCGTCTTGAGCGTGCCGGAAGAATCGAAGTTGTACACGACCGTCACCCCGGGATGTTCGGCTTCATACAGCGCTTTCAGCTCGGTCAGCGTTTCGGTCATGGACGCCGCCGCGAATACAATCAGCTCCACGGGCTCCTTCGGGGCGGTCTCCGCCGCCGCGCCCAGGCACAGCGTCAGCGCGCACAGCACGCACAGCAGCGTTTTCAGCGTCTTCTTCATTTTTCTTCTCCTTCTTCTGTTTTCCAATGAAAAAAAACAATCCGCGTATCCGAAACGGACACACGGACAAAGAAGGTGCCCCAAATAAGCCCCCTCTTGTTCATGTCTCCTTTTCAAATACGGAAGGTGCCGCCGTTTCCCGCAGCGCCCTGAACCGGAATCCCTCCCGGCGCGGCCCGGGCTCCATAGCAGCAGCCTTAGGAGCAGGGGCTCGAAGACATGTTTATTATGGCATAAAAACCGACGGATTGTCAAGTGGGGGAGAGGCCCGGCAAACAGTATGCCGCCGCTTTTATCCTGTTCGCGTTCAAAGAGCCATGATGCGAAGGGTGAAATAATACTATTCTCAGTATAAAAGATTATCAGATTTGGGATGGATTTTTCGCCCTGGCTAAGCTGAATGGAGGGAGGCGTAGCAGCGCTACGTTG
>CACWLY010000144.1 GCA_902761825.1 uncultured Eubacteriales bacterium
TTTCTGCCAAGCGCCTGCCGCAGGCAGGCTAAGGGCGGGCAATCCGCAGATTGCCGCCCGCAACCCGCGCTTCCCGCAGGGAGCAGCGCGGGGCGAGCCGGAAGAAAGCGCGTATTCCCTCCCTGTTTTGCGGAAATTCGGCGCTTCTTGTCTTATTTCACTATTCGCATCATGTCTCTTGGAAGAAGAATAGTATCATACCTCGTACACCTGTATCGTGCTGAAAAACGCCCTTGTGGCCGAATCGAACTGCCGCCTGCCGTGGCAGATCACGTGGATCACGCTGCCGTCCTTGCGCCGGATGCGGTGGCGGAGGTAGGCGGTATCGGAGGAGGCGAACTGGTTGCCGACCTGCCGGATATAATCGTCCAGGTCCTCCGGGGGGATCAGGTCGAACTGGCTCATCTTCCCCCGCGCCTCCTCCGGCGAATACCCGGTGATGCGCTCGAAGGCGGGCCCGGCCTCGATGATGATATCGTCGAGATCGAGCTTGTACTCGCAGTAAACCACCGGCTCGGTATTGCCCGCGGCCGCCGCGGTCTGCCGGGTTTTCTTAAAAACGCGCACCTCGCCCGCGCCGGTCTTTTTGCCGATGGCGAGCTCGGGGGCTTCCCGCAGCAGGTCGATGAATTCCGCGGCCATATGCGGGTCAAACTGCGTCCCGGCGTTGTCCCGGATCTCCTGCATGGCGTATTCGGGCGGCAGCGCCTTGCGGTAGCAGCGATCGTTCACCATCGCGTCGTAGGCGTCCACGATGGAGATGACGCGGGACAGCACGGGGATATCCTCGCCGCTGAGCTTGGCGGGATAGCCCTTTCCGTCCCAGCGCTCGTGATGGTAGCGGATAAAATCGGCGATGGGGCGCAGCTCCTTGGAGGCGAGCGCGATCTGATAGCCCTTGTCCGCGTGGGAGCGCAGCACGGCCCATTCGGCCTCGTTCAGCTTGCCCGGCTTATTGAGGATTTCCAGCGGGATCGCGATCTTGCCGATATCGTGCAGCAGGCACATCAGCTCCAGCGTGGTCAGCTGCGCGTCGGTCAGGCCCAGGCGCTTGCCCAGGGCGATGCCCATATTGCGCGTGCGCAGCACATGCTGCTCGGTGTCCTGATCGACCTCTTCCAGCGCGCGGACCAGGGCGGTCAGCGACTGCGAGCGCGCTGACTCCTCATGCAGCATTTTTTTGACGCGCAGGTCGTACTGCGCCTCCTCAAGCGCCTGCAGCACGGTGCCCTTCCTGCGGGAAAGATCGGCGCTGACCAGCGCGCCTTCGGTGGAGGCGACCCCGAAGAACACCCTGCCGTGGCAGGCGCGCGCCGTCTCCTTGATCTGGCCGATCACGTCCTGCTCCGACCGGTTCCAGCAGATGGCGATGACTTCGGCGTCATAGCCGCGGTACACCGAACAGTCCTGCGGCATATGCCCGAACACCGCCTGCACCAGGGCGCGGATGCGCTTGTCGCCCTCGCTCCTTCCCATGTTGCGGTTCACGGTCTGCAATCCGATGATATCGAACACCGCCGCGGTGGTGGTCTCGCTGAGCGGCACGTGCGGGCCGTTTTCCAGCTCTTCGCGGAAGGCGACGATGTTTTTCAGCCCCGTCAGGCGATCCACCTTCCAGTTCATCGCGTCGATCTGGCCCTCGGCGAAGCTGTTGTAATACTCGTTGAAGTATTCCTCCTGCTTCACGTCGGCGATGAACACGTAATAGTACGCGCGCCCGTCCTCCGAAAAGACGATATGCCCGAAGTCCTCCACGTAGCGGACCGTTCCCTGCCTGGTGACGACGCGGTAGCGGATGTAATCGTGCCGGTGGCCGCTCTCCAGCGTCTGCGCGTTGATCGAGCGCTCGGCCTCCTCCAGGTCGTCGGGGTGGATCATGCCGGCGAAGCGGCCGCCGGTGTACGCCATCAGCTCCTCGAAGGTTTCGCAGCCGAACAGGCGAATCACATTGATATCGGCGTAGAGGATCTTCTGACTTCCGTCCGCGGCGTATACGAACTGACCGCAGGGAAGCCCCTCCGGAACCCGGTTTTCAAAACGATCTGTACTGTTCATATGCAACCTCTCTGTTTCCGGCGCGCCGGCGGCGAAAGAACGGACGGCCGCGCCGCATCAGGGCTGTTTTTCTGTCGGTTTATGCAAATGATCCGCGCTTGATGTCCCTATCCAATATACCATACAATTCGTCCGCGCACAATGATTTTTGCAAATTACGCGCGGTTATGATTGCAAATCATTTTTACGAATGCCTGACGGCTGATTATGATATTCCTGACGGAAGGAATGACGCGAATGAAAAAATGGTTGTTTGCAATCGCAAAACTGAATCGCTGCCGATTCTTTCAATCAGTCCTTTCTCCCGCAAAGAATCGACGGTTCTTTGAATTGTGCGAACGGTTTTTGCTGTTTTTTCGGCCAGTTCTTCCCGGGTATAGTCCGGATGTTCACGCAGAAGCGCAAATACTGCTTGCTCCGTTTTGTTTACAGTGACATTTTGAGGGACATTTACAGTGACATTTTTCTCGTCGGATTTTCTGAACAGGATAAACTTAAAACCAACCTTTCCGGATTCATATGCGTATTTTACATGCGCGTCTTTGCAAAGACTGTCAATGCGTTTGAATCCGCTTCCGAATTGCTCGATTGATTTGTTCAGATAAAGAATTTTGGAAATGGTTTCATTCCTTATTGCCGATTCATGATTTCCCCGGACGTATTCTTCGGGGCTGAACTCGCTTGCATAAGCTCCGGGGCTGTAAATACTGATCATTCCGGGATGAATACATATTTCATGATACGTTTGTCCGTTATAGACTGCGTGTGCAAATCCATTAGCCAGGACCTCTCTGATTACCGCTACCGGAATTTCCGGGATTTCCTCGCGCGTCAACCCGACGATTTCAGCCCGCCATCGGATATTTTTCAGGATATACGCTTCAGCTGCTTTCAGCAGATTCATGATATTGTCCTCATAGAGCTTCATATCGAGAAAGGTGAGCTTTTCATCAGTTGCAAACACAGCCGCTTTCAGCGTGACAGGATGCGTATTTCCGAAAAGTATTTCTCCCGCTTTGGTGAGATGATTTCCGTTAACCAGTCCGAATCTTTTCAGAAGAACCGGCGTCGTATATCTGGCGGAAGGCAGTCTGCCCGCGGCAACGGCGGCTTCCCAGAATTGCCTGACAGAATGCTTGTCAATCCGGTTCGCGGTCGCAGAAGAGAGAGACTTCTCCCATCTTTCCTTTGATTCGCCGGCAAGGAAAAAAGACTTCAATTCTTCCGGAGTTACTTCGCGATCCTCGTCTGCGGTTCGCAGATAATAGCGGCCGAAAGCGGAATAGGGCGTATTGTTACCGCTGAATTCCACTTTGATGAGATGCTTTCCGTCCAGTATTTCTTCTCTGATTACAGGTTTAATCTGAGGATGAATGCTTTCATGGATTTGTCTTGATACATCGCGGATGGATGATTCGGATACTTCCTGCCCTGATATTTCACCGTCAGGCTTTATCCCAAAGAAAAGCGTTCCTATACCATGCTTGTTCAGGATCGCGGAAATGGAAATCATGGCGGCTTTTAATTCACCGGTTGTCTTCTTGAATTCAAGCGTTTCCGATTCTTTTCCATAATTCATGGGAAAACTCTCCCTTCTGGGTATCGTTCATGCGGATTATATCCCAGGCAGGAGAAAATGTCACTGTAAATGTCACTGTATTTTTCTTCGCTTATGCTGAACGGCTTGCCGGCGTTTCGTTCACATCCGCATCGCCCGGTATGGGGATCTTATACTATTCTCAATCTAAAATCTTATCATCTTTGGGTGTCTTTTCCGTCTTGGCGTTGCTTCATTCCGGTCAACGTAGCGCTGCTACGCCTCCAGGGCGAAAAATCCATCCCAAATCTGATAATCTTTTATACTGAGAATAGTATTAACGAGGCGTGCTGCCTTATCGGAAGCAATCAAGGGAAGATTGACAGTCCTGGCGCGCCCTGCCGCGCGATTTATAGGGCGCACGGTTGACTTCCGCTTTTTCCTGTGGTAAAATAATATATCAATAACTGAACGATGGAGGTTTGTGTTATGAAGCACATCCAGACTCTCGACACCCGCGACCTGTGCGAAAGCGCCAAGAACGGCGGCTGCGGCGAATGCCAGACCTCTTGCCAGTCCGCCTGCAAGACCAGCTGCGGCATCGCGAACCAGCAGTGCGAAAACAAGGCCGAATAAAAAAACCATCGCACAATTATGCCGCTTATGCGGCATTTTTTGATAAAGGGGAAATGTATGATACACCGCTATCAGTTTGACGATCTGAATATCGTGCTGGATACCTGCAGCGGCAGCGTGCACGTGGTGGACGCGATCGCCTATGAGATCATCGGCCTGTTTGAGGAGAAAAGCCGGGAGGAGATCATCGGCGAAATGCGCGCCCGCTTCGGGGAGGACCCCGCCGAGATCGCGGAATGCTATGATCAGGTCGCCGCGCTCAGGGATCGGGGCAAGCTGTTCGCGCCCGACACCTACGAGGCCATGGCGGGCGATTTGAAGGCGCGCTCCTCGGGCGTGGTCAAGGCGCTGTGCCTGCACGTCGCGCACACCTGCAACCTGAACTGCGCCTACTGCTTCGCCAGCCAGGGCAAGTATCACGGCGACCGCGCGCTCATGTCCTTCGGGGTGGGAAAGCAGGCGCTCGATTTCCTCGTCGCGCATTCCGGAACCCGGCGCAACCTGGAGGTCGATTTCTTCGGCGGCGAGCCGCTGATGAATTTTCAGGTGGTCAAGGATCTGGTGGCCTACGCGCGCACCATTGAAAAGGAAAAAGGCAAGCGCTTCCGCTTCACCCTGACCACGAACGGCATGCTGATCGACGACGACGTGATCGATTTCGCCAACCGCGAATGCCATAACGTGGTGCTGAGCCTGGACGGCCGCAGGGAGGTGCACGACCGCTTCCGCGTGGATTACAAGGGCCGGGGCAGCTGGGATACGATCGTTCCCAAATTCCAGAAGCTGGTGGCCGCGCGCGGCGGCAAAAACTACTACATGCGCGGCACCTTCACGCATTACAACCCGGACTTTCTGGAGGATATCAAAACCATGCTCGATCTGGGCTTCACCGAGCTGAGCATGGAGCCCGTGGTCTGCGCGCCGGACGATCCCGGCGCGCTGACGGAGGAAGACCTGCCCGTCGTCCTGCGGCAGTATGAGGAGCTCGCGCGGCTGATGCGGCGGCGCAAAGAGGAGGGCAGGCCCTTCATCTTCTACCATTACATGATCGATCTCACCGGCGGCCCCTGCATTTACAAGCGCATATCGGGCTGCGGCTCGGGCACCGAGTACATGGCCGTGACGCCCTGGGGCGATCTGTATCCCTGCCATCAGTTCGTGGGCGAGGAGCGGTTCAGGCTGGGCGACGTCTGGCAGGGCGTGACCAATGCCGGCGTTCAGCGGGAGTTCGCCGACTGCAACGTGTACGCGCGCCCGGAATGCCGCGAGTGCTGGGCCAGGCTCTACTGCTCGGGCGGCTGCGCAGCCAACGCCTACCACGCCGCCGGCAGCGTGCGCGGGGTGTACAGATACGGCTGCGAGCTGTTCAAAAAACGCATGGAGTGCGCCATCGCCCTGCAGGCGGCGGAGATGGTCGGAAAAGAATAATGGAAACCCCTGTCTGTGATTTTGTCCGCGCATACGCCGCGCGGGGCGCTCTGCGCCTGCACATGCCCGGCCACAAGGGCGCGGGGCCGCTGGGCGTCGAGGCGCTGGATATCACCGAGATCGCCGGGGCCGACGAGCTGTACCGCGCGCGCGGCGTGATCCGGCAGAGCGAAGAGAACGCCGCACGGCTTTTCGGCACGGCGCGCACGCTGTATTCCGCCGAGGGCAGCAGCCTGTGCATCCGCGCCATGCTGTACCTGGCGCTCCTGAACGCCCGGAAGCGCGGGCTGCCCGCGCGGCTGCTGGCCGGGCGGAACGCGCATAAAACGCTGATGACCGCGGCGGCGCTGCTGGATATCGATATCGACTGGCTGTTCCCCGCGGACGGCGGATTGCTCGCCTGTCCCATCGCGCCGGATGCGCTGGAAGCGGCGCTGCGCGGGCGGCGGTACATGGCGGTGTACGTCACCTCGCCCGATTACCTCGGAAACATGCTCGATATCGCCGCGATCTCCGGCGTGTGCCGGCGCTCCGGCGTGCCGCTGCTGGTCGACAACGCGCACGGCGCGTACCTGCGCTTCCTGCCGGAGGACCGGCATCCGATCACGCTGGGCGCGGACATGTGCTGCGATTCGGCGCACAAGACGCTGCCCTGCCTGACCGGCGCGGCGTACCTGCACGTCGGCTCGGGCGCGCCCGGCTGCTTCGCCGCGCAGGCCGAACAGGCGCTGAGCCTGTTCGCCTCCACCAGCCCTTCCTATCTGATCATGCAGTCGCTGGACGCCGCCAACCGCGCTCTGGCCGAGGGCTTCCCGGAGGAGCTTGCGGCCTGCGCGGACAGGATGGAGCAAACCAGGCGTCGCCTGCGCGATCACGGCTACGCGGTCGTCGGCGACGAGCCCATGAAGATCACGCTCGCGCCCAAGCCCTTCGGCTATACCGGCGACGCGCTGCACGATATATTGCGGGAGCAGAACATCGAGGGCGAGTTTTCCGATCCCGATTATCTGGTGCTGATGCCCGGGCCGCGCATGGGCGGCGACGCGCCGGAGCGCCTGGAGCGCGCGCTGCTGCGCGTTCCGGAAAGGCCGGCCATCGATGCCGCGCCGCCGCGCTTGCCCGTACCCGGGCGCGCGCTCTCCATCCGCGAGGCGATGCTTTCGCCCCGGCGCGAGGTGCTCGCCCGGGAGGCCGCGGGCCGCGTGCTGGCCGACGCGAACGTGGGCTGCCCGCCCGCCGTGCCCATCCTGATGGCCGGCGAGCGCATAGACGAAGCCGCCCTGCGCTGCTTCCGCTATTACGGATGGGAAACCTGCCGGGTGATCGATGAAGAGGAGGGAATGCCATGATCCGCGCCGCGCTTTTTGATATGGACGGGCTGCTGATCGACAGCGAGCGCGTGTACGCCCGCGGCGTACAGGCCGTGATGGGCGGCCTGGGCGTGAACATTACCGACGACATGCTGATGCGCTCGCTGGGGACCAATCAGGCGGCCACGCACGCGATCTTCGCCGAGGGGAATCCCGCCTACGACGGCCCGGCGCTCTTTCGCGCGCTGGGCGAATACCTGACGGAAAACGGCTACGACCGGCGCATGCCGCTCAAGCCCTGGGCGCGGGAAATACTGGAAAACCTGACCGCGCGGGGCGTTCTGTGCGCGCTGGTGACCTCGAGCCCCGCCGACCAGGCCGAAAGGTATCTGGGCGGGCCGGGGCTGCTGCCGCTGTTCTCGGCGGCGGTGACCGGCGATCTGCGCCTGCCGAGCAAGCCCGCGCCCGACGTTTTTCTGCGCGCGGCGGAACTGCTCGGCGTCGATATTCACGACTGCGCCGTGCTGGAGGACAGCTGGAACGGCCTGCGCGCCGGACGCGCGGCGGGCGCGGTCACGATCATGGTGCCCGATATGGCCCCCTACGGGCCGGGCATCGCGGACTGCTGCGATCATGTGGTCCGGGATCTGAGGGAAGCGGAGGCGATCATCCTGTGCCGGCAGCCATAATCTGCGCCGGGCGGCTGCGCGAAAAATACTGGCAGGACGCTGCCGCCGAGTATATGAAGCGCATGAGCCGCTACAACAAGCTGGAGATCGTCGAGGTGCCCGACCAGCCCGAAGGCCCCCAGGCCATGAAAAAAGAGGGCGAGGACATGCTGCGGCATATCCGCCCCGACGATTACGTGGTGGCGCTGTGCATCGACGCCCCGCAGATGGACAGCCCGCGGCTCGCCGCCTTTTTCCGCGAGCGCGCGCCGCTCGGAAACCGCGTGGTGTTCGTCATCGGCGGCTCGCTGGGCCTGCATGAGGACGTGATCCGCCGCGCCGATAAAAAGCTCTCGATGTCGCCCATGACCTTCCCCCACCAGCTCGCGCGCGTGATGCTGCTGGAGCAGATCTACCGCGCGCACAAGATCAACGCGGGGGAAAGGTATCACAAGTAGCGCGGGCCGGCGTCCGGTTTATACTATTCTCAGTATAAAAGATTATCAGATTTGGGATGGATTTTTCGCCCTGGCTAAGCTGAATGGAGGGAGGCGTAGCAGCGCTACGTTGA
>CACWLY010000145.1 GCA_902761825.1 uncultured Eubacteriales bacterium
GGGAGGCGTAGCAGCGCTACGTTGACCGGAATGAAGCAACGCCAAGACGGAAAAGACACCCAAAGATGATAAGATTTTAGATTGAGAATAGTATTATGCTTTTCTGCGTCCCGCGATCCATACGCCGCGCACCTGACAGGCGCTGTCCAGAAGCACGATATCGGCGTCCTTGCCGGGGGTCAGAGAGCCTTTGATGCTGTCCAGACCGACCGAACGCGCCGGGCTCAGCGAGGCGCAGCGCACGGCCTCATACATGGATACGCCCGCGCAGTCGCGGTAATTGCGCACGGCGTCGTTCATTCTGAGCACGCTGCCCGCGATGGTGCCGTCGGCCAGGCGGCATTCAATGCCCTTGACGTAGATCGGCTGCCCGCCGAGGGTGTACTCGCCGTCGGCCAGACCGCCCGCCCGCGTGCAATCGGTGATCAGCACCATTTTGTCGCCCTTGCACTTGCGCAGGATGGGGAAAACGCCGCCGTTCACATGGAAGGTATCGGCGATCAGCTCGCACCAGGCATCCCCGGCCAGGGCCGCGCCGACAACGCCCGGCGCGCGGTGGCTGAGACCGGTCATCGCGTTGAACAGATGCGTAAAATGATCGGCCCCGGCGGCCGCGCCCGCCATGGCCTGCGCGTAATCGGCGTCGGTGTGTCCGATGGACAGGCGCATATGCCCGCGCAGCGCGCGCATGCATTCCAGCGCGCCCGGCATTTCGGGGGCGATGGTCACCAGGCGGATCACGTCCTTATAGGGCAGCAGCTTTTCGGCATCCGGCGGCAGGATCGCGCTTTCGGCCTGCGCGCCCTTGCGCCGGGGATTGATGAACGGCCCTTCGGCGTGACAGCCCAGGGCCTGCGCGCCGTCGAACTCCGGGGCGGCGCTCTCGGCCATGAACGCGCGGACCGCGCCGAAGGCGCGCTCCAATTCGTCCCACGGCACCGTCATGGTGGTGGGCAGGAAAGAAGTGACGCCGTTTTTCAGGATGCCGCGCGCCATTTTCCGCAGGCCTTCGATATCGCCGTCCGATGCGTCCGCGCCCAGGTACCCGTGAATATGCACGTCCATAAAGCCCGGGGCCACATACAGCCCCGCGGCGTCTATGATCCCGCAGTCCGCCGGGAGCGTATCGGCAATCCCGCGGATCCTCTCGTCAAACAGCAGCGCTTTGCCCGATGTTTCACCGTCGGGCAGCAATATTTTTCCGTTTACGATCGCTTTCATTGACATTCGCCTCCGCACATCGACGGACAGGCGGCGCAACCGCCCTCGCCGGTCTCACGCAGCGACGCGGGCAGCGCGTCGCCCACCTGCCGCATGGCGTCGATCACCTCGTCGCAGGGAATGGGGCAGCCGATGCCCGCGAGCGCCATATCGGCGGCCGACAGCGCAACCGATACCGCGCCGACGTTGCGGAACACGCAGGGCACCTCCACCAGCCCGTGCACGGGATCGCACACCAGGCCCATCAGGTTCATCAGCGCGAAGGAGCACGCGTCGGCCTGCTGCGCGGGCGTTCCGCCCTTCAGAAACGCGACGGCCGCCGCCGTCATGCCCGCCGCGGCTCCGCACTCGGCCTGGCAGCCGCCCTGGGCCCCGGCAATGCTGGCGCGGTTGGCGATGACCAGGCCAAAGGCCCCGGCCACGTACAGCGCGTCGATCAGCTGTTCGTCGGAATACCCGTATTCCTCCTGCATGGTGATCAGCGCCGCGGGCAGGATGCCGCAGGCCCCCGCCGTCGGCGCGGCCACGATGCGGCCCATGGCGGCGTTGCACTCGGCCACGGCCAGCGCCCGCGCGCAGACGCGCCCGAGCAGGCTGCCCCCGGCGCTTTGGCCGGAGAGCGCGGCCTGCATCAGCTTCGCGGCGTTGCCGCCGGTCAGACGGCTGACCGAGCGCAGCGCGGGGTCCAGGCCCTTTTCGGCGGAATCGCGCATCACGGCCAGCGCTTCGCGCATGCGCGCGTCCATCTGCTCATTGTTCGTCACCGTATCGTCATGGCGCAGCTGCCACTCGCGCATGGCGGCCGCGATGCCGCCACGCTCCGCGGCGCGCCTCAGCAGTTTGCTTACCGATCTTTCCATCTGTTATACCCTCAGCAGCGTTACGCTGTCAAACCCCGGCACGTTGCGCAGAGCGTCGATGTGCGTTTCCTCGGGCACGCTGTCCAGCTCCAGCGCCATCACCGCCCGGCCGCCGGCTTCCTCGCGGAAAACGCGCATGGTGGCGATGTTCGTGCGGCTGGCGGCCAGCAGGCGGCTGACCTTGGCGATCGCCCCGGGCACGTCCTTATGCTGAATGATCAGCGTGGTTTTGCTGCCCGAGAAGCCGACCTCCATGCCGTTCAGGTACTGCACGAGCACGCTGCCGCCGCCGACCGACGCCGCCTGCACGGTGACCGTTTTCCCGCTCCCGCCGATCGCCTCGATGATCACGGTATTGGGATGCGCGCCGCGCACCTGCACCGGGGAAATATCATATTCCATGCCCTGCTCGGCGGCCAGCTTGCGGCTGCGGCGCAGGTTTTCGTCGTCGACGTTCAGACCCAGCAGCCCGCCGATCACCGCCCTGTCCGCGCCGTGGCCCTGCCAGGTCTTGGCGAAGGAGCCGTGGAAGCGGATATGCGCGGTCCTTACCGGCTCGCCCAGCAGCAGCCGCGTGATGCGCCCGATGCGCGCCGCGCCCGCCGTATGCGAGGAAGAAGGCCCGATCATGACCGGGCCGATGATATCGAATACGTTCATGGCTGTCTCCGCTGAAAAAAGGCCGCCGCTTATGCCGAACGGCCCGATTGGTCAAAAGATGTCGCGCACGCCCAGCGCGGTGGGCTCGCAGCGCCGATCCAGCACGGTCATGGGCGCTTCCAGGGGGATGTCGTCCCCGATCGGCTCCAGGCGTCCGGCGCTGGTCAGCAGCCCGTGCGGCGCGTTCGCGCGCACGGCGCGCGCGTAATCGGCGGCGCTGTTCAGGGGCGCGTCAAAGCTGACCCCGAACACCTGGTCGCCCACGCGCGCGTCGGTGTGGTGGATATCGCTGCCCGCGCTGTAAAACACGTCCGGCAGCATTTTGCGCGCATAGCGCACGGCCATGGCGTCCCACTCGGGAAGATTGCCGCTGTTGGCGATTTCGACCCCGTCCACGCCCAGGCAAGGGGCGACATGGCTCATGTATCCGGCCTGTCGGAAGGGATGGCACTGCACGCAGCAGCCTCCGGCGGCGTGGGTATTATCCAGCCACTGGGCGCGCGTCCATTTGCGCATGTCGGGATGCGCCAGCATGAACTGCTTGTCCAGGCCGTACACCAGCCATTCGTCCCAGAGGGTAAAGCGTTCCTCCAGGGCGAAGAACACCTTGAAATTGCGCTTGTAGCCTTCCTCCGCCGCGTCCTCATAGCCCTGGCAGTATTCGTTCACCCATTCCTCCCAGGGCAGCTCGCGGTTGGGGCGGCAGTTGCCGTGGAAAAAATGATCGGTGACGAAAATGCCGTCGAAGCCCAGATCGATGTATTTCGCGATATAATCGTGCCCCGGAACCTTGCCGCAGGCGCTGCCCTGCATCGTGTGCAGGTGCGTTTCGTACTTGTAAACCATAGTCCTCCCCTTTCCTGATTTTAGTATAACCCGCCCTGTGCAAAACGGCAAGGGGCGAAACCGGTTTTTTTCGCCGCGGGCAGACAGGCGGAGCGAAAGAAAGAGAAAAAACGGCATGCGCAGGCAATGCTTTTTAGGGCAAGGTATTGTCTTTTTTATTGGCTTCTGATACAATAAAAGGGGAACAAATGTTTTCTTTTTCGGAAGCTGTACAAAAGGGGTGCGTACCAATGTTTGCGGCACATATAAGAAAAAACGGCGATATCCAGTCCGTTGCCAAACATTGCAGGAATACCGCTGAAATATATGCAACGATTGCATTATGCAGGACACAGGCGGCTTTTTGATCTTACAGGTTTACTCTTCATGCGTGAGACGTGGCGTCCGCGAAAAAAGGCATTGACAACGCATCGCTTTTTTGTTATACTGTTTTAGCGATTCGGTAAAGGGCTGTCCTGAAGCCTATGCGGAGAGATGGCCGAGCGGTTTAAGGCGCCAGTCTTGAAAACTGGTGATGTCGCAAGACACCGGGGGTTCGAATCCCTCTCTCTCCGCCATTTTTACCGATCCTTACCGGCTATGGAGAAGTACCCAAGTGGCCGAAGGGGCTCCCCTGCTAAGGGAGTAGTGCTGGATAACGGCAGCGAGAGTTCAAATCTCTCCTTCTCCGCCA
>CACWLY010000146.1 GCA_902761825.1 uncultured Eubacteriales bacterium
TTGCCGTCCAGCGTGCGCAGGGTTTCGCCGGCGCGCGCGCTGCGCACGACGATCTGGCGGCCGCGCACCTTGCTCAGGTCGAAGGCGTGCATGGGATGGCCGGTCTCCAGCATGATGAAGTTGGTGATGTCTACGATGTTGTTGATGCTGCGCATGCCCGCCGCGTGCAGGATCTGCCGCATCCACATGGGCGAAGGCGCGACGCGCACGTTTTTGATCACGCGGGAGGCGTAGCGCGGGCAGCGCTCAAAGTCCTCCACCCTGACCGAAACGTGATCCCTGATGTCTCCGCCCGCTTCCTTCACTTCCACCTTGGGCAGCCTGAGCTCGGTATCCAGCGAGGCGGCGGTTTCCCGGGCGATGCCCCAGGCGCACAGGCAGTCGGGACGGTTGGCCAGAATCTCGAAATCGGCCACGTAATCATCCAGGCCGAAGATCGCGCGCACGTCGGCGCCCAGGGGATATTCTTCATTGAAAATCAGCAAGCCCGCGTCGCCCACCGAGGGGTACAGCTCCACCGGCACGCCGATCTCGGGGCCGGAGCACAGCATGCCGAAGCTCTCGACGCCGCGCAGCTTGCCCTTTTTGATCTCATGGCCGCCGGGCAGCTTTGCGCCGACCAGCGCCACGGGGACCAGGATGCCTTCCTTTACATTGGGCGCGCCGCAGACGATCTGCAGCGGTTCGCCTTGGCCAACGTCCACGGTGCACACGTGCAGATGATCGCTGTTCTCATGGTCGCGGCAGGTCAGCACGCGGCCCACCACCACGTTCTGGCATTCCTCGCCCAGGTATTCGATGCCCTCCACGCCGGTGCCGTGCATGATCATCCGGCTTTCGTACTCGGCGGGCGTGACGGGGATATCGGCGTACTGCCGGATCCAATTCATGGAAATTTTCATGGCTTTTGCTCTCCTTCCTCAGCGGAACTGGCGCAGGAAGCGCTCGTCGCCCTCATACATCAGGCGCATATCCTTGATGCCGTAGCGCAGCATGGTAATGCGCTCCAGGCCGATGCCGAAGGCAAAGCCGCTGTATACGGCGGGGTCGATGCCGCACATTTCCAGCACCTTGGGGTTCACCATGCCGCAGCCCAGCACTTCGATCCAGCCGGTGCCCTTGCAGATGCGGCAGCCCTTTCCGCGGCAGGAGATGCAGGTCAGGTCCACCTCGGCGCTGGGCTCGGTGAAGGGGAAGAAGGAGGGGCGGAAGCGCGTCTCCATATCCTCGCCGTACAGCTTCTTGAACAGCGCGTCCAGCGTGCCCTTGAGGTCGCCCATGTTCACGTCCTTGTCGATCACCAGGCCTTCGATCTGGTGGAAAACCGGGCTGTGCGTCGCGTCCACCTCGTCCGCGCGGAACACGCGGCCCGGGCAGGCGATGCGGATGGGCGGCTTGCGGCTGAGCATTGTGCGCGCCTGCACGGGAGAGGTGTGCGTGCGCAGCACGATGTTGTCGTCCACATAGAAGGTATCCTGCGCGTCGCGGGCGGGATGGTTCTTGGGCAGGTTCAGCAGTTCAAAGTTGTAATGATCCAGCTCGATTTCCGGCCCCTCGACGATATCGAAGCCCAGGCCGGTCAGCGCGGAGAGCACCTCGTTCAGGGCCAGGGTGTTGGGGTGCAGCGTGCCCACGCGGGGCAGGTCGCGGGGCTCGGTGACGTCGATGGCGTCCCGCTGCAGCTTGAGCTCGCGCTCCTTCGCCTTGAGCGCGGCGAAACGCTCGTCCAGCAGCGCACTGATTTTTTCGCGGCCGGCGTTGATCAGCTGGCCGGCGGCGGGGCGCTCCTCGGGGGCCAGCTGGCCCATGGAGCGCAGCAGGGCGGTCAGCGTGCCTTTTTTGCCCAGCACGCGCTGGCGCGCCTCTTCCAGTTGCCGGATGTCGTCCATGGAGGCCAGCTCGAGGGCCAGCGATTCCCGGATCTCTTCGATGTTTTCTCTGATTCCCATATCTTCCTCCAAATAAAAACATCCCATGTTCGCGCATGGGACGTCTGTCAACGTGGTACCACCCAGATTCCGCGGAAGCGAAAGGTGCTTCCGCGCTCGGCATCCTGTATCGGGGATGAATCGGCATGGCTTACTGAACGTTCGGCCACGCGGCTCCAAAGCGAATTTCCCGCGGGATTGCAGGCGGCTTTCAGCCGATGGCTCGCCCTCTCTTTCGCAAAACGCTTCTGCGGGGGTTGTTCTTTGTCATCGCCGGGATGAAATTATACCCGTATAGCACAAACGCGCAGGACTCTTCGGCCCGCGCGCCGTACTTATGCAGCATGGATAGATAAAAGCTGTATTACGCTTTCGCGATCATCCGGGCAAGGCGCGCCTTCTTGCGGTTGGCAGCGTTCTTGTGGATAATGCCCTTCGCAACCGCTTTATCGATCGCGGAAGTGGTAGCGACATACTGAACGTTCGCAGCCTCGGCGTCCTTAGCCAGGGACTCGTTGAACTTGCGGACAGCGGTCTTCACGCCGCTCTTGACCATGCGGTTACGCAGGTTTTTCTTTTCGCTTACCTTCACGCGCTTCTTAGCAGACTGAATGTTCGGCACTTCCTTCGCCTCCTGTAAATCTTGGTGCCGGACTTGACGGACCAGCACATGGTATAATATCACAATCAATGACTGATTGCAAGCTTTTTTTTTGATTTTATGCGATTTTATCGCTTGCCGGAAAGACGGTTTTTTCCGCCTTTCCGGCAGGCGATCGAATGGCGGCTGCGTTCCGGTCCGCCATGGCGGAGGCGGGCGTCAGAATTCGGCGCTGCCGGTGGTGCGCGGGAAGGGCAGCACGTCGCGGATGTTGCTCACGCCCGTCAGGTACATGATCAGCCGCTCGAAGCCCAGGCCGAAGCCGCTGTGCGGCGCGGAGCCGTATTTGCGCAGCTCCAGGTACCACCAGTAGGTTTCCTTGTCGAGCTTCAGCTCGTCCATGCGCGCGGTCAGCTTGTCCAGATCGTCCTCGCGCTGGCTGCCGCCGATCAGCTCGCCGATGCCGGGCACCAGGATGTCCACGGCGGCCACGGTCTTTCCGTCGTCGTTCTGCTTCATGTAGAACGCCTTGATTTCCTTGGGATAGTTGTACACGCACACCGGGCGGCCGAAGTGCTTCTCGGCCAGATAGCGTTCGTGCTCGGTCTGCATGTCCATGCCCCAGTAAGCGCCGTACTCGAAGTTCTCGCCGCTGTTTTTCAGGATCTCGATGGCGTCGGTGTAGCTGACGCGGGCGAAATCGCTGTCGCGCACGTGGCTCAGGCGCTCGATCAGCCCCTTGTCCACGAAATTGTTCAGGAATTCAAGCTCTTCGGGGCAGCGCTCCATCACGTCGGCGATGACGAAGCGCACCATGGCCTCGGCAAGCTCCATATCGTCCTCCAGATCGGCGAAGGCGATCTCGGGCTCGATCATCCAGAACTCGGCGGCGTGGCGCTGGGTATAGCTCTTTTCGGCGCGGAAGGTGGGGCCAAAGGTGTACACGTTGCGGAAGGCCATGCAGAAGGTTTCCACGTTCAGCTGGCCGGACACCGTCAGGTTGGCGGGCTTTCCGAAGAAATCCTCCTTGAAATCCACGTTGCCCTTGTCGTCGCGGGGCGGGTTTCCGGCGTCCAGCGTGGTCACGCGGAACATTTCGCCCGCGCCCTCGCAGTCGCTGGTGGTGATCAGCGGGGTGTGCACGTACACGAAATCGCGGTCGGCAAAGAAGCGATGGATGCTCTGGGCGGCCACGCTGCGGACGCGGAACACGGCGCTGAACAGGTTGGTGCGGGGCCGCAGATGCGCCTGCGTGCGCAGGTATTCCACGGTGTGGCGCTTTTTCTGCAGGGGATAGCCGGGATCGGCCATGCCCACGACGGTCATTTTCACGGCCTTGAGCTCGAAGGGCTGGGGCATGTCGGGGGTCAGCCGCAGGACGCCTTCCACCTCGATGGCGCTGCCCAGCGTGACCTTGACCATTTCGCGGAAATCGGGCACGCTCTCATCCAGCACGATCTGCAGGGGCTTGAAAAAGCTGCCGTCGTTCAGGGAAATAAAGGCGAAAGCCTTGCTGTCGCGCACGGTGCGCACCCAGCCGCTGACGGTGATCTGCGCGCCGTCTTCGGGCGTGCTGCGATAAAGATCGCGGATCAGGGTACTGTTCAAAGGAAAACCTTCTTTCATTTATAATAATTTGTTGTTTTATACTATTCGCGTTCTAAGAGCCA
>CACWLY010000147.1 GCA_902761825.1 uncultured Eubacteriales bacterium
CGCTTCGCGCCGCCCGACCGGCGAAGCCGGTCGCCCGGGAACGGCAGGCCGCGTAATCCAATCAACTCGCGGAAGTTACTGAGATCGCCGCCCCAAGCAACTTCGCGGGCTGCTTCTTTGCAGCTTTCTTCTCAGAAGAAAGCGCGTTTTTCCTCCCTGTTTCACGGAAATACGGCGCTTCTTGTCTTATTTTCCCATTCGCATCACGGCTTTTAATACGCAGACAATATACATACAGCGCCTGTCGGTTTTATACCGGACAGGCGCTGTTTTATGAGGTTATTCCGTTATTCCGCAATTTCCAGGGTTACCGCGGGGATGCCCTTGCGCTGGGCATATTGCCAGGCGGGGCTGTCCGGAGACGCGCTGATGGTGACGCTGCTGTTTTCAAAGGCGTTATCCGCGATATCGGTCACGCTGTCCGGGATCCAGATGGTCAGGGGCTGCCTGCATTCCGCAAAAGCTCGCGGGCCGATTGCTGTTACGTTATCTCCCACAATCACCGCCGAGGCGTTTATCCGGCAGAAAGCCTCTTCTCCTATTTCGTTCAGGAAGGCGGGCAGACGCAGCGCGTTATGCACCAGCACTATCCAGGTCAGATTTCCGCCATAACCCAGTATATAGTCCGTCGTCCACGCCGCTCTGCCGAAGGGGTAAGCCGCCGACGCCGTCACGCCGGAGAAAGCGTTGCCTGCGATGGCGGGCGGATCGCCAAGGAAGGCAATATTGCCGAGACCCGAATTGGCAAAGGAAGCGCTGCCAATACTGCCGACAGCTTCGGGGAAAGTAACGGCTGTTACGCGCTTGTTTCCGTAGAAAGCATATTTGCTGATGCTTTCCAGCGTGGAGGGCAAGGACACGCTGGATAAAACATAGTTGACATAGTCTCTGCGGCTGCTGTCGTAGCCATAATACGCGTAATCGCCGATATGCGTTACGCCCTCGGCAAAATCGACGGAAGTCAGATTTGCGCGGCATATGTTTTCCAGGAATTTATCATAATGGGATCCGGAATCGCTGTTGCCGGTTGTGCGGTCCGCCATTACGCCGGTCTTGCCCTTGAGGTAGAAGCGACATGGAGGTTCACTCCTTTGAAATTCAGACAACTTTCCATTTTTATCCATTTTTATCATATCAATGTCCCCGCGCAAAATGCAAGCAAGGATTGGCAAAAAAAGGGTTTTCTTTTGCCGGGGGAGAATGGTATAATGCTTTTGATGCGGAATATGTTTTTTATCATGGGAGGAATCGTTTATGCCCAATATTTATCGTCCGTTTCCCGGCGATATCACGAAGGTGCACGGCATCCGCGTGGGCCAGGCGCAGAATGAGGACGCGCTGACCGGCGTGACCGTGGTGATGGCCCCGGCGCAGGGCGCGACCGGCGGCGTTTCGGTGCGCGGCGCGGCCCCCGGCACCCGGGAGACTGATCTTTTAAAGCCCGGCAACCTGGTCGAAAACGTGCACGCCGTGGTGCTTTCCGGCGGCAGCGCTTACGGGCTGGCCGCCGCCGACGGCGTGATGAAATACCTGGAGCAGATGGGTGTCGGCCTGGAAATGGCGGGCCATCGCGTGCCCATCGTGCCGGCCGCCGTGCTCTACGACCTGGGCGTGGGCGACGGCAACGTGCGCCCCGACGCCGCGATGGGGTATTCGGCCTGCGTCAGCGCGGGCAAGGGCATGATCCAGGGCCGCGCGGGCGCGGGCATGGGCTGCACCGTGGGCAAGCTGGCGGTCAGCGCGCAGCCGCAGACGAGCGGCGTGGGCAGCGCGAGCATCACGCTGCCCGAGGGCGTGACCGTGGGCGCCGTGGCGGCGGTGAACGCCGTGGGCGACGTGTATCATCCGGTCACCGGCGAGTGCATCGCCTGCGCGCGCATGGAGGATGGAACGCGCGTGCCCGCAGAAGGCCTGCTGATGGGCCAGGCGGCGGCGCAGCAGATGCTGCATATCCCCGCCCCGGGCACGAATACCACGATCTCGGTGGTCGCCGTGGACTGCAAGCTGACGAAGGAGCAGTGCGCGCGCCTGGCAGACGTTGCGCACGACGGTTACGCGCGCGCCATCCGCCCCGTGCATACGCAGATGGACGGCGATACCGTGTTCAGCCTCGCCACCGGCAGGGTGAGCAGCGACGTGAACTTTATCAAGCTCTGCGCCGCCGCCGCCGAGGTCATGGCGCGGGCCATCGCCAACGCCATCCTGTTCAGCTCGGACGCATGATCCGGGGCCTGGGCTGCGACGTGTGCGCCGTGGAGCGCATGCGGAAAATTATGCAGGATTCCCGCTTCCTGGAGCGCTGGTTCACCGGGGAGGAGCGGGAATATATTGGCGCGCGCAAAAACGCCGCCGAGACCGCGGCGGGCATATTCGCCGCAAAGGAAGCCTTCGCCAAGGCGCTCGGCGCGGGCTTTACGGCGCTGACGCCCGATCACGTGGCCGTCGGGCACGATGAAAGCGGCGCGCCCTGCTACCGGATCAACGAAAAAATGCGCGCCGCCCTGGAACGGCGCGGCGCGGAAACGGCCTTTCTGTCCATCAGCCACGACGGCGGCGTGGCCATGGCGGTATGCGTGCTGGAGGGATGATCTATGCGCTATATCGTGACCCCGGAGGAAATGCGCGGCGTCGAGCAGGCGGCTTTTCAGCGCGGCGTCAGCTCGCTTTTGCTGATGGAAACCGCCGCGCGCCGGGCCTTTGAGCGGCTGTGCGCCTTGCTGCCCCGGGGCGGCAGGGTCGTTTTTCTGTGCGGCCCGGGCAATAACGGCGGCGACGGCCTCGCGATGGCGCGCATGTGGCGCATGGCGGGCAACGAGGCCGCCGTGGCGCTGCCGCAGACGCCCCGGACGCCCGACGCACAGACGAATTACCGCTACGCTTCAGCCCTGGGCATTCCGGTGACGCCCGGGATCGGGGGACGCGCCGACGCGGTCGTGGACGCGCTGTTCGGCACGGGCTTCCGCGGCGCGGTCGACCCGGAGAGCGATATGGGCAGGCTGATCGCCGCGGCCAACGGCATGGGCTGCCCGATCCTGAGCGTGGACATTCCCAGCGGCATGGACGGCCTGACCGGCGCGGCAGCCGGCGCGTGCGTCCGGGCCGACGAAACGGTGACCTTTCATGCCGTGAAGCGCGGGCTGGTGTTTGCCGCGCGGCCCGAGCTCGCGGGCGAAATCACGGTCGCAGATATCGGCCTTGCGCAGACGGTGGGCATTCCCTGGGCGGACGAGCTTTCGGAGCTCTTGCCGCCGCGCGCGCTGACCGCGCATAAGGGCGACTGCGGCCGCGTGGCGATTTTCGCGGGCAGCGAGGGCATGGCGGGCGCGGCCGTGATGGCGGCAAAAGCCTGCCTGCGCGCCGGCAGCGGGCTCGTGACCGTTATCTGCCCGCGGGAGATCATTCCGATCCTGCAAAAAACCGTGCCCAACGCCATGTGCCGCGCGGCGGAGGAACAGCCCGATATTCCCTGCGGCGCGCGGCTGCTGGGCTGCGGGCTGGCCGAGACCGCCGAAACCTGGCGGGAGCTTATGCGCCTGCACGACGAGAATACGCCCGAGGTCTGGGACGCGGGCGCGCTGAACCTGCTGGCGAAGCAGCCGATGAAGCTGGGCAAGAACGCCTGCATCACCCCGCATCTGGGCGAGGCGGCGCGGCTGCTCGGGCAGGACGTCGCGGACATCGCCGCCGATCCGATCGCCGCCGCGCGCGCGCTCAGCGGGCTGTACGGCTGCGGCGTCGCGCTCAAGTCCGCCGTTACCGTGATGTGCGACGCGGAGGGGAACCTCGCGGTCAACGCCGTGCGCGCGCCCGCCCTGGCCAAGGGCGGCAGCGGCGACGCGCTGGCCGGCATCCTCGCTTCCCTTCTCGGCCAGGGCCTGCGCGGCCTTCGCGCCATGCAGGCCGCCTGCCTGTGGCATGGCCTCGCGGGAAAAATCGCGGGCGAGCGCTGCGGCGTGCGCGCCGCGCTGACCGGCGACGTGATCGATTGCCTGGGCGAGGCTGAGCGGATGTCTTGCTGATTCTTAAGAGACAATTCACGAAGGGTATATTAATACTATTCTCAATCTAAAATCTTATCATCTTTGGGTGTCTTTTCCGTCTTGGCGTTGCTTCATTCCGGTCAACGTAGCGCTGCTACGCCTCCCT
>CACWLY010000148.1 GCA_902761825.1 uncultured Eubacteriales bacterium
TTCGGCAAGTTTGGTGTCGCAACTCAACTATAACCGATTTTGCATCCTCCTGCACTTCTTTTTTTCTCCCCCTTGTCCAACATGTATTGTAGTCCTACATGCACTTTTTTATGGTTCAGATAAAAATGTTGCCCTGTATGCAAGAATGTGTTAAAATAAAGGGTATCAATGAACTGGGAGGCAGGGAAGGAATGCGCAGGCTGACGGAGTGGCTGAAGCGGATCATACCGCAGAACCTCTGGCCGCTCTTTATCGTATGGTTTGTCCAGAACGCGGCGGTATACTACGTGGCCCGCCTGATCATCCAGGGCAGACCGATGCACGACATGTCGCTTCCGCTGGACCATCAGATTCCTTTCATCCCGTTTTTCATTGTGATTTATCTCGCGGCGTATTTCACCTGGATCGCGGGATATGTGATCATTTCGCGCGGCGATCCGCCGCGATCCGAAGTGATCCTGGGCACCTTGATCGCAAAGCTCCTGTGCTTCGCCGTGTTCATCCTCTACCCCACCACGATGACGCGCCCGGACTTCACGGGCGGCGGCGTATTCGGCTGGGTCACGCGCGTCGTTTATTTCTTCGATCAGTCCAACAACCTTTTCCCTTCCATTCACTGTCTGGAAAACTACATTGTGTGGCGGGGCATGCTGGGCCGCAGGGATATCGCGCTATGGATCAAATGGGCATTTTTCCTCTGCATGCTGCTGGTGTTCGCGTCCACGCTCTTCGTGCGCCAGCATTTGCTGCTGGATATCCCTTCCGCCATCATTGTCGGGGAAATCGGGCTGTGGCTGTCCAGGCGGCTGCGTCTGGAAGAGCGCTTCACGGCGTGGCTGAAAGCCCGGAGGCGTGCGGCATGAAGAAAAAGAAATGGGTCGCGCCCGTGGCCTTCCTGCTGCTCGTGGCCGTCACGGTCTTTGTCGTCAGCCAGCAGAGCAAGACCTTTACCGCGGAAGGCTTTCTGGATTACGTGGCTTCCGTGCGCACGTGGGGGCTTGCGGCCGCCGCCGTGTGCATGCTGTGCTACATCCTGTTTGAGGGGCTGGGACTGCTGACGATCTGCCGGGCGCTGGGTTACGGCCAGAAATGGCATCGCGGCGTGCTGTATTCCGCGGCCGATATCTATTTTTCGGCCATCACGCCCTCCGCTACCGGCGGACAGCCGGCCTCCGCGCTGTTCATGATCGGCGACGGCATTCCCGCAGCCGTCACCACGGTGGTGCTGCTGCTGAACCTGCTGTTCTACACCGCGTCGATCTTTGCGGTGCTGCTGCTCGGCCTGATCCTGTATCCCGGCGCGTTTGGCCTGTTCAGCGTTCCCGCGCATCTGCTCATGATCGCCGGGATCATCTTCCAGCTGGTGCTGATCGGGGGCCTGCTCCTGCTGATTTTCAGCGAAAAGATCTTCCTGCGCATCGTCAATTTCTTCCTGCACGTGGGACAGAAGCTGCGCCTGGTAAAGACCGCGGAGAAGCGCAGGGAAAAGCTGCTGGAGATGGAGCGCGATTACCGCAGGAGCGCGGCCGTGGTGCGCAGCCACCTTCCGTCCATGCTGAAAGCGCTTGGCTTTAACGTGCTGCAGCGCATCTGCATCACGGCGGTTCCCTGCATGCTCTTCCTGGCGGAGGGGCATTCGCTGCGGGAGATCGGAAAGGTGTTCGCCATCCAGAGCTGGGTGATCGTCGGCTCCAACGCCGTGCCCTTGCCCGGAGCGGTGGGCGTGGCCGATTATCTGTTCCTGGACGGCTACGGCGCGCTGCTGTCCGACCCGGTCAACATGGAGCTGCTGTCCCGCTCGATCTCGTTTTACATCTGCGTTTTGACCTGCGCCATCGTGCTGCTGATTTCTTTCATTCGCAACAGACATCAAGGAAGTGAAACTGGATGATCGGATTCTACGACTATACGGTGTGGCTGACTTACGCGTCCCTGCTTTCGGCGGTGATCGGCATCTTTGTGGCTCAGGCCGGCCCAGGGCATCCTTACATCGCGGCCATTTTCCTGCTGTTCAGCGGATTATGCGACGCCTTTGACGGCATCGTTGCCAGAAGCAAGAAGGACCGTACTGAAACCCAGAAGAAATACGGCATTCAGATCGATTCCCTGACCGATCTGATCGCCTTCGGCGTGCTTCCCGCCTGCATCGGCGCGGCGCTGTACAAAACCACGCAGATCTATGAATCGGCCCCCAAGGAAACGGCGCTGGTCGCTTCGATCCCCTATCCGGTTTACGTGGCGGTGTTCGTCGTTTATATCATGGCCGCCATGATCCGTCTTGCGTATTTCAACGTACGGGCGGAAGAAAGCTGCTGCAAGGGAGAAACCCTAAAAACTTATACCGGCCTGCCGGTGACGTCCGCCGCGCTGATTTTCCCGGCTTTCCTGCTGCTCAGGCACCTGCTGGGCCACGATATCGCGATCTTTTATTACGGCGTGCTGCTGCTGACCGCGGGACTCTTCGTCAGCCGGTTCAATATCCGCAAGCCCGGCATCCGGGGCGTGATGATCATGGTCGGCATCGGCATCCTCGAGTTCATCCTGATCCTGGTGGTCAAATACTATGGCGCCCGCGCGTTCTGACGGCGGGCTGCTGTCCTTTTTATACGGAACGGTCCCGGGCCGCATGCTGCTGCGCCCGCTGGTGAGCCGGGGCGTATCAAAAGCGGTCGGCCGCTTTATGGACAGCGGGCTTTCGCGCGGACTGATCCCTCGCTTTATCCGAGCGAACCGCATCGATATGAGCGATTACCGGCAGGAAACCTATGGCAGCTTCAACGCCTTTTTCACCAGGCGGATCAAGCCGGAAAGGCGGCCCATCGACAGCGCGCCGGAGCATTTTATCGCCCCGTGCGACGGCAGGCTCAGCGTTTTTCCCATTGAAGACGACAGCGTATTCGGCATAAAAAGCAGCCGCTACACCGTGTCCGATCTGCTGGGCGGCGACGCGCGGGCATCGGAGTTCGCCGGCGGCCTGTGCCTGGTTTTCCGGCTCTGCGTGGACGATTATCACCGGTATCATTATCCGGATAGCGGCAGCAAGGGAAGCAGCCGTTTCATTCCCGGCGTACTGCATACGGTGCGGCCGATCGCCCTGGCGCATACGCCCGTTTTTATTCAGAACTGCCGCGAATACACTTTTCTGGAAACGGATCATTTCGGCTCGATAGCCCAGATCGAAGTGGGCGCGCTGCTGGTGGGCAAAATCAGCAATCACAATCAGAGCGCGCGTTTCCGCCGGGGAGAAGAAAAAGGCATGTTCCTGTACGGCGGCTCAACGGTCGTGCTGCTCATAAAAAAGGACGCCGTCATGCCGGACGAGCGCTTCCGCATCGCGGAGGACGGGGAGGAAATCCGCGTAAAGCTCGGGGAAAAAATCGGCGTTTCCATAACTGGAGGTAAAAATGCGTAAATGGCTCAACGCGCTGGAGCGCAAACTGTACCGCTATAATATTCCGCCCATCATGAAATATATCGTGTTCGCCATGGGCGGCGTGTTCGCGCTGGATCTGCTGCTTGGCATGACCACGGCGTATACGTCCCGCGTAAACCTGATCGGCTATCTCACGCTCGATATCCCGCTGGTGCTGCGCGGCCAGGTGTGGCGGCTGGTAACCTGGCTTTTCGTGCCCCAGCAGAACAGCATGCTGTGGATGCTGATCAGCCTGTATTTCTATTACATGATCGGAACGACGCTGGAGAACCGCTGGGGCGCCCGCCGCTTCCTGATCTATTACGTGATCGGCGCGGTCGCCAATATCATCGGCGCTTTCATCGCCCACGCGCTGACCGGCTACGGGTACGGCGTCAATACGTTTCTGTATTATTCGCTGTTCCTGGCCTTCGCGGCGCTCTATCCCGACATGCAGTTTATGCTGTTCTTCTTCCTGCCGGTCAAGGCCAAATGGCTCGCGCTCATCGATATCGTCTATTTCCTCATAGCGATCATCACGGGCGGCGCAAACCTGCGCATGGCAGCCATCGCGTCGCTGGTCAACGTCGCGCTGTTTTTCGGCGAGGACCTGTATCAGCTGGGCCGGCGCGTCTATTTCCAATGGCAGCGCAAGCGTCGCGTCGCTGGTCAACGTCGCGCTGTTTTTCGGCGAGGACCTGTATCAGCTGGGCCGGCGCGTCTATTTCCAATGGCAGCGCAAGCGTCAATGGCGGCAGTGATTCCTTTCGGATGCTGAACGCACGCCGTCATCTGCTTCGATACATGCGGCCCCGGATTGTCTCAATACTATTCCACTTCTAAGAGCCAATTCACGAAGGGTGAATTCAGACAGAAAAGGAAACGTTAGGGCCTACGCGATCCGGGGCCTTCCGGCCCGCCCTCGCTGTTCGCTTGCGCTGGCCGAAGGCCAGGATTTTGATCCACTGGATCAAT
>CACWLY010000149.1 GCA_902761825.1 uncultured Eubacteriales bacterium
TTTGCAGCTTTCTTCTCAGAAGAAAGCGCGTATTTCCTGCCTGTTTCACGGAAATACGGCGCTTCTTGTCTTATTTTCCTATTTGCATCATGGCTCTTAGTACGCAAATAGCATAAAGCGCAAAAGGCATGCATTCATCCAGCAGGCAATCAGCCGGGCAGCCCGACGCCTGGCCGCGGTTTTGAATTTATAGTTGAGACGCCCGGGATGATGGTATATAATGGATTTGACGAAGCGTATCGGGGCTATATACGGATAACAGGCGCGGGGTGGGCCGGTCTTTGAGTGGACTTGGTGGCACTGCGGCCATGAATGGAAGGTGAGGAAGATTTGAGAATACAGCGGGTCACCGAGATGGAAAAGCGGCTGAACCGGGTCAAAGCGTGGCTGGAAAAGCCTACGTTTCCGATCGGCAGCATAGAGGAGGACGTGAGCGCGCTGGACGCGTACTACCGTTCTCCGCTGTGGCGCTCCGATTTTGAAGCGGACGAGGCCGGCGAATTCCCGGCCGATCTGCCGCGCGGCGTGCTGTCCGAGGACGGCATATACGACGCGCTGGAGGCGTATGAAGAGCGGAAGCAGAGAGCGGCTTACGACGAAGCCGTGTCCGCCATTCCGCCCGGCCGCTACCGCCACTTCAAGGGCAACGAGTACGAAGTGATCGGCGTCGCGCGGCATTCCGAGGACGAAACGCCGATGGTGGTTTACCGCGCGCTGTACGGCGAAGGCGGCCTGTGGGTCCGTCCGGCGGCCATGTGGAACGAAACGGTGACAAGGGACGGAAAAACCTGTAAGCGGTTCACGAAGATTTGACCGTCCGGGAACGGGAGGAACGACCATGGCTGACTTTTCACGGTATGACGGAAAGATCGTGCGCGTTACGGACCCGGATGGGCGCGTTTTCACCGGGTTTGCGGAAGCGCAGTCCGCCGATTGGTGCTTTCATGTGTTCAATCGTGATGAACCAGGGATCGAAGTAAACGGCTATACCTTTTTTGCTTCCGATATCGCCGGGATCAGGCTACTTCCGAACCTGGCGGTCATCCGGGCGACGGAGACCTGGCAGCAGGCCGGCGCGTACTACGTGCGGATCCAGGCGATGGCGAAGAAGCATCATATCACGCTCCGGCAGGAGTTTGACGGGCACGACGGGCCGGATACTAAGTACATCGTTGTGACGGACGCGGATTTTCCGATTGCCACGGCGCGGATGTATGCGATCGACAAGGCAAGCGTGATGATCGGGCGTGTGGTCGTTCTGCCGG
Organism: uncultured Eubacteriales bacterium; assembly: GCA_902761825.1. Classification (GTDB taxonomy): domain Bacteria; phylum Bacillota; class Clostridia; order Christensenellales; family Aristaeellaceae; genus SFMI01. Next base: position 1,266 of record CACWLY010000149.1, read on the forward strand.
AATACCGCCGTCAGGGCATCGGAACGATGGTCGTGCGCGCCTGCGAAGAATGGGCGGAGGAATTGCGCTATGCCAAGGCTGTGGTGGAGAGCCGGGAGAACAAGATCGGTTTTTATCAGCAGATGGATTATGAAATCACAGGCGACGCCGCGGACGGCGGCACCTTCCGCTGCGTCAGAATGGAGAAGGATCTATGAAGCATATTCTTGTGATACTGCTGACCCTGCTGCTGTCCGGGTGCGCGCTGTGCCAGACAGCGGGCGGCGTCAGGGGCCAATCCGGGGAGAGCGTGAGCGGAGGCCAGGCGGCCGTTCTCTCCTTCCATTCCTTCGACGGCGGCGGGCCAGAATTCCGCATCGTCCTCGATTCGGATATCGTATCCTGGAAATCGGCGCGGGAATACAGCAAGCCAAACCATGCGGAATTGGACGGCGCGGGATATCAGGCTGTTTTCACCTTCACGGGGCGAAAGCCCGGCGAAGCGGTAATGACCGTGGAGGAGCGCTCCCCGATCGGCGGCAATCTGGACTACACCTACGCCGTAAAGGTCGACAGCGGCCTGAACGTATCCATCGATCTGCTGGCAACGGCCGACCCGGACGCGTCTGTTCAATCCACGCCGACGCTGGTGATCGCGGTGAATGACAGCGTGTTCTACGCCACGCCGGAGGACAACCCCTCCGCCGCCGCCTTCGTCGAAAAGCTGAGCTCGGAAGCCATAGAAGTGGAAATGCGCGACTACGGCAATTTTGAAAAGGTCAGCCCGCTGCCGTGGACGCTGGAACGCAGCGACGAAACGATCACCACCGAGCCCGGCGACGTGATCCTGTATCAGGGAAACCAGATCACGATTTACTACGACCGCAACACCTGGGATTTCACGCGGCTGGCGAAGATCGAGGGCGTGAGCCGGGAAGAACTGCTGGACGCGCTCGGCGACGGAAACGCGACCGTGACGTTCTGGGTGGAATGGAGCGAATGACGAAGGGCTTTCATCGCATCCGGTACGAAAGGACGGCGGCGGTTTCCGAAGGTGCGGAACGCTGCGATTGCCGGCTGCGGTACGATCCAGACAAAGAACAGGAGGAGTACAGAAAATGAAAAAGATCATGATTCTGAACGGCGCGGGAAAGAAAAAGGGCAACACTTCGGCTATGATCGACGCGTTCAGGGAAGGCGCCGCGGGCAGCGAGATCACGGAGTTTTACCTCCAGACCATGAACATCCATGGCTGCCTCGACTGCGGCGGATGCGGGCGGAAAGAGAAGGGAAGCGCGGAGCCCTGCGTCCAGAAGGACGATATGCAGCAGATTTACGCCGCGCTGCGCGTCGCCGACGTGATCGTGTTCGCCTCGCCGGTTTACTTCTGGGATATCACCGGAACGCTCAAGACCGCGATCGACCGTCTGTACGCGCCGCTGGTGAACAAGGCCGCGGGCAATCCCAAGGGGACCGTCCTGCTGATGACCTCCGGCGGCTCGACCATCGCGCACATGCTGGACTGGTATGCAAACTTTAAGGACTGGCTCAAATGGGAAGACCTCGGAACGGCCATGAACGACCCGGATGCGGCAAGAAAGATCGGGGAAAGCATCAGATAATCCACAGGCACATTTTTCAGGCTCCGTCCGGGGCGGGCTCAGTATACCGCTTTTACATGCATAGGCGCGGCGGAAGAAGGGTATGCTTTTTTCAGCGCCGGCTTCAGGGCACCGTATAAAGGGGGGTATTTCCATGAAATCCATATTGATTAAGGATACGACCCGCGAGGAAAGGATTCAGATCGTTCATCAGGCGCTCTGGGGAGCCTGCGGGATCGACTGCGAGTTCTGCTCCGGCTGCGATAACCGCGGCGGCGGAAGGATCGAAAGCATTTATCAGCCGTACATCGACGGGCTGAAAGAGATCCGGGAGATCAACGAAAGCTATAACGCCCCGTTCGTGCGATGATCAGGGAAAAGGCGCACAGCCGATCCAGGCCGCACGGCCGGGAGCGGCAAGCAGCAAACGCGAAAAAAGCAATGATCTTTCCGTTTTTCAGGTCCCGGACGCTTTCTGTTAGAACTGCAAATGAAAAAACCACTTTCGTTTGGATTCGTTGAGAGCGAACAAGCAAAGATGGTTTTTCCCAAGAAACGATATTGAACAACCCCCGGTTTCTGCTATGATGCGATTGCCCGGGCGGGAATCCTTACAGCTTCCGCGCTCGCATTTTATGGTCTGCGAATCCGGCTTACCCCAACATTTGACAAAGAGCCCATTTTATACATGAAGGTTCTGAGTCTATTTGTTAAAAACAAAAGCCCTCGAAATCAAGTGATTTCAAGGGTTTTCTGCTGGCTAAGGACTCTTATTTTGATACCAATGCAACCCGGTTCGAGTCTTGTCGGTGCAACCGGTTGCAATCCGCGTCAGGGGGTTGCAGGGGGTTGCATTGATCCTGAGGGGGTTGCATTGTCGCCCATAACCTATATCCCTTGCCTAGCGAATGTTTAGTGTGCATTGCTCACGAACTGCTTTAATTGCACGTCATGTAAGCTCAACAGTATACGTATTCCCTGTTCCGGGCATCTTTATCAATTGACTTTCTTGTTCCTGAAGTATCTTCTTAGTATGATCCGCTATCCACTCATTAAGCATCTGCTCTTTTCAGCCTGTGGTTTTTAAGTTGCGTTCAGGATCTGCATGAACTCTTCTCCTGTGATGGTTTCGTGCTCGTACAGATAGGACGCCAGCTCATCCAACTTACCACGATTGTCTTTCAGAAT
>CACWLY010000150.1 GCA_902761825.1 uncultured Eubacteriales bacterium
ATCAAAATCCTGGCCTTCGGCCAGCGCAAGCGAACAGCGAGGGCGGGCCGGAAGGCCCCGGATCGCGTAGGCCCTAACGTTCCCTTCCCTGCTCTTATTCACCCTTCCTGAATTGGCTCTTAGGAGAAAAATAGTATCAGCCCAATGCAAACAGATCAGAAAAATGCCGTTACAGATCGAAGCGCTCCTTGATGATCCGCGCCGTCTCCGCGGCGGAAAGATCGGTATTGTCGATGCGCAGATAATTTTCAAAGGGTATCTCCCCTTCAAGGCTGACCAAGCGGTAATTCGCGTCCTCGTCCATGAGGCGAGCTTCGGACACCGCGGTATCGGCCTTGGAGGGTTTATTTCTGATCCGGTTTTCGGTGGCGTTGCGGGCCAGGCGCACCGCCTGCGGCGCGACCAGCTCGACATAATAGAATTGGGTGCCGTACGGCTCAAAAATCTCGCGCACGTGCGCGATATAGTCCCAATCCTCCTGCCGGTCGAAGGCCCACATATAGGTGAATATCATGCCGGGGTTTGAGGAGGCCGCGAAAGCGCGGAAAATCGTCTCCCGGATATCTAGGATAACCTTTCCGTCGTAGTACCCGAAGATTTCGATAACGGGCTCGATCGTCATATGGTTATGAAAGAGCCTGAGGCCGGTCAGCTTCATCAACTCCTGCCCTACCGTCATTTTGCCCACCGCGCCGCTGCCGATCAGGACCACCAGCTTCATTTTTCCGCGCCTCCTTTTGTTTTCCCCTTCTATTCGACGCCTGTTTCCGTATTCCTGCAATGGCCGCGGCGTTCACTCCGCCTTGGGGCCGCTGTCGCTGACCACGAGGCGCTGAACATCCCGCTGCCGTCCGTCCCGCGCGTCGATATAGACGTAGTACGTCTGGCCGTTATACTGGCCCGTGAACTGCCAGCACAGGTATTCCCTGCTGTTCAGCGGGATCACGCAGAGGCGGGAATCGGATATTTGCAGCCGTTCGCTTACGGCGTTCCGCGCGCTTTCCCGGCTGACGGCCGGCGTCAATGCGCTTCGCTCCGCGTGGCTGCTCAGATAATGCCGCGCTTCCAGTCCGACCGGCGCCAGGGTATCCAGCCGCAGCTGCACCTTTACCAGATCCGGATACAGCAAAACGCCCTCCTGCACCGCCGCGTAGCTCAGTGTGACCGTTCCGCCGTACATCTGCCAGAAGGTCAGCTCCATATCGCCGTAGCCATGCTCGCGCAGGAACTGTTCCGCCGCCTTTTTGCTTTCCTGCAAGCCGTAACGCTGCTCGAAACCGCCCGTTTCCGGGAACATCCACAGCACCTGTCCGCCCTGCCGCGTGATCGCCAGATGCAGCACGGCGTCCTGCAGAGTTACCTGCACGTCATACGCGGGAATGCTCCCGCCGCTTTCCTGGGTAAAGACGGCATTCCCGGGATCGGCGCCCACGAACGCCGCGGCGATCGCCGTCGCTTCCTCGCGGGTCACGGTTTTCTGTCCCAGTCCTTTGGGCGCGCCTTCGCTGATCACATCGCTGAAAGGGCCGTCGTAAATCAGCGTGGGATAATCGATGCTGTCGGCGGCCTTTTCGAGCGGCCGCGCCGTCTGATCGGCGTCCGCCATGAAAACGCTCTGCGTGCCGAAGGAGAGCTTTCCGTTCCGCATCTGCCCGTATGCTTTTCGCAGTGCCTTGAGCAGCGCGTCGCAGGCATCGCTGAGCCCTGCAAGCGCTGCGGCGTCTTCCGCGTCCAGTCCGCTTTCCTCCTTCGTCAGCAGGCTGTCGGCATAATCGCTCAGCTGATTGCACAGCTTCACGGCGTCGCCCATCGCGTTTTGCGCCAGCGGAAGCGCGCTCAATCCGCCCTGCACCGCGGCGGCGTCGCTGCTGATACGGCTGAGAAGGCGCGCGCTCTGTCCCGTGTCCGCCGAAACGGTCGCTTTTCCGATATTGGCACGCACCTGCTCCATCTGCGTCATAGCGCTGAGCAGCGTACCCTGATACGCGTCCTCCAGAGCCGCGGACGCTCTGCGGCTTTCGTTTTCCGCTTCCACCGCGTAAGCCGTCGCCAGCACGACGCACAGGGCGAGCAATGAATACAGCATGATATGATGTTTTTTCTGCATGTCGCTACTCCTTATACCGCAAACGAATGCGCCCCGATGGAAAGCCTGACTTCCCTGGACCAGATCCAGCTGCTCGTCGCTGTCGCCGGGTTATAGTAATAAATGCAGCCCGCCGTGGGGTCCCATCCCGCCAGCGCGTCATTGGCCGCCCGCAGCGATTCGGCGTCCGGCGTCAGCCAGATCTGTCCGTCCCGCACGCAGTCGAACGCGCCCGTCTGAAAAATCACGCCCGATATGGTATTTGGAAAAGCCGCGCTCTTCACCCGGTTCAGCACAACTGCGGCTACCGCAACCTTGCCGGTATACGGCTCTCCCCTCGCCTCTCCATGCACGAGGCGCGCAAGAAGATACGCCTCGCTCTCAGTCGCAGGGGCCGACGCTCCCGCCGCCGCTTGTCCCAGGCTCACGCCCAGCGCCGCGGCCGTCGCGCTGCCGACCACGCCGTCCGGCTTCAGGCCGTTGCGCCGCTGAAACCACGTTACGGCGTCATAGGTCGCCTGTCCAAACACGCCGTCCAGCGGGCCGCTGTAATACCCGTATTGGCTGAGCTTCGCCTGTATCCTGTACACTTCGTCTCCCCGGCTTCCCCAGTACGCCGCCGCACGCGCACGCGCGGTCGATACGCTCAGCAGCAGCGCTGCCGCCAATAATACGCACACTGTCTTTTTCATATTTTTTCCTCCACGCCGATAGTATGTACAAATCGCCCCCGTTTCATCACATGATAAAATCCGGGATCGCTCCCGGCTTTTGTATGCGGCGTCCCCGTCAGGATCATTCGCCCGCTATATCGAACCATTCGTCTGAAGATTCCCCGTTCTCCTCCAGAAATTGCCGCAGCAGCCCCAGTTCTCTGTCGGTAAAGACTCGTTTGGGCAGGCACGGATACTCAAGGCTGTCGCGCAGCAGCGCGTCGACGCCGACATGCAGGCGATTGGCGATCAGCACCAGCGTAGGCAGGCTTGGCACTCTGGTTCCGCGCTCGATATGCCCGTAATAGGACAGGGACAGCTTGACGCTGGACGCCATATCCTTCTGCGTCAAAGCGATCTCCTGCCTTCTTCTTGTGATCCGCGCGCCCAGCGCGGTTGAATCGAACAGCTTCATATCCCGTTTTCTTCCTCTCTCTGTGATTTCAGGGTGCGTTCATACAGACGCATCCCATGCGCAAGATCATTATATCATACAAAATCAAAAAAGTCCGCAGGGATTTCTTCCTGTGGCCCGCCGTGTTCTTCACTCCCTTATCATTTTGTGGTATAATAAAAATGTGCAGAGGTCATGCTGCAAGCATGAATATTTCTTTGAAATTTGTTCCCATTATTGGTGAGCCAGAAAGGAGGCGCCGTCAATGGTTGCTGCATTTTTCATTCTCTTCTATGGTTTCATCATTGCCTGCCTCGTTGTCTACTATCGCCCCAGGATCAAGGAACGCCAGGCCCGCAAGGGCATGATGGATAACGTCAGAAACGAGCATGGGCGCATTGCGGTAAGCATGCTGGAAGGAAAGTCCTTCAATTATTCAGCCCCCGCTGGTTATTCCGTTACGAGCAGCGGCAACTATATCGCCCATTATTCTATCGAAGAAGGCTGCGATATTACCGGGTTTGCCGTCGAGTTCGTACCAGACAATCAGGTTGGCATATGGCTTCACTCTCTTAACAGACGTCAGGCCAATCCCTGTCATACGTATCCGTATGATAAGCTTACCGGCACCGTATCCTACGCCACCGACAAGAACGGCAAACATTACTTCGTCAGCTTCACCCCGGACGCCCATTAACTCTTCTTCACCAGATTGATCCTCGCGCCGCCGGTCTTGACAGGCTTGGCGGCTTTCTTTCTGCCGAAGTCAAGGATCATCTTGTTCTCCTGCTTTTCTATCAACACACCACGCATGTCAATCATCTTAAGCGAGTCCTGGTCATCTTAAGCGAGTCCTGGTCAGATCGCATGGTACGGAGTTAACACCGTGGCTGTACTGAACCATGAAGCGGATAAGGCGACATTTTGAGCAGGAACAATGACAATCGGCGCGGCCTTGCGAGACAAACGCGGGGCCGTGCTTTATACTGGAAGCATGAAAGGAGGTACACCCCATGATCATCGCCGTTCTTCTCTGGATCGTCATATTCTCCACCATCGGCTGTGTGGCTACGCATTATATCCGCCGTGCCAGTGACAGGCGCTATATCATGAACAACCTCCATACCGCGCATGGCTGTCTTGGTACAGGCCATTATGAAACCGAAACCAAGTCTGTTCCAAGCTATAGCCACGTTATCTCTTCAAACGGCAACTATTCAGAAGTTATTTCTTTCCATCATGAGAGAATGGCTACGGGCTTTTCGCTTTGTCTCTATCCCCGTTGGGTTCAGCCCGGAAATTCTTCAACAATTTATCCCGATTACTCTACGACTCCTATTAAGGTATATTCCCTTCCGAAAGATAACATCAACAATCCGGTTCTTCAGTTGCCTGCTGGTAAAAACGTCGGCACGCTCACCTATGGCACCGACAGGAACGGCAAACATTACTTCGTCAGCTTCACCCCGGACGCCCATTAACTCTTCTTCGCCAGATTGATCCTCGCGCCGCCGGTCTTAACGGGCTTGGCGGCTTTCTTTCTGCCGAAGTCAAGGATCATCTTGTTCTCCTGCTTTTCTATCAACACACCACGCATGTCAATCATCTTAAGCGAGTCCTGG
>CACWLY010000151.1 GCA_902761825.1 uncultured Eubacteriales bacterium
GTGCGCTTCGCGCACAGTTGGCCAGCGAAGCTGGCCTGCCCGGGAGCGGTGGCATACCCTATCCTACTGACAGCGGCAAGTTGCAACTTCGACAAGTAATGCCGCAACCGCCGCAGCCGGGGTCCGGGGAGGGGCTCCCTCCCCGGCGGGAGCTCGAGGGCAGCGCCCTCGTCGTTCTCCCTGATCTTAATTTCCTATTTGCATCATGGCTCTTAGAACGCGAATGGTATAAATGTCATACCGGCTGCACGGGATGCCGCAACGCCTGATAAAAACTGAAGCGGAGGATCAGCGATGAAAAACGCTCCCAAACCCACCGGCGCGTACGCGGTCGGTACGTTTACCTTTACCGTCGCGGACGACCGGGAAGAAATCCTCAGGCCGTCCACGATGCGCAGCGTCGCGTGCCGGGTGTACTATCCGGCGCTGAAAGGCGATACGGCAGGCTGCAAAAAAGCGGCGCGGATGTCCAGAAACATGGCAGGAGCGGTCCGAAAGGCTTTCATGATCCGCCTGGACTATGATAAAATGGAAGCGGCGGGAGAGAATACCTCGGAATGCTTTGAAAACGCGCCGCGGATCGCGGGGGAGAAGTTTCCGCTCATCGTGTTTCACCACGGCTACAATTCCTACCGGGAAGGCAATTCCTTCCTGTGCATTGATCTGGCGTCCCACGGATACGTCGTCCTGTCGGTTGCGCATTCCCTGGAAGGGACGTGCACGGAGCTTGACGGCGGGGAATGCCTGTACTTTGAAAAAAGTCTCTCGAAGAAAATCTATCAGCCGTATCTTGGCGGCATGCTCGCCGCGCTGAAGCTGACCCGGGCGAAAGGGACCGAGGCGGAATTGGCCGAGCGGTTCGACGCTTTTCAGAGAAAGTACTGCCGTTTCTTTATGGGCAGGGTGGACGAATGGGTGAAGGATACGAAAGCCGCTCTGAGGTACGCAAAGGAAAACCTTGGCGGACTGATCGATTTTGACCGGGGTATCGGCGCCGCCGGCCATTCCTTCGGCGGCGATACGGCGTACGCGCTGTGCCTGAAGGAACCGGAGTTTGCGTGCGGCGTCAATACAGACGGCGCGCTGTTCGGTGATTACCGGGGCGCGGTTCTTGAAAAGCCGTTCATGCAGATCAGCTGCAGGGACAATGAAAACGTCGTTACCAGGGTGTATCTCCGGCATACGAAGCCGGTCTGGAAGGTGCTGTTCCGGGATATGAAGCACGTGGGCTTTTCCGACATGAAGCACCGGATCAGGTTCGGAGCCATGGTCGGCAGGCTGGACGCGGACGTCATGCATGAAAACCTGTGCAGGTGCCATCTGGAGATGTTCGACGCGTATCTGAAGAAAACAAAGGAGAAACCGGATATCGGGAGCAACGGCGCGATTTCCGTGACGGAATACGCGCCGGACATGGAAAGCGACGCGCGCTGACGCGGGTGCGTTCGCCGAAGAAACGATTCACGGTCTGTACAACGGGGGAGGGGATCGCTATCATCGATCCGGGGAAAAACATGAAAATAGCTATTGTGTGCGACGTGCTGGGCGAGGAAAACAACGGAACGACGGTCGCCGCCATGAATCTGATCCGCTTTCTGCGCAGCCGGGATCACGACGTCCGGGTCGTCTGCCCCGACGATAACAGGCGCGGGCAGGCGGGCTTTTATGTGGTTCCGCAGCTCAACGTCGGCCCGCTGAACGATTACGTGCGGAAAAACGGCGTGGCCATCGCGGTGTCGGACGAAGCGGTGCTGGACAGCGCGCTGAAGGACGCGGACGTCATTCATATCATGACGCCCTTCTTCCTGGGCAAAGCGGCGCTGGAATACGGACGCAGGCACCGGATCCCCGTGACGGCGGGCTTTCACGCGCAGGCCGAAAACATCACCAACCATCTGCACCTGATGAACAGCCGCACGATGAATAACCTGACCTATAAGGCCATGTACCGCCTGGTGTTTCAGTATGTGGACGCCATTCATTATCCTACCCGGTTTATCCGGGAAGTGTTTGAAAAAGAGGTTGGGCCCACCAACGGATACGTCATATCAAACGGCGTCAACAGCCGTTTCGTGAAGACCGAGGTTCAGCGCCCGGCGGAATGGACGGACAAATTCGTCATCCTTTTTACGGGCCGTTACGGGCTGGAAAAATCCCATCGCGTGCTGATCGACGCCGTGGCGCAGTCCAGGTACGAATCAGCGATCCAGCTGGTGTTTGCCGGAGAAGGGCCGCTGCATGCGGAATTGGAAGCCTACGGGCGGAAGCTGACGAACCCTCCCGTGATGAAGTTTTACGCGCGGGACGAAATGCTGCGGGTCATCAACAGCGCGGACCTGTACGTGCATCCCGCGGAGATCGAAATAGAGGCGATCGCCTGCCTGGAAGCGATTTCCTGCGGGCTTGTGCCCGTCATCGCCGATTCGCCCCGCAGCGCGACCCGCTTTTTCGCCCTCGAGGAAAACAACCTGTTTCATTACAACGATCCCGCCGATCTTGCGCGAAAGATCGAATACTGGATCGAACATCCGCAGGAAAAGGAGCGGTGCGGCAGGGCGTATCAGGGCTATACGCAGCAGTTTGAGCAGCGGCACTGCATGGAAGAGATGGAAAGGATGCTGCAGGAAACCGTCGCCGCATACAAACGGAAAAATCCGGATCCCGATGCGGGAGGAACGCCGTCATGAACGCGGCTGCCGCGGTGCTGGCGGACCTTGTCCTTCTGTTTTTCATTTATTCCTTTGCGGGATGGTGTATTGAGGTTACCTTAAAATATATCCAGTATCACCGCTTTATCAACCGGGGATTCCTGACGGGGCCGATCTGCCCGATCTACGGAACCGGGGCCGCGCTGATCACCGTCGCGGTGCGGCTTCTGACGCCCATCGAAAAGGCCTACGGCACGACCTTTGCCATATCGTTCCTGCTGTGCGGCGCGGTGGAGTATTTTACAAGCTGGTATCTGGAAAAGCGCTTTCATGCCCGCTGGTGGGATTACAGCCGGAAGCCCATGAACCTGCACGGCCGCGTGTGGGCAGGCAATCTGATCCTGTTCGGCCTGAGCGGGGTCGGCATCGTGCATTTCTTCAATCCCGCGCTTTTCACAGCGCTGGATAGGATCGCTCCGCTGACGAAGGAGATCGCGGCCGGCGGGCTTGCCGCGGTCTGCGCTGCGGACTACGTCATGACCCACTTTATCCTGAAGCTGGTGAAAATGGGCGTCGAGCGCAGCCAGGCGGATAACACGGAGGAAATCAGCCTCGAGATCAGGCGCCTGCTCACGGATAAGTCGGTCTTCTACCGCCGCTTTGCCGAGGCCTATCCTGATGTGATCTATCAGACGGATCGGATCAGGGCCCGGCTTGCCGAAATAAAAGCGGAAGCGGAAAGGCTGAAAAGCGAAGCGGAGCAGCGCGCCCAGGATCTCTCCCAAAGGGTCGGGCAGATCGCCGAGCCGACGGCGATGATCAAGAACGACCTGATCGAACGGCAGGGAAAACTGATCTCGCGCCTGTACGACGCGGAAAAAGCGGACGATGAAACCAAAGCCCTGAAAGCCGCGATAGACGCGGACCTGGAAAGGCTGGAAAGCAGACCCATCGCCAAAATCGAAAATATCGTCAGGAAATAACCTGTGGAGCTGATACTATTCTTCTTTTAAGAGCCAATTCACAAAGGGTGAAATGAGAGGAAAGAGGGAACGTTCGAGGCCTCCGCGATCCGGGGCCTACCGGCCCGCCCTCGCTGAAATAGATCCACTGGATCAATTTCCGGGCGCTGCGGGCCCTCTCGCTCTGCGCCAGGGGACTTCTGCATCCGGGGCCTTCCGGCCCGTTTCTCGCTGAAAATCATCCCAAGGGAAGATTTTCCGGGCGCTCGAAACCCCTGGACCCATC
>CACWLY010000152.1 GCA_902761825.1 uncultured Eubacteriales bacterium
TTCGACGTGAGCCTGCTGGAGATCGGCGACGGCGTGTTTGAAGTGCTGGCCACCAACGGCGATACCCGCCTGGGCGGCGACGACTTCGACAACCGCATCATCGATTACGTGGCCGAGACCTTCCAGAAGGAAACCGGCATCGACCTGAAAAAGGACCGCATGGCGTATCAGCGCCTGAAGGAAGCCGCCGAGAAGGCCAAGATCGAGCTGTCCGGCGTCATGAGCGCCAACATCAACCTGCCCTTCATCACCGCCGACGCCACCGGCCCCAAGCACCTGGATATGACGCTGACCCGCGCCAAGTTCAACGAGCTGACCGCCGACCTGGTGGAAAAGACCATCGGCCCCATGCAGAACGCCCTGCGCGATGCCGGCCTGACCGCCGCGCAGATCGACAAGGTGATCCTGGTGGGCGGCTCCACCCGTATCCCCGCGGTGCAGGACGCCGTGAAGAAGATCACCGGCAAGGAGCCCTTCAAGGGCATTAACCCCGACGAGTGCGTCGCCATCGGCGCGGCCATCCAGGCCGGCGTGCTGGGCGGCGAGGTCAAGGACGTGCTGCTGCTGGACGTGACGCCCCTGAGCCTGGGCCTTGAAACCGAAGGCCACATCTTCACCCGCCTGATCGACCGCAACACCACCATCCCCACCGAAAAGAGCCAGGTGTTCTCCACCGCCGCCGACGGACAGACCACGGTTGAGATCCACGTGCTGCAGGGCGAGCGCCCCATGGCGTACGACAACAAGACCCTGGGCCGCTTCCAGCTGACCGGCATCCCCGCCGCGCCGCGCGGCGTGCCGCAGATCGAGGTCACCTTCCGCATCGACAAGAACGGCATCGTCTCCGTTTCCGCCAAGGATAAGGGCACGGGCAACGAGCAGAACATCACCATCACCAGCTCCACCAACATGAGCGAGGAGGAGATCCAGCAGCGCGTGAAGGAAGCCGAGCAGTACGCCGAGCAGGACAAGAAGCGCAAGGAAGAGGTTGAAACCCTGAACCGCGCCGACAGCCTGACCTACGAGATGGAAAAGCAGCTCAAGGAAAACGGCGACAAGCTGTCCGCCGAGGACAAAGCCGCCGTCGAAAAGGAAATCGCCGACTTCAAGGCCGTGCGCGAGCGCAACAACGTGGACGAGATCAAGAACGCCATGGAGGGCATGACCCAGCGCGTTTACCAGATCTTCGGCAAGCTGTACCAGCAGCAGGGCGGCCAGCCCGGTCCCGACATGGGCGGCGCGGCTCCCGATATGGGCGCGCAGCCGGGCTCCCAGAACGACGACGGCAGCTTCAACGCTGACGGCAGCGTGCAGTAATATGCGTACCCTGCGCCGATTGACCGCTTTCGCGGTCAGCCTGAGCCTGCTTCTTGCCTTTGCCGGGGCTCCGTCCCCGGCGAAGGCGCAGGAAGCGTCGACGAACAAAGCCGTTTTCCGCTGCCTTGGGGACTTTGTCCTTCATATGCCGGTCATCGACGCGGCAAGGACGGCGGACGGCGGGATCGATTTTCATCCGATGCTCGCCCCCGTGGCCGACCTGATCGGCGACGCGGATTTTACCGTCGCCAACGTGGACGGCGTGATGGGCGCGAGCGACGTGTATTCCGGATACCCGCGCTTCAGCTCGCCCGTGGAATTGATGGACGCGCTGCAGGACGCCGGCGTGGATATGCTGACCATGGCTAACAACCACGCGCTGGACTGCGATTATGACGGCGTGATCGCGCAGCTGAACGCCTGCGACGCGCGCGGCATGGATCATATCGGCGCGGCGCGGTCGCAGAAGGAGCACGACACGCCGCAGATCCGCGAGATCAACGGCATCCGCGTCGGCTTCATGAATTACACCGCGCATGCCAACGGCCGCGAGGAAGCCTGCGTGCCCGAAGCCGCCGCCTACGGCATCAATTTCGCTTACACCAGCAACCTGGCCAGGGACGCGCAGGCGCTGCGCGACGCGGGGGCCGAGGCCATCGTGGCCTTCATGCACTGGGGTGAGGAATACAACCGCGTGGCCGACAGGGAAGAGGAAATCCTCGCCTATCGCCTGGTCGCCGCCGGGGTCGACGTGGTCGTGGGCGGACATCCGCACGTCATCCAGCGCATTTACTGGCTGAACGGCGAGCGCCTGTCGGACGGCGCGCCGCAGAGCACGCTGTGCTGCTATTCGCTGGGCAATTTCCTGAGCAATCAGCAGTCGGAATACCAGAACTGCGGCATTATATTTGAATTCACGCTGGAAAAGGACGCAAGCGGCAAGGTCACCGCGCATTCCCCGGGCTATATTCCCGTTTTTGTGTGGCGCGAGGAGGCCGGGGACGGATATTTTTACCAGGTGCTCGCCACGGAACGCGCGCTGAACAACGTGCCGGAGGGCATGTCGCAGGCGGCGTACGGACGGATGAAGCTCTCCTGGGAGGATACCACCAGGCACCTGGGAACGGCCGCAGGCGCTGCCGAATGCATCCATATACAATGACTTTTCAACGCCGCAATGCGCGAATACCGCGTATTGCAGCGTTGGCGTAAGGGGAAAAAATGGCAACGACAAACAAACGCGATTATTACGAGGTGCTGGGCGTAGACAAGAACGCCAGCCAGGACGACATCAAAAAGGCCTACCGCAAAAAGGCCAAGGAATGCCATCCCGACCTGCACCCCAACGACAAGGAAGCCGAAGCGCGCTTCCGCGAGCTGAACGAGGCCAACGAAGTGCTGAGCGATCCGGACAAGCGCGCCCGGTACGATCAGTTTGGCTTTAACGACCCCATGAACGGGGGCGGGGGCTTCGACACCAGCGGCTTCGGCGGATTTGGCGATATGGGCGGCTTCAGCAGCATCTTCGATCAGCTGTTCGGCGGAGCGGGCATGGGCGGCAGCCGCCGCGCCAACGCGCCCCAGCAGGGAAACGATCTGCGTTATGATCTGCGCATCACCTTTGAGGAGGCCGTGTTCGGCTGCGAGAAATCCTTCGAGTTTTACCGCAGCGAGCTGTGCGACGACTGCCGCGGCAGCGGCGCGAGGCCCGGCACCTCCCCGCAGACCTGCCCCACCTGCAAGGGCGCGGGCCAGGTGCGCGTGCAGGGCGGCTTCATGACCACCATCCGCACCTGCTCCACCTGCGGCGGCACCGGCAAGGTGATCAAGGACCGCTGCCCCAAGTGCGGCGGCAGCGGAAGGGTGAAGCGCAAGCGCACCGCCACCGTCAAGGTGCCCGCGGGCATCGACAACGGCCAGACCATCGTGATGAACGGCCAGGGCGAGCCCGGCGCGAACGGCGGGCCCAACGGCGATCTGTACATCGTGATCACCGTGCGGCCGCATAAGCTGTTCCGCCGCGACGGCACCAACCTGTACCTCGATATGCCTATCAGCTTCCCCACCGCGGCCCTGGGCGGCGAGATCGATATCCCCACGCTCAAGGGAACCGTAAAATACAACGTGCCCGAGGGCACGCAGAACGGCGCGGAATTCCGCCTGCGCGGCAAAGGCGTGCCGCAGGTGCGCTCCAGCTATGTCGGCGATCTGATCGTCCGCGTGCGGGTGGAGGTGCCCACGCGCCTGAGCGATAAGCAGAAGGAGCTGCTGCGCCAGTTCGACGGCGCAAGCACGGGCAAGGAGTACAAGGAGCGCAAAACCTTCCTGGACAAGATGAAGGATTTGTTCAACTGATACTATTCTCAGTATAAGAGCCATGATGCAAATAGGAAAATAAGACAAGAAGAACGACGAGGGCGCTGCCCTCGAGCTCCCGCCGGGGAGGGAGCCCCTCCCCGGACCCCGGCTGCGGCGGTTGCGGCGCAACTTGTCGAACAAGCA
>CACWLY010000153.1 GCA_902761825.1 uncultured Eubacteriales bacterium
GAACAATTCCGCCCATGAAAAGGCCGCCGCGGCCAGCCGCGCAAGCGGCGCGGGCCCGGTCCGGGTGGATAAAAAGCCCGGCCGCAACGATCCCTGCCCCTGCGGCAGCGGCAAAAAATACAAGAACTGCTGCGGGCGGAACGCGCAATAGCAAGCACCCTGCCGTGAATCTGCCAAACCGACTAATACGACGACAGGAGTTGAAAAATTATGATCCTTGAATTTGAAAAATACCGCGCCGACCTGGAGAATATGCGCAAGCGCCTGAAGGACGTTGGCGAGGGCCTGCACATCGACCATATGCAGGAGGAGCTTACCGAGCTGCGCGAGGAGCAGAACGCCGACGGCTTCTGGGACAACCTGGAGCGCAGCACCCACGTGACCCGCAAGATCAAGCAGCTGGAGGATAAAATCGCCCATTACGAGGGGCTGAACGGCCAGTGCGACGATATCGAGGTCATGATGGAACTGGCCGAGGAAGAGGACGACAGCGGCATGGTGGCCGAGGTCGCCGAAATGATGGACAAGCTGCGCGCCGAAACCGAAGCGCTGGAGCTGGAAACGCTGATGCGCGGCCCGTACGACGACCGCGACGCCGTTTTGTCCCTGCACGCCGGCGCGGGCGGCACCGAGGCCCAGGACTGGACCAACATGCTCTACCGCATGTACACCCGCTACTGCGAGCACATGGGCTTCACGGTCAAGCTGCTGGATATCCTGGACGGCGACGAGGCCGGCATCAAGTCCGTCACCTTCGAGGTCAGCGGCGACCACGCCTACGGCTTCCTGCGCGGCGAAAAGGGCGTGCACCGCCTTGTGCGCATCAGCCCCTTCGACAGCAACGCCCGCCGCCATACCAGCTTCGCCAGCCTGGACGTCGCGCCGCTGCTGGAAGAGGACGACGGCGAGATCGAAGTGGACATGAAGTACGTGCGCGTGGATACCTACCATTCCAGCGGCGCGGGCGGCCAGAACGTCAACAAGACCTCCTCGGCCGTGCGCATGACCTACGTGAAGGACGACGTGACCATCGTGGTGGCCTGCCAGACCGAGCGCGACCAGGTGCAGAACCGCGCGACGTGCCTGAAAATGCTCAAATCGAAGCTGCTGGAGATCCGCGAGCGCGAGCGCGAGCAGCAGATGGCCGATATCAAGGGCGAGATGAAGAAGATCGAATGGGGCAGCCAGATCCGTTCCTACGTGTTCCAGCCCTATACCATGGTCAAGGATCACCGTACAGGCTATGAAACCGGCGCGATCGACGACGTGATGAACGGCGCGCTGGACGGCTTCACGGTGGCCTACCTGAAAATGCAGTAATGAAACGCACCCTGTACGCAGCAGGCACGGCTCTGTGCCTGCTGCTGCTGTTGAGCGTTATTTTATGCGCCGCCGTTACGCGCATGGGCCGGGACGGCGGCCTGTACGCCCGCTGCTTTCACGCCTTTGCCGATACGCGCCGCTTCGGCGTGCCCGAAAGCGATTACGACGGCATCGCGCGCGACCTGGGCGGTTATTTTTCGGGCGGAGCCGCGGATTTTCCTTACTTCAACGGCCGCGAGCGGGCGCATCTGGCCGATATCCGGCAGCTGTTCCGGACGTTTGACAGGGCCTGGCTGCTGCTGGCCGCCGTTCTTCCGCTGGCGTTCGCGCTGATCCGGCGTCCCGACGCGAAAGGCTTTTTTATCGGCCTCGGGATGGCGGTCCTGCTGCCCGGCGCGGCTGCGCTGTACGCCGCGCTGGACTTTGAAAACGCGTTCATCCTGACGCATCGCCTGCTGTTTTCCAACGACCTGTGGCTGCTGGACCCGAATACCGATCTTCTGATCTGCCTGATGCCCGAGCCCATGTTCACCTTCCTGGCCGGGCGGCTGGCGGCGGTCGTGATCCCGGCCTGGCTGCTGATCCCAACGCTGTGCATTCTGGGGGGAAAGATCAAACGGAGCAGCTCACGCTGCGCGAAATGACGCGCTGATCGCCGATGCCCGCAGCCGGCGCGCGCTGGAAAAGGCGGGGTTTACCTTCGCGGAGGAAAAGGACGGATTCCGGTATTACCGCATTGACAGGGGTTGACGAATCCAATATAATTGTGCTGCCGATTGATTTTTCAATCGGCGGACAGGGAGAAAAACGCGGAGCTTGCGCCTGCCGGACTGCGAAGGAAGGCAGGTGATGTACATGAGCGCATACGAAATCATTGTGATTTGTCTTGCCGCCATGACATTCGTGCTGAAGCTGATTGCCCACAATCGCAAGTAAGACATGAAAAAGCCGCCGCGTATCGCACTGCGCGGTGGCTTTTTGCTGAATCTATCGCCGTCAGGCGACAGGCTTCGCGGAGACACCAATCTCCCTGTCTTTATTATACGCGCGCCGCAAACGGCTGTCAAGCGCTGACTATCGAGGAAAACATGAGTTATATGGACATCTGCCGCGCCAAGGCGGAACAGCTGAAAACCAAGGAAAAAGTCAATATCCTGGCCATCGAGTCGAGCTGCGACGAGACGGCGGCGGCGGTGATCGAAAACGGCCGCGCGATCAGGAGCAGCGCGGTCTTTTCCCAGATCCCGCTGCACGCCGTTTACGGCGGCGTGGTGCCCGAGATCGCCAGCCGCGCGCACGTGGACGCGGTCGACCGCATGGTCGATCACGCGCTGAGCGAGGCCGGCATGACCTTTGACGATATCGACGCGATCGGCGTCACCTACGGCCCGGGGCTGGTGGGCGCGCTGCTGACCGGCGTCAGCTGCGCCAAAGCCCTGGCCTTCGCCCTGGATAAGCCGCTGATCCCGGTCAATCATATCGAGGGGCATATCTGCGCCAATTACCTGACGCACCCCGATCTGACGCCGCCCTTCATCTGCCTGGTGGCAAGCGGCGGGCACAGCCATATCCTGATGGTGGAGGATTACGGCGTATACAGGCTGCTGGGCTGCACGCAGGACGACGCGGCGGGCGAGGCCTTCGACAAGGCGGCGCGCGTGCTGCATCTGCCGTATCCCGGCGGGCCGCTGCTCGATAAGCTGGCGCGGACCGGCGATCCGGACGCGCTGAAGCTCCCCAAGGCGCATACGCCCGGCGTGTACGATTTCAGCTTTTCCGGCCTGAAAACGGCCTTTATCAACGCGACCCACAACATGGAGCAGAAGGGCGTGACAATGAAGCCCGAGGATCTGGCCGCCTCCTTCCAGCATGCCGTGGTGGACGCGCTGCTGTCCAAAACCATGCAGGCCGCGCTGGATCATCATGTCAGATCCCTCGCCCTCGCGGGCGGCGTATCGGCCAACAGCGGCCTGCGCGCGGCCTTTGAGGCGGCCTGCGGAAAAGCGGGCATCACGCTCTATATGCCCAGGCTGGACCTTTGCGGCGACAACGCCGCCATGATCGGCAGCGCGGCGTACTACCGCCTGCTGCGCGGCGGGATCGCGGGCATGAACCTGAACGCAAGGCCCGCGCTGCGGCTGGTATAAGCGGAGGGGACGGAATGGACGCGATCTGCCGCTATCTGTCGCCCCTGGGCGGCATGACCCTGGCAAGCGACGGGAACGCGCTGGTCGGGTTATGGTTCGACGGGCAGAAGCGCTTCGGCGTCGCGCCCGACGGCGACCGCGCCGGGAGCGGCGACCGCGCGCTGGAGCAGGCCGCGCGCTGGCTGGATCTGTATTTCAGCGGCCGCGATCCGGGCTTTACGCCGCCGCTCGCGCCGCGGGGATCGGACTTTTGCCAGCGCGTGTGGCGCGCGCTCATGCGCGTGCCCTACGGCCGCACCGTCACGTACGGGCAGCTCGCCGCCGGGCTGCACTGCCGCCGCCCAGGCCGTCGGCGGCGCGGTGGGCCGAAACCCCATCGCGCTGATCATTCCCTGCCATCGCGTGCTGGGCGCGGACGGCGGCCTGGTCGGCTATGCCGCCGGGCTGGACAGGAAAGCCCGGCTGCTGACGCTGGAAAGCGCGGCGATACGCTGAATATGAACAAAGCGTACGACGAGGGCGTTATCCTCGCCGTACTTCCATTTTATACTATTCTCAATCTAAAATCTTATCATCTTTGGGTGTCTTTTCCGTCTTGGCGTTGCTTCATTCCGGTCAACGTAGCGCTGCTACGCCTCCCTATACTGAGAATAGTATGAATTGTCCCGGAAAAGCAGCCGCTACTGCGCGGCGGCCATGGCCTGGGTCAGCACGGCCATTGCGGTCATCAGGTCGGAGGCCGTGGGTGAGCCGTTCATCACGCTTTCGAGGCTGTTGACGGCGTTCAGCAGCGTGCCATAGGCATAGTGCTCGGCGGGCAGCACGGACAGCCGCGCGCGGGCGGAGGCGAGCAGCTTGCGCGCGTCGGGCATCAGCTGATCGCGCACAATGGGATCGACGGTGACGATGCTGTATCCCTCGTAGCCCGAGCCGTAATTGTGCAGCGTGCAGGAAAGCGTTCCGAGGATGGCCTGGTTCTGGTAAACGCTGCTGCTCATGCGCAGCGTGGCGTAGCGGCCCAGGTACTTGCTGAGCACGCCGTCATACTCGGTGCCGATGAAATTGAACAGCGGATGCCCCGCGGGAATGGTCAGTATGCCGGCCTGGGTCACATTGGGGCAATAGGCCGAGGCCAGCATGCCGGTATCCGCGCAGACGTTCACCAGCGTATGCATCTGGCATTCGTGGGTCGGCGCGGTGGCGGCGGGCCAGTAATCGCTGACCACGCCGTAGCCGTTGGCGTCGTGGCGGCAGGCCTCGGTAGCCAGCTGCCCGCTGACGGCGCAGGTGGTCACCTTCACCAGCCCGTAATCGGAGGCCGAGCCCGCCATGATATCGCGGTCGCCGAGGCCCTCGTGCACGCGGCTCATAAAGGTCTGCCACAGGGCGGCGGCGCTGTTGCCGCCGGTGGTCTTGCTGCTGAGCGCCTTGTAGTTGTCATGGCCGATCCAGACCGTTCCGCAATACCAGCCCGTCATGCCCGCGAAGAAAACGCCCTTCTGGTCGCTGTTGGTGCCGGTCTTGCCCGCCACGGTCTGGCCTTTTATTTTGGCCTTGGTGGCCGTGCCGCTCTTGACGGCGTCCTTCATCATATCCACGGTCAGCCAGGCGGTGGACGGGCTGAAGGCCTGATACCGCCGCTGGTTGGCGTGGGAATCGTAGATCACGTTGCCGTTGCTGTCGGCGATGCCCAGGAAGGTGAGCGGCTCCTGATACACGCCGCTGTTGGCGAGCGTGCCGTAAGCCACGGCCATTTCGACGGGCGAGATGCCGCTGGAGCCCAGGGCCAGGCCGAAGGGCGTTTTATTGATATGCTTATCGCTCACGCCCATCAGGCGCAGGAATTTATAGCTGTTTTCCACGCCCACATAGTTCATCAGCGCGTAAGCCGCGGCGGTGTTGTCGCTCTTCATCAGCGCCGTGCGCAGCGTTTCCGGGCCGCGGTAGCTGCTGCCGCCGTAGTTCTGCGGCCAGGTCTCGCGCCGGTTGCCGTCCAGGTATCCGGTAATGGGCAGCGGCATATTATAGACCACGCCGCCTCCGCCCAGGCCGCTGATCTCGATGGCCGGGGCGTATACGGCGATAGGCTTGATGGCCGAGCCCACGGGCATGTTCATATCGCTGGCGCGGTTGAGCGTTTTGCGCCGCGTAGGCGCGGTGCGGCTGCCCACGATGGCCTTGATTTCGCCGGTATGATAATCCAGCACCACGGCGGCGGCCTGCGGCTGCTCGATCTCGTCATAGGTGCCGTCGGCGTTGCGCGCGCGGTAAACGCTGTCCGCCGGATCGCGCAGGGCGGGATAATCCTTGTAGTTGTACAGCACGTCCTCCACCGTTTTCTGTATTTCGGTATCCAGGCAGAGGTATACGTGATAGCCGCCCGTGCGCAGCTTGTTTTCCATCAGGTTGCGGTTATAGCTGGTGTTGTCCAGGTTGTTCAGCTTCAGCAGCGTCTGCACCACGTCGCCGATGGCGTACTCCACGTAGTACACATAATCGTACAGTCCGCTGTCGGCGGCGCTTTCCAGCACCGAGGCCGTGTCGTGATTGAGCGCGGCGGTGTACTGATCGCGGGTGATGAACTGGTTTTCGTACATCATGCGCAGCGCGTAATCGGTACGGTTGTTGGTGATGGCGGCGTAATCGGTGGTTTCGCTCCGGCGGGTATAAAAATTGCGGCGCGGATTGTAGTAGTAAGGGTTGGTGCACATGCCGGCCAGCATGGCGCATTCGCGCAGCGTCAGGTCCTTCAGTTCCTTGCCGAAGTACCCCTGGGCGGCGGTATACACGCCGTAATAGTTTTCACCCAGGTAGATGGTGTTCAGGTAGCTTTCCAGTATCTGGTCCTTGGTGTACTGATTTTCCAGCTGCATGGCCAGGTACGCCTCCTGGATCTTGCGCTTGTAGCTCTGCTCGCTGGAAAGGATGGTATTTTTGATCAGCTGCTGGGTGATCGTGCTGCCGCCCTGCTGGCTGCCGGTGATAAAGTTCTGGATCAGCGCGCCGATAATTCGCTTGATGTCGATG
The DNA here is from genome assembly GCA_902761825.1 of uncultured Eubacteriales bacterium. Taxonomy (GTDB): domain Bacteria; phylum Bacillota; class Clostridia; order Christensenellales; family Aristaeellaceae; genus SFMI01. The sequence goes on from CACWLY010000153.1 coordinate 6,498, forward strand.
CCGTTGTGGGTATAAAACCGCGCGTCCTCCACCGCCACGAAGGCGTGCTGCAGGTTTTCGGGCACCTGGCTGATGGATACCATCACGCGGTTCTCGGTGCCCTTGTAATCGGTGATCAGGTTGCGGTTTGCGTCATAAAGAAAGGAGGTCTGCGCCTGATCGTCGATCAGCGTCAGGTCCAGCGTGGGCGCGGTGTCCACATAGGCGCGGGCGATGCCGAGCACCACGCCCACGCAGGCCAGTATCCCCATCAGCGTCACGATCGCCAGCACGCGCACGGTATTGACCGCCACAGACGATAAAAAGCTGGGGCGGCGCAGCCGGGGCTTGAACAGGAAAGAGCTCATAAAAACGGTTATCCTCCCGATTCTTACACACAAAAAAGCGGGTCACATCCGGATTATATCACAGAACCCGCCCTTTGGGCAATGGAAGGGGATGTAACAATGAAGTTTCGGCGCGTGCTGCGACTGCTGGCAGTTTTCCTGCTGCTTGCGCTCGCCCTGTATCTGCTGCTGCAAAAAAGCCTTTCGCGGGTGATCCTGGATACCGCGCATGCCAGCGCGTACGCCCTGGCCGTGGATACGCTGAACGCCGCCGTGCGTGAAAGCATCGCCGACGGCGTGCCCTATGAAGAGCTGATCACCGTGCGCTCCGACGCGAACGGGCGCGTCAGCATGCTGCAGGCCAATACCGCGCGCATGAACGCCCTGGCGGCGGCGATCGCCCAGGACGCGCAGCACGCGCTGGCCGAGGATACCGCCCGGCAGATCGCCGTGCCGCTCGGCGCGGCGCTGAAAGCGCCCTTTCTGGCGCATTTCGGCCCGCGGATCAGGGTGACGCTCACCCCCGTCGGCGCGGTCAGCGTGTCCTTTCATACCGAATTCGAGTCCGCCGGCATCAACCAGACCCGGCATAAGATCTATCTGCAGCTCCACGCCGCCGTGCAGCTGGTGCTGCCGACCGGTACCCAGCCGGTATCGGTGGATACCCAGGTGCTGATCGCCGAAAGCATCATCGTGGGCGGCGTGCCGCAATCCTACATCAACGTGCCCGAAAGCGAAATGCTCAACTTCGGGGAGCCGTGACGCAAATAGGGAAAGAAGACAAGAAGCGCCGAATTTCCGCGAAACAGGCAGGAAATACGCGCTTTCTTTTGACTCGCCCCGCGCTACTCCCTGCGGGAAGCGCGGGTTGCGGGCGGCAATCTGCGGATTGTCCGCC
>CACWLY010000154.1 GCA_902761825.1 uncultured Eubacteriales bacterium
CCGGAAATTGATCCAGTGGATCAAAATCCTGGCCTTCGGCCAGCGCAAGCGAACAGCGAGGGCGGGCCGGAAGGCCCCGGATCGCGTAGGCCCTAACGTCTCCTTTCAGCCCTTCCCTGAGCCGAAAGGCACAGCGGCCTGCTCGTTCCTGCCCGCGCCTGTCTTCCAATACTCGGCGATCCCCTCGCAGAGCGCCTCGGCGACGCGCTGGCGGTAGTCGGGCGTAAGCAACAGCGCTTCCTCGGCGGGATTGGAGAGGAAGCCGCACTCGACGAGCACGGCGGGGATGGAGAGGTTTTCGAGCACGTAATATTTCCCGGCGCTCGCGCTGCGGGGCTTTGCGGGCGAGAGCGCGGCGTTCAGATGCTGCTGCAAAAAGCCGGCGAGCAGGCGGCTGGCGTCCTGGCCTTTGCGGTAGAACACCTGCGGGCCGGACTCCGCGCGCGTGCGGTACTCGTTCATATGAATGGAAAGAAAGAGGTCGGCCTCCGCGGCCGCGTCGACGCGCGCCTGCAAATCGCGGCGCTTGCGCATGCTTCCCTCGTCGGCCAGGGCGACGTCCTCCCCGCGGGTCAGGATCACCCGCGCGCCGGCCTGCGCGAGCAGCTCGCCCAGGCGCTTCGCCACGTCGAGGTTCAGTTCCTTTTCCGGCGTGCCGCTGTCGCGTCCGTACGCCCCGCCGTCATACCCGCCGTGGCCCGGGTCCAGGCAGACCGTGAGCCCCTGCAGCTCCCCGGCGGCGGGCGTGGGCGTCGGCGCGGGAAGCGCGTCCTGCCCCTCATTTATTACGAAACTATGAACGGCTGCCGCCAGCAGCGCTCCGCATCCAAGCAAATATAATCCCCATTTGAGTCCCCGGGTTTTCCCCATATTTATCCCCACCCTTCCGCGTCCCGCGCAAGCGAACGCAAAAACTGACGCTTTATTTTTATGCAGCGATTTCATATCATTCACGGCGGTTCGGGGGCTTTCAGGCTCCCCGCCCGCGGTATATGCAGGTTTTTCGCATGAACCGCTCAATAAAGCGGCGCAAAACATGAGATATCCACATTATCCACAGGGTTATCCACCAAAATCACCGCAAAAACCCGCCATTTTACGAACTTTTCTGTTTTTGCGGTGGAAAAAACCCGTGGAAAGTTCAAATTATCCCCATTTTTGCGCCGGATTTATCCACCGCAAATCCCCATTTTTGTTCGTTTCCGTTCGCCTGTCAAGCGAAAATACTGTTAATTATTTCGGCTCGAAAAATGTATAAAACGGGGGAATTTCCGCCGCGGGCAAGCGCGCTCATTCCTCGAGGTCGCCCGGCAGCAGCTGCACCAGGATCACGTCGTCGCCGATCCGGGTGATGCGCTCCCAGGGGATGACGACGCCGCTTTTTTCGCCCTTGAACAGCCCGCCGATCCTGAAATCCCCCGGCACGACGATGGCCTGCACGCAGCCGTCGCAGGCCGAAAACTCGATATCCATAACCTTGCCCAGCTTTTTCCCGCTGTCCACGCTGACGACGTCCTTGGTACGCAGTTCCGACAGGCTCACGGCGAACCCCCTCCTTTATCATCGGGCGCGGAAAAAGCGCCCCGGCCGTTCCGATTTTTCCCCGCTTCCGGCAAAGCGCGATATAAAATATGAAAAAAAACTGCCGGAAATGCCTGTTTTGGCCCGGGAAACTGTTGCCAACCAATCAAATATCCGCTATAATAAATTGTTAGGATGCGCACAGGCAAGTTTTGCGCGCGTCCGCCAAGCACAGTTAACCTTTATTCTCTTTAAGGAGGAATAACATGAAAAAGTACGTGTACCTGTTCACCGAAGGCAACGCCACCATGCGCGAGCTGCTGGGCGGCAAGGGCGCCAACCTGGCCGAGATGACCAACATCGGTCTGCCGGTGCCCCAGGGCTTCACCATTTCCACCGAAGCCTGCACCCAGTACTACGAGGACGGCCGCAAGATCAACGATGAAATCATGGCTGAGATCATGAAGAACGTTGAGAAGATGGAAGAGATCAACGGCAAGAAGTTCGGCGATCTCAAGAATCCGCTGCTGGTTTCCGTCCGCTCCGGCGCGCGCGCTTCCATGCCCGGCATGATGGACACCATTCTGAACCTGGGCCTGAACGACGACGTGGTGGCCGCGATGATCAAGGGCAATCCCGATCCGAAGTTCGAGCGGTTTGTGTACGACTGCTATCGCCGCTTCATCCAGATGTTCTCCGACGTGGTTATGGAAGTAGGCAAGAAGTACTTCGAGCAGCTGATCGACGCCATGAAGGAAAAGAAGGGCGTCACCTTCGATACCGAGCTGACCGCCGCCGACCTGAAGGAGCTGGCGCAGCAGTTCAAGGCCGAGTACAAAAAGCAGCTGGGCGCCGATTTCCCGAGCGATCCCAAGGTGCAGCTGTACGAAGCCATCCGCGCGGTGTTCCGCAGCTGGGACAACCCCCGCGCCAACGTGTACCGCATGGACCATGACATCCCCTATTCCTGGGGCACTGCCGTCAACGTGATGCCCATGGTGTTCGGCAACCTGAACGAGAACAGCGGCACGGGCGTCGCCTTCACCCGCAACCCCGCCACCGGCGAAAAGGTGCTGATGGGCGAGTTCCTGACCAACGCCCAGGGCGAAGACGTGGTGGCCGGCGTGCGCACCCCCATGCCCATCAGCCAGATGGAAGAAAAGTTCCCCGAAGCCTACAAGCAGTTCGTGGAAGTGTGCGGCATCCTGGAGAACCACTACCGCGACATGCAGGATATGGAATTCACCGTTGAAAACGGCAAGCTGTACATGCTGCAGTGCCGCAGCGGCAAGCGCACCGCGCAGGCCGCCATCAAGATCGCCTGCGACCTGATCGACGAAGGCATGATCAGCGAAGAGGAAGCCCTGATGCAGATCGACGCCAAGTCCCTGGACATGCTGCTGCATCCCACCTTTGACGCCGCCGCCCTGAAGAAGGCCACTCCCGTTGGCAAGGGCATCGCCGCCTCTCCCGGCGCGGCTGCCGGCACCATCGTGTTCACGGCCGAGGACGCCGTGGAGCATGGCAAGAAGGGCGAAAAGGTCGTTCTGGTCCGTCTGGAGACCAGCCCCGAGGACATCGAGGGCATGAAGTACAGCCAGGGCATCCTGACCGTGCGCGGCGGCCAGACCAGCCACGCGGCCGTGGTTGCCCGCGGCATGGGCACCTGCTGCGTATCCGGCTGCGGCGACATCAAGATGGACGAGGCCAACAAGCGCTTCACCCTGGCCGGCAAGACCTACAAAGAGGGCGACGTGCTGAGCCTGGACGGCAGCACGGGCAACATCTACGGCGAGCTGATCCCCACCGTTCCCGCCGACCCCAACAGCGGTTACTTCGGCCGCATCATGGAAATGGCCGACAAGTATAAGACCATGGGCGTGCGCACCAACGCCGACACCCCCAAGGACGCCAAGCAGGCGGCCGCCTTCGGCGCGCAGGGCATCGGCCTGTGCCGCACCGAGCATATGTTCTTCGGTGATCTGCGCCGAGACCGAGGAAGAGCGCAAGGCCGCGCTGGACAAGATCGAGCCCATGCAGCAGGCTGACTTCGAGGGCCTGTTCGAGGCGCTGGGCGGCTATCCCGTGACCATCCGCTTCCTGGATCCCCCGCTGCACGAGTTCGTGCCCACCGAAGAGGCCGATATCGAAGCGCTGGCTCAGGCCCAGGGCAAGAGCGTTGCCTACATCAAGCAGGTCATCGCCGATCTGCACGAGTTCAACCCCATGATGGGTCATCGCGGCTGCCGCCTGACCGTCACCTATCCCGAAATCGCCGTCATGCAGACCAGCGCCATCATCAAGGCCGCCCTGGCCGTCAAGGCCCGCCACGCCGATTGGAACGTTGTGCCTGAAATCATGATCCCCCTGGTCGGCGAGCTGAAGGAATACAAGTTCGTCAAGAAGATCGTGGTGGAGACCGCCGATAAGCTGATCGCGGAAGCGAAGAGCGACCTCAAGTACGAGGTTGGCACCATGATCGAGATCCCGCGCGCCGCCCTGACCGCCGACGAGATCGCCAAGGAAGCCGATTTCTTCTGCTTCGGCACCAACGACCTCACCCAGATGACCTTCGGCTTCAGCCGCGACGACGCCGGCAAGTTCCTGCCCGCGTACTACGCCAACAAGATCTATGAGTCCGATCCCTTCGCCCGTCTGGATACCGTGGGCGTCGGCAAGCTCATGAAGATGGCCGTCACCCTGGGCAGGAGCGAGAACGCCAAGCTGCACTGCGGCATCTGCGGCGAGCACGGCGGCGATCCGTCCTCCATCGAGTTCTGCAACGAGATCGGCCTGAACTACGTCTCCTGCAGCCCCTTCCGCGTGCCCATCGCCCGTCTGGCCGCCGCCCAGGCTGCCATCAAGGCCAAGAAGGCCAAGTAAGCTTTCACCGGACACACAAACCAAATGCAGCGCCCCCGGCAAAATGCCGGGGGCGATTTCGTACTCTCTATCGATCCAAAGAACCGCCCCCGGACGAATCGGTCCGGAGGCGGTTGTCGTTATGTGACAGCTATGCTGTTTTTCCGATTTAATTGCCCATCGCAATGAAATCAAACCCGTGTTTTCCCGCGTAGAATTCAGCATAGCTTCCGTCCTGTCCGTAGATCGTCAGATCACTTCCCGGAGTAAACACATCCGCCGCAATGGATGTACAGGATTCAGGAATATAAATACTGTGCAGGTTCGGGCAATCGGCAAAGGCGCGGCTGCCAATCGAAGCAATTCCTTCCGGGAGCTTTACGCTGTCAGCGGCAATACCGGCAAATGCTTCTTCTTCGATGATCCTGGTCCCAAGGGGCATCGTAAAATCGGGATTAAAGGGCGTATCGAGCAGTATAAACGGGACATTGTTATTGACAGCGTACTGATGAGCGGCAGAATCTGAGTAGCATGTAATAACAAGATTATCGCAGCCGTAGAAGGCATCCCATCCAATATACTGAACCGTGCGTGGTATCGTTATGCTTGTCAAATCACTGCAATACAGGAAGGCATAATTACCTATTACGGTTATTTGGTTAGGAATTACTATGTTCGTATATTCACACTCGCAGAAAGTACCTTCTCCAATAGCTGTCACGCCGTCAGGAATCGAAAAAGTTGCTAACCTTGTATTCGCAAAAGCCCACCCAAGAATCCTTGTTACCGTATCCGGTATCGTAACGGTATCGGCATATTTAGGACAGCTTATCAGTTCGGTTTTGTTTTTATTGAACAGCGTTCCGTCAATAGATGAATAATACGGGTTGTTTTCATCGACTATGCAATAACAGCCATTTACGGCACGATATCCAATATCCTCTATGCTTTCAGATATTATTAAGGCGCATCCGCCATTGAAAGCATAATCACCAATACGGGAAACGCTGCTCGGAATTGTGACATAGCCTTTCAGATTAATAAGATTGTTAAACGCGTTACCGCCAATGCTTGTTATGCCATTATTGATGACAACCTCATCAATATCTTCAAAGTATATGATCCAGGGAGTTTCCCACGAGGATTCATAATCGTACATGTCGCCCGTTCCGGAAATGGTCAGAACATGATTATTATAAGACCATGTCGCGTTATCGCCGCAGTAGTTGTTATAGACGGGAACTTCCACGAAAAAGTAATTATAACTGGCGTTAGCTCTTGACGCGTCATACCATACGCCAGTATTGCCGATAACCATGTAATTTTGCATACTGTCAGCTAATGCTGGCTCATTTTGGTACCAATTGGTATAATCCATCGTTTCGCCTGTGGTCCATAGATATCCGCCATCCGTGTTCCGATAACCGCCGATCCAGGCCCTGGTGATATTTGTTCCCATCTTTTTTATGATAGCTTCATTTTCTTCTTCGGATGTTATGACCGCCAGATACCCGCCCTGTGACTGGGCAAACGCGCACGCGTCGTCCCATGCGTAGCTTGCTTTGTATAAATAGTATTCATGACCGCCATAACTGGTAATGTTTTGCAGTTCGGGTTCAATATACTTACGGGTATAATGCCAGGTTACGGTTGACTGGGTGTTCGAGGCGGTAAACGTAGCCGAGAATTCCAGCTTCTTTCCGTTTACATCGGTTGCGATAATTTCAAAGGTCGCGGGACCTTCAACGGTCAGGGCGCTCATCTTAATCTTGGATGTAATGGATTGCATGGAAAGCGACGTCACATTCTGATTGTTCTCATAATGCGCAACCCTGTTTCCGTTTTTATCATAGATATTAAAGATGACGGATGCCAGGCCGTCTTTGGCGGTGATGGTGCCATCGTCGCTGCCCCAGACATAGCCGTTGCTGCTGATCTTGTATACGTTGGGGTATGCGATTCTGTTGAACACAAGATACGGCACGTCGGTAACGCTGACCGTGCAGGAAGCCTGAGCATCATAATAATAGATTGCGCTTGATTTTTTGGGAACAACGGTTATTGTTGCCGTGCCGGCTGCTATCGCCGTTATCAAGCCGTTCTCGTCAACGGTTGCAACGCTGGGATCAGAACTCTCCCATATCAAGTCCGTGTTCTGAGCGATATCGGGAACAATTGTCGGAAGCATCTGATGGGTATCGCCTATTTGCATTTTGACGTTGGACGCCGGCATATCAACGCTGCTGATGTAATATCCAAAATGGATCGTTTTTGAAGCGTTGCTGCCGTCTGTGGCAGTGGCGGTAATATCTGTTTCTCCCACGCCGATGATAGTAAAATGGCCGTCTGTGGAACCATCCCAAAAAACCTCTTTGCTATCATACCGAAGGATACTCGGGTCTGAGACCGTCCATTCAATTCCCGCGCCAGACGCCTCTTCCGGCATAGCGTAGGCAGTCAGAATAATCCCTTTGTCTTTTGGGTTATAACCAGTTAAATCAAGAATATCATTTTCTATACTTTCTCCATGCAACCAAATGATAACTTCTTCCGCCAACGTTTCTCCGTGAGACACCTCAACCACAAATGCGTTTGTCGAGTACCCGTTTCTCAACGTATCGTTCCATGTGCCTATTTCGCGTTTTCCTTCCACGCGGGTACCATACATCACCATGTATTTTTCAAGTGATCCGCTATGGTTTGGTTCGTTTGTATTCCAATTTGTATATGACATGCTCTCAGATGTGGACCATACAAAATTG
>CACWLY010000155.1 GCA_902761825.1 uncultured Eubacteriales bacterium
CCCGGGACCTTTTAGGCCTCGGGTGTTTTTGGTTTGTTTTTCCTTTTTGGCTGGCTTTTTCGCATTTTAAAGGGCCATCTCTTAATGAGACAGCCCCATTTTTCTATACCCGCGCACCACCTAAGCATTGGCCTGAATCAGGACAGCTTTGGTCCTGCCATTTGAAGATTGGAGCTTTTATAATGACGGTGGTGATGCAAATGCACCGAGAAGTATTTGTCCAACGGCTGCGGCAGCTCCGGGCCGATTGGAGACTGTCCCAGGCTGAATTGGCAGACGCATTGCGCGTCAGCCGCTCCTGCGTGAGAAATTGGGAGCTTGGAGACAGCACCCCGCCCATGGAAGAGCTGGGAGATATTGCTCTCTTCTTCCGGGTATCCGCGGATTATCTGATGGGACTGGATCAGCGAAAGTGCATCCAGATCAGCTTCCTGTCTGATCGCGCTGTGTCGGCCATCTCCGATTTGATTCGGACGATCGAAGAAGATACAGCCGAGAACAAGCAATAGGGGCTGCTTTTCAGCCTGCGGTGCTGAGCGAACCTTGACAACAGCATAACCCATTCGCCGACGTCGGGTGTAAGGCGCCCGACGTCGGCGAACTACCGTCAAAAAAGCATCAGGGCCGCATGACAAATTTTCCCATCCAAAGGGAGGAGAATGGGGTGTATGAATGCTCGAAAAGAGTGAAAGGCTGTTACAGGGAGGGATGATCGGCATGAATGAAGCGGCGAAAGCCTTTTGGAGAATGTATTATCTGAACGTGCTGAAACGGGAAAAAATGATTACGCAGGAAGAGTTTGCCGAATTGGCACATATTACCGGCGGCGACATCCTTCCCAGGGAGAGAGCAGCCCTATATAATGGGAGAGGATCACAAAATAAGCTGCCGGGAGGATAAACTTATGACGCTGTATCAAATCCGCGAATGCCTGAAAACACAGACGATTTACGATCTGCCCCTGCGGGTGACGTTCTACGCCCGCGTCAGCACGGACAGCGAGGAGCAGATCAATTCTCTGGGCAATCAGGAGCAGTATTACGAAAACTTCATCAAGGACAAGAAGAATTGGACGTATGTGCCGGGCTACATCGACGAAGGGAAAAGTGGCACGTCCACCCGGAAGCGAGAGCGGTTCAACGACATGGTGCGGGACGGGAAGAAGGGGCTGTTCGACCTGATCCTAACGAAAGAGGTGTCCCGTTTCGCCAGGAACACGGTGGATTCCCTGCTGAACGCGAGAGACCTGCTGCGCTGCGGCGTGGGGATTTACTTCACCAACGACAATATCAACACCCTGGACGCGGACAGCGAATTGCGGCTTACCATTATGAGCGGCATCGCCCAGGACGAAAGCCGGAAGATATCTGAACGCGTGAAGTTCGGCGACCGGCAGGCCATCAAGAACGGGCGGGTGTTCGGCAGCAGCCGGATTTACGGGTATGACTATATGGACAAAAAGCTGGTCGTCAACCCCAAGGAAGCGGCCTTCGTGAAGGAAGTGTTCACCCTGTTCGCCACCGGAGAGTACAGCCTGAACCAGCTGGAAAAGCTGTTCCACGAACGGGGTTTGCGCAGCAGCAACGGGAACGCCATCAACCACGCCACCATGGCGCAGATGATCCGCAATCCCAAATACAAGGGCTGGTTCTGCGGGGGCAAGACCACCATTTCCGATCCCTTCGACGGCAAACAGATTCGGATTCCCGCCGAAAAATGGGTGACGTTCAAGGACGAATCCGGGGACGTGCCCGCCATCGTGCCAGAGGAATTGTGGGAGAAGGCCAACCTGATCCTGGAAAAGCGCAGCAACGACGTGAAAAGCCATCGGGGACAGTACAACCACGGAAACCTGCTGTCCTGCAAGATGTTCTGCACCCATTGCGGCGCGCTGTATCACCGCGCGGCGTCGGTGCGGCACACCGCTGAAAAGGAGCTGGACAGCTCCTGGATCTGCTCCAATAAAAGAAAGCACGGGAAGGACGTGTGCCCCTCCCGGCGGATCTATGAGACGGAGATCAAGGACGTGCTGTTCCGGATGTTCCGGGAATTCGGCAGTGAAGCGGAAGCGGCGCTGAACGGCCTGATCGACCAGATCGCCGCGCTGCGTCAGTCCGCCAACGTGGAGAAAGAGCTCCTGTCCCTGGAAATTCAGATCGAAAAGGAAAAGCAGAAGCGGACAAAGCTGCTGCAATTCAACCTGGACGGCAAAATCTCTGACGAGGATTTTCTCGTCATGAGCGCGGAGATCAAGGGCAGCATCGCCGCAAAGACGGAGTGGATGAACGATCTGATCCGGAGAAAGCAGGACAGCGCGGGCTTGCAGGAACGGTTGAACACCATCCGCAAGATGATGGAATCGGCCTCTCAAATCCTCACTCCCGAGGACATCACCCCTACAATATTGGATGCCATCGTGGACCGGATCGAGGTCACGGCCCTCGACGAAAGCCACATCCGCCTGGACGTTTTCCTCAACGACGGAAGCGGCAAAACCACCGAAATATATAAGAAAATCAAGGGTTCCGGACGTCCGAAAAAAACTGTTCCCGCGGTCGTAGGAGGTTGACCATGTAGCCGCCCACATAGCCGCTTTCGCGGCTGGTGAGATCGCCGTTGTAGCCGGGCTTGAAGTTGATGCCCAGCTCGCGGGCGATTTCAAACTTCATATTGTCCAAGGCGCCCCGGGCTTCGGGCACGTTGACGCGGCTGCCGGACGTGTTTCCGGACTGATTCATCGCGTTTCACCTCCTCCGTTCAGGATCAATGCTATTGTGACCCGCAGGGCTGAAAATACGCTGGCATTTGTTGCAAACGCGCCGTATGCCGCCGCGGCGCAAAACAAAAAAGCGGGCCATCCATCAGAATTGTGCCGCGTTTTCGTTCATTCGATCCAGCCAATCTTTCCCGGCGATCGCCGTCAAACGGCTTTTTTTGCAGATTCTCCTTGCTTTTTCGCGCAAATTCTGTACAATAAAGATATATCTGCGCAATAATGTTCGTATTTGGGAGGCTATCGGCATGAAAGCACTGCGGGACGCCATCATGAATTACGGCCAGGGACTGGGCAGCGACATCGTCAAGGTGGACATGTTTTTAAACCATCGGCTGGATACGCGGCTGATGTTCGATATAGGCCGGGAGCTGGCCGATTATTTCCGCCGGGAAAACCCCGATATCGTGCTCACGGTGGAAGCCAGCGGCATCGCAATCGCCCTGGCCGCCGCGCATTATTTGGGCGATGTTCCCGTGGTTTTCGCCAAAAAGAGCAGCGCGGCCAATCAGTCCGGCAATATGCTGACCGCCGTCGCGCACTCCTTCACCCACGGCAACGATAACGTGCTGCGCGTCGACCGCCGCTACCTGCCCGCCGGCAGCCGCGTGCTGGTGGTGGACGATTTTCTCGCCGACGGCCAGGCCAGCCGCGCGCTGATCAGCATCGTCGCGCAGGCGGGCTGCTCGCTCGTCGGCGTGGGCATCGCGATTGAAAAGGGCTTCCAGCCCGGCGGTAAAAAGCTGCGCGAGGACGGCGTCAATCTCAAGTCTCTCGCGATCGTGCAGGGCATCGAGGACGGCAAAATCATCCTGGCCGACGATTGACTGTATCCCGCGCATTGACGCAAATCCGTTTTCATACTATTTTTCTTCTAAGAGCCATGATGCAAATAGGAAAATAAGACAAGAAGCGCCGAATTTCCGCGAAACAGGCAGGGAATACGCGCTTTCTTCTG
>CACWLY010000156.1 GCA_902761825.1 uncultured Eubacteriales bacterium
TCAACGTAGCGCTGCTACGCCTCCCTCCATTCAGCTTAGCCAGGGCGAAAAATCCATCCCAAATCTGATAATCTTTTATACTGAGAATAGTATAAACCGTCCCGGGTTTCCTTGATACGGAGGCCCGGAACGGTTTTATGGATGGGTTTTCTGCGTTACTGTTTACCGGATTTGTGGCGGTTTTTCTCTTCGTACATCAGCGTGTCGGCCTTCTGCACGCAGCCGTCCAGCGTGAGCGCCTGCGCGCGGTCGGCGCGGATAACGCCGACGCTGAGGCTGAGGGGGAAGGGCAGCGAGCCGTCGCCGTTTTTCTCCCGGACGGCCTGCTGGATCGTGTCTTCCAGCCCGCGGCGCTTGCCGGAAGCGATGGCCAGAAATTCGTCGCCGCCGTACCGCATGATAAAATCCTCGGGCTGGCAGACGCTTTTCAGCGTATCCGCGGCGGCGATGATGGCGGTATCGCCGGCTTCATGGCCGAACTGATCGTTGATCAGCTTCATTTCGTCTATATCGATAAACAGGATCTGCACGCTGCCGTCGCGCTCCAGAAAGCTTTGGAAGACGTCCTCGCCGAAGCGCTTATAGCCGAAGCGGTTATACAGCCCGGTCAGCGAGTCGCGCACGTACAGGTCGTCCAGCACGCCGTTCAGCTGCCGCAGCAGGCACTTTTTGCGCACGTTTTCCATCGCGATCTCCAGGAAGCTGAACAGGCTTTCGTGCAGGTTCAGCTTGGCGGCCTCGCTGATGCTGTCCATGACCAGATAGCCAATGGAATACGTATTGTAATGCAGCGGATAGAAGACGAGAAAGCGTTTTTTCCGCATCAGCTCTTTGGGCAGCAGCTGCCGGGTGGGAAAGCGCGTGTACAGATGGTTCGCGTCGGCCTCCCTCCCGCATTCGCCCTGCGTGGCAAGCACCATTTCCTTTCCGAAGGATTCGGAATCCTGCTTCCACTGCGTTTTTTCGTAGTTATCAAAGTAATAATCGTTGAAGCACAGGTAAACGTTGTCGCAGCCGAAAATGCTGCGGGTCTGCTCCACGGTATCCATCAGGTTCGTCAGATCGTTGGCCTCGAAAAGCTCCTCGGCCATTTTATCCTGCAAAGCGTAAAAGTTTTTCAGGAAGCGGTTCTGCTGGAAATACTTGCTGCGGATATAATCTATTTTGCCCGCCTCGTGGCAGCCGCAGGATTCGGAGTACACAAGGGAATGGGGGAACAGGCAGTATTCCTTGCTTTCAACGCCTTCGATCTTGCTGATCAGCACGTCCATCGCCTGGTAATTGAGCTCGGAATTGTTGCCGTCCACGGTGGACAGCCGGGGCGTGGACAGCTCGGCGCTCGATACGTTGTCGTATCCGACGATGATCACGTCCTCGGGGATGCGGTAGCCGTTTTCCTCCAGCACTTCCATAACGCCCAGCGCCATTTCGTCGTTGGCGCTGATGAACGCGTCGGGCAGCGGCTTTTTTTCGGCGAGCCATTTCCGGGCCAGCGTCGCGCCGTCGCTTGTGCGCCAGGTGCCGGGAACGATCCGGATGTCCTCATCGCGCACGCCCTGCTCCCGGCAGGCGCGCAGAAAGCCTGCCATGCGCTGCTGGCCCTCGGGACAGCCGTTGTCCAGAAAACCGGTCAGGTATACCAGCCGCCGCGCGCCGTGATCGCGGATCACATGCTCGGCGATATCGTGCTGCGCGGCCTCGTTGTCGACGCTCACCAGCGTGCAGCCTTCCACCTTGCAGCCGATGGTGACGGCCGGTTTTCTGCTTTCGACGATCCGGCGCGACAGCGCTTCCCTGGCTCCCTGCAGCACGATCTGGTTTCCCTGAACCAGCACGCCGTCAAACTGATCCATATCGGGCAGGTCGAAGATCGCGTATTCGCTCTTGTCCTTGGCGCTGTTCAGCTCCTTGCCGAAGCAATCGAAAATGCGCAGGCTCACATTTTCATGCTCGTCCACGTAGCGCTTCAGTCCGTGCAGCGTGCTTTCCACCAATTCGTAGTTCCAGTCGACCGTAAAGACCGCGATCTGATACTCTCTCATCCCTGTACTCCTGTGTAGGATGCTCTCGTTTCCCGTCTGGGCGCGGAAACACCCGGCCCGAAAAACGCTTCCGCGATCTGATCCGGAGCGTCCGGGCGATATTGATCTTTCATAAAGGCGGGAAAAACCCGCCGTATTTATAACAGTTTATCATGCGGACGGAAAAATGTAAAGAGCGCAGATACAAAAGACATGAAAAATATCGGCCCGGAAGCACGGTTTCCGTAAAACGGTATCAGATCAAAAACATTCAAAGGACATCCGGGTACAGGATTGACTGATTTACTTCTGTTTATACAGACAGACCAAAGCCCCGGGCAGTTTTGCGTCTGCCCGGGGCTCCTAAGGAAAGATTAATGCCTCGCCATCCAGGCGTCGTCAATCGGAACGAATGTAAAGGTTTCCGGATAGTTATCAGCAAGCATTTTCGCGGCGCTGGGATTCTCCGCTGTTCCCGAATACCCATAAATATAGCGTACTGAACTGCCGGCGAAGGGATTGCCGGTGATATGTGTTATACTATTCTCAATCTAAAATCTTATCATCTTTGGGTGTCTTTTCCGTCTTGGCGTTGCTTCATTCCGGTCAACGTAGCGCTGCTACGCCTCCCCCAAATCTGATAATCTTTTATACTGAGAATAGTATTACAATCAAACTGTTCAGCGTGCCGACACGCTGCCATCGAAAGCCAGCTGATTGCGCTTTTTCAGCGCTCCGGGCCGATATCGCCGCGCAATTTCCGGCGGTTACGTCGCTTGACGCAGGAACAGCCCGGCCTTTCGGTCCGCCATTTCATCCACCCGGTCGATGTACTGGCGGATGTCGCTTACGTTGAAGGCGCGGCGGATATACCCCTGCTGGGGGAAAAGCCGCTTGCTTGCCGCGCCCGCGCCGAGGGCAACGACGTTCGCCGTTTCTTCCATCATGTCCACGTTGTACAGGCAGGCGTGCCCGGGCAGGGCGTAGCCCACGTTTTCCTGGTTTCCGGCCATGTATTTCTGCCGGTACAGGTAATAGGGCTGCATGCCCATGCCGCGGGCGGCCTCGGCCCCCGCGCGCACCATGTCGGCCACCATGCCGCCGTCGGGCAGCTGCGCCTGCCACAGGTGCAGAAGGCTGCTGCGCTTGATGGACAGCGTATGCACCGTCATGCTTTCCGGGCCGAGCGACCGCAGCCAGGCGAGCGTTTGGGCGAACATCGCGGCATTCTCCCCGGGAAGCCCGGCGATCAGATCCATATTGATATGGCTGAAGCCCATTTCCCGGGCCAGATAAAAGGCCTCCTCGGTCTGCGCGGCGGTGTGCCTGCGGCCGATGATCCGGAGCGTTTCGTCGTGCATGGTCTGGGGATTGACGCTGATGCGGGTGACGCCGGAATCGCGCAGCACGCTCAGCTTTTCGCGGTCGATGGTATCGGGCCGCCCGGCTTCCACCGTGATCTCCCGGCAGGCGGCCAGGAGCGGCGCGGCCTTTTTCAGCACCCGGGAAAGCAGCGCCGGCGGCAGCGAGGTGGGCGTTCCGCCGCCCATGTAGAAGGCGCGGGGGCGCAGTCCGGTCTTTTCCAGCAAATCCAGGGCGGCGTCGATTTCGCCGCACAGCGCGTTCACATAGGGCGCGAGCAGCTCACCCTTGCCCACTTCGCCCGAAAGAAAGCTGCAATAGGCGCAGCGGGTGACGCAGAACGGGATGCCGATGTAAATATCGGTCTCGTCGGGACGCGGCAGCGAGATTTCCCGCTGTACGGTGACGATCCGGCGCAGGATATCGGTTTTTTCCGCGCTCACGTCGAAGACCCTGCGCAGCTCGTTGCAGGCCGCGTCCATATCCATGCCTTTGTCCAGGTTGGCGTACAGCAGCCGCGTGGGCCGGATGCCGGTCAGGCTGCCCCAGGGCGGCGTAACGCCGGTGCGCCGCTTCATCACCTGATACGCGCCCAGCTTGGCCTGACGGCGGCGCAGGCGCTTGTCGGTCACAGCGTCGCCGGTGATCCCTTCCCGCGATTCCCAGGAAAACGCGCCGTCGGAAACCTGCACGACGCGCTCGCCGTCTGCTTCGGTCTCGCTGTGCGTCAGCGTCATTCCGCCGCCCGGCGCGTTGATATACAGCTCAATATTGCCCAGAAAAAGGCGCAGCACCTCGGCCATGTCGTTGGACAGCTCGGGGCGGTTGGTGAAAAGGCTCACGCTGTTCATGCGATGTACCCGCTTTCGCCGTGGCCGGGATACACGCTGACGCCGTGCAGGCCCATGAGCCTGCGCAGCGACGCGCGCAGCGAATCGAAGCTGCCGCCGGGCAGGTCTGTGCGCCCGTAGCCGCCCACAAACAGCGTATCGCCGGTAAACAGGTCGTCCCCGCAGCGGTAGCATACCGAGCCCGGGGTATGTCCCGGCGTGTGCAGCACGGTAAAGGTCATGCCCGCCAGCGTGACCGCGTCGCCCTCGCTCACGGTATGGGTGGCGGGGACGGCGGTCGGTCTGGGGCTGCAGTTGATCTCCGCGTCGGTCATGGCGGCCGCGTCCAGCGCGTGCACGTAAACGGGCGCGCCCGGGAGGGCGGGAAGCCCTAAAATATGGTCGAAATGCGCGTGCGTGATCAGCACCCCGGCAACGGTCTTGCCCGCCAGCGCGCGGCGCAGCGCCGGGATATCGTCTCCCGGATCGATCACGACCACGGCGTCCGCCTGCTCCTGCCACAGGATATAGCAGTTGGTTTGCAGCGGTCCCAAAGGCAGTGTTTGAATATGCATGGCTCTTTCCTCAAAACAGTTTTTCGCTGTCCAGCAGCAGCGTTACGGGGCCGTCGTTGCACAGCTCCACCTGCATATCGGTGCGAAATATGCCGGTTTCCACCGGTACGCCCTGCTCGCGCATGCGCGCGCAGACCAGCTGATAGAGCATGTCGGCGCGCTCGGGCGCTTCGGCCTGGGTGAACCCGGGCCGGTTCTGGCCCCGGGCGTCGCCCAGCAGCGTGAACTGGCTGACGCACAGCACGCTGCCGCCCACGTCGCGCAGGGCTTTGTTCATTTTGCCGTTTTCATCCTCGAAAATGCGCAGTTTTACGATTTTATCCGCCATGTATTGGGCGTCCTTTTCGGTATCGCCCGCCTTGACGCCCAGCAGCACCAAAAACCCCTTGCGGATGCTGCCCGCCGTTTCTCCGTTTACCGTGACCGAGGCATGGGTCACGCGCTGGATCACTGCCCGCATGATGCATCGTCCTTTCTGTCCACGCGCACTACGGTGAGCGCGCCGTTTTCCACCCGGAAGCCCACGTCCAGCCCGGCGAAGGCCAGGCCGTATACCGTCTCCGGGGCGTCCTCGTAGCCCGGCCTCGGATCGCAGGCCAGCACGCCCAGCAGCGCTTCGCGCTTGTCCTCCGGGATCTTTTCCAGAAGCACGGGTGGGCATTCCACCGTCAGGCGGTGGCCTTTTGTCTCCGCGGTATACCCGGGCAGCGCTTCGGGATGGCAGTCGCTGTAGGGGATATAAGGCTTGATATCAAAGATCGGCGTGCCGTCCATCAGATCGGCCCCGGCTACCGTCAGCACCGGGCCTTCCTCCGTGTCCTCCACCCGCAGCAGGCGCACGCAGCTGAGCCCGAGGCCGTTGGGACGGTATGGCGCGCGGCTGGCGAAAACGCCGACCCGCCGGTTGCCGCCCAGGCGCGGCGGGCGCACGGTGGGCCTGAAATCGCTGATCAGCGCTTCTGAAAACTGCCAGATCAGCCACAGATGCGAAAAGCCCTCGATCTCCCTGAGCGCTTCCCGGCGGCGGAACGGCGGCTCAAACACGATCCGCGCTTCCAGCGCGCCGACCAGTCCGCTCTGCCGCGGGATGCCGAACTTCTGCGAAAAATCGCTGCGGATATGCGCGATCGGCGCGATTTCATACCGCTGCATGCCGTCCTCCTCGCCCGTTTTTTTCCATTGTAGCATAAATCCGGGGATTCCGGGGGGCCGGATTGAAATTTTCATGGAAAAATAATATGATGGAAAACGCCAGGAAACCGGAAACGAAGGAAAACGAATGAACATCCGGAAATCGTCGGAGGATTATCCGGAACAGATTTTGATGATCCGCGAGCAGTAATACTATTCTCAATATAAAATCTTATCATCTTTGGGTGTCTTTTCCGTCTTGGCGTTGCTTCATTCCGGTCAACGTAGCGCTGCTACGCCTCCCTCCATTCAGCTTAGCCAGGGGAGAATAGTATAATCATGATACATAAAATTGAGAGAACGACGGGGGACAGCCCTCGTCGTTCTCTCTGTTTTTTCATTCGCTTTTCGCAAAGCGGTCAAACCGTTTTTACGACCTGATCTCGGCGTCGAACTGCTCCTTGCAGGCTTTCAGCACCTTTTTCATGATGGGGTTCAGCGTATCGTCGGTCAGCGTCTGGTCGGGGCTGCGGAACACCAGCGAGAAGGCGGCGCTCTTCTTGCCCAGGCCGAGCTGCACGCCGCGGAACACGTCGAACAGGCGGATGTCTTCCAGCAGCGGGCCGGCGGCGGCGCGGATGGCGTCCATGACCGGGCCGAGGTTCTGCTTTTCTTCCATCACCAGGGCGATATCGCGGCTGACGGCCTGCATGCGGCTGATGGACGCGACCTGGCCCATGGGCTGGGCGTTCTCATACAGCGCGGGCAGGTTGATCTCGGCCAGCAGCGTTTCCTCGGGCAGGTCGTTGGCGGCGGCGATATCGGGATGGATCTGGCCCAGCTGGGCGATCACGGCGTCGCCGCTCATCAGGCGCGCGCTGCGGCCGGGGTGATAGTATACGTCCGCGCCGGGCACGACCCTGACGTCGGCGCCCTCGCGCGCGCAGATCGTTTCCGCCGCGCCGCGGATGCTGAAGAAATCCAGCCCCTTGCCGTACGCGCCCAGGATCAGCGCCGGGGATTCGGGGAACAGCCCTTCGGCCGTGCGGCGGGTGCCGTCGAACAGCGTGCCGAACTCATAGAGCATGGCGACCTCGTTGCCGCGGTTGTAGTTGCCGCTGAGGATGCGCAGCATATCGGGCGCGAGGGTGGTGCGCATGCAGGCAGTGTCCTCGCCCAGGGGATTGCGCACCTGAACGGGCTGCGTGCGCGGGTCGTCCGCGGGCAGACCGAGGGAATCGATGGCCTTGCGGCTCACGAAGGAGAAGGTCATGATCTCGTCGTAGCCCAGGCCGCTGAGCAGGCCGCGGACGCGCACTTTGCGCTGCATCCAGGGATTCAGGCCGCCGGGTGTGGTTTCGCCGCGCAGGCGGGTGCTGGGGATACGGTCGTAGCCGACCATGCGCAGCACTTCCTCGCAGATATCGGCGTCGCGCTCGATATCCTGGCGGTATTCCGGCGCGGTGGCGGTGAGCGCGTCGCCGTCCAGCGTGACGGTGAAGTTCAGCTTTTCGAGCGCCCGGACCATTTCCCCGGTGGTGATTTCCACGCCGGTGCGCGCGGCCAGACGCTTGACGGAGCACACGATGGGCTTCGGGGCCTCGAGCTTTTCGTAAAGATCGTAGAAGCCGCTCACCACGTCGCCGGCGTCCAGCATGTTCACCAGCTGGCAGGCGCGGTCGAGGGCAAGCATGATATCGTTGGCCGATACGCCGCGCTCGAAGCGGCCGCTGCTCTCCGTGCGGATGCCCATGCGGCGCGCGGAAAGGCGGGTGACGGCGCGGTCGAAGGTGGCGCACTCGAACATGACCTCGGTGGTGCCGTCGGTGATCTCGCTCTCCTCGCCGCCCATGATGCCGGCCAGGCCGGTCGGGCCTTCGGCGTCGCAGATCAGCAGGTCGTCCGCGGTCAGCGCGTGATCCTTGCCGTCCAGCGTGCGCAGGGTTTCGCCCTCGTGCGCGCTGCGTACGATGATTTTACGGCCGCGCACCTTGCTCAGGTCGAAGGCGTGCATCGGATGGCCGGTTTCCAGCATGATGAAGTTGGTGATATCCACGATGTTGTTGATGCTGCGCATGCCCGCGGCGTGCAGCACCTGCCGCATCCACATGGGCGAGGGCGCGACGCGCACGTTTTTGATCACGCGGGAGGCGTAGCGCGGGCAGCGCTCAAAGTCCTC
>CACWLY010000157.1 GCA_902761825.1 uncultured Eubacteriales bacterium
GCTATATATGGTGGTTCACCAGAACGGAGACCTTTTTGTCGGCAACACGGGCGTGGAAACAGAGCATCTCGGCAATCTACGGACACTGGATATTCAGGAGACAGCCAAACGCATTTCAGAAATGCCCGGGAACCGGGACTATGGTGCGTTCTACGAGGTGGATCTGCTGCCTCGCCATGAAGTGCTGGTTCATGCGATTGATCAGCTGCCGCAAGACCTGCTTTACAGCGATAGGGCGAGTGCGATTTACAGGGCATTGACCATGTTAGGAATACCGACAAAAATACTTGAAGCTGTAGCCAGATGATAGAAAGGCAAAGCGGAAGAGAATCGTACTATTCCAGTTTCTTGTGAAGTACAAGTATCGGTTATGATTTTTAATGAAGAAAAAAACATGAAACAGGATCAAACGATGAACACGGAAAAGAACCGTCTGTTTGAAATCATGCGACCGGCCAGGGCGCTTGCGGTCATGGCGCTGCCCACCATTGCCAGCCAGATGATCATTCTGCTGTACAATTTAGCGGACACCTGGTTTATCGGGCGCACCGGCAATCCCTATATGATCGGGGCGTCGTCCCTGGCGCTGATGGTCCATCTGGCCGCGACGGCGCTGGCGAACGTGTTCGGCGTGGGCGGCGGGAGCCTGATGGTGCGTCTGATCGGAGAAAAAAAGACGGAGGACGCCCGGAAGGTCGCCTCGTACAGCGTGGCCGTAGCGGCGGTCAGCGCGCTCGTTTTTTCACTGCTCGTCCTGATCCTGATGGAGCCGCTGCTCCGCCTGCTGGGCGCAAGCGGCAACACGATGGTCTACGCCAAGCAGTATGTGCTTGCCACCACGGTGCTGGGCGGCGTCCCCACGGTACTGTCCATGTGCATGCCGCAGCTGCTCCGCAACGCCGGATACTCGAAGGAAGCGGGCATCGGCGTGGGTCTGGGAAGCCTGCTGAACGTGGCGCTCGATCCGCTGTTCATGTTCGTGCTGCTGTTTTGGCTGTTCGCCCGGCCCATCGTCGGCGCGTTCATTGCGGACGAAGCGACGATCCTTCAAAGCGCGGCGTTCCTGTGGGGGCGGTGCTTCGCCCTGCCGTTCATGATGATCGGTTACCACATCGTCAATTACATGAACGCCGTCAATCAGGGAAAGGTTTCGTTCCTGCTGGCGCTCATCCGGCATATCGCGCTGATCATTCCCATCCTGCTGGTGATGAACCGCGCGTGGGGCCTGAACGGGCTGATCTGGTCGCAGCTCGCGGCGGACGCGCTCAATGCCTTGATCGCTTCCGTGATCTTTTTCCGCGTGAACAAGCAAATATGAGCTTTATCCATTGATCGCGCGGATATTTGCGGATTGCTTTTTCCGGCCTTTTTGATTATACTATCGTATACGATATGCAGAGAGAGGGAGCGCCATGGAAACCTTGGAAATTATGCCCGTGCGGGTCAGGATCACCGCGATTTTGCGGAAGGCCATTTATTCCGGCGAATACAAAAGCGGGGATGAACTGAGCCTGACGGATGTTGCCGCAAGGCTCGGCGTCAGCCGCACGCCGGTGCGCGAAGCGTTTCAGGAGCTGGAAGGCGAGGGTCTGATCACCCTGCGCATGAACAAGGGCGCCATCGTGAACAACATCGACCGGAAGTTCGTGCAGGATATTTTTGAAATGCGCATTCTGCTGGAAGCTGAAGCGGCCAGAAAAGCCGCGGAAAACGGCATGGAAACCGAAGACCTGCTCCGGCGGCTGAAGGATATGCGGGAGCATATGGATTCCCTGGACGTGCGGGATTATGAAACGCTGAACCAGGAAATTCACCAAAGCATCTGGCGGGCGGCGGATAACCATCAGCTGACGGCGTATCTGCTGGAGCTGTGGAATGGCCCCAGCGTTGGCCGCGGAGAAAACGCCGCCGCGCATCACTATCAGGCCTC
The DNA here is from genome assembly GCA_902761825.1 of uncultured Eubacteriales bacterium. GTDB lineage: Bacteria > Bacillota > Clostridia > Christensenellales > Aristaeellaceae > SFMI01. The sequence continues at coordinate 1,931 of CACWLY010000157.1, forward strand.
CACCGACGAGCATATCGCCCTCCTGGAAGCCGTCCGCGACCGGCAGCCCGAAGCGGCGGAACAGGCCATGCGCCGCCATATCGGCAGGAGCATGGAAAACATGCTTTCCCATTACGCAGCGGAATAACAGCTCCGCTCGCAAAAGCAAACCCGCGTTCCGGCATTGGACCGGATCGCGGGCTTTTTATATTTAAATAACAATCGGTTCATCACCGCTGCGCGCTGTTCATCATCCGCACCAGTTCCGTTCCCGATTCCTGCATGCCGCGTTTTATCCATTCATCCACCCAGCCGTAGATCATATAGGCGACGGAGGATTTCACATACGCGACCGGGTTCGGATCGGCGGGTTCAATGGGAATGGAAGACAGGATCGTATCCTGGACGATGGAAGAAAGGCCCGCGCGGTAAAGAGAAAGATAGAACGCCTGATTGGATTTGTAAAAGTTGAGCAGGCTTTCCACAAAGGCGTCCCGCGATTGATCGGTGCGTTTTTTGTCGCTTTCCTTCCATGCTTCGAAAAGCCGTCTTTCCTCCTGAATCAGGATGTCATCAATGCTTGCATAATTGCGGTAGAAGGAAGCGCGTCCCACGCCGGCTTTTTGTGCAAGATCACTTACCACAATATCGGAGATCGGTGTGCTTTCCAGCATCATTAACAGCGCACTCAGGATATGCTCCCGGACGTAGGTATTCTTTTCCTGGTTGTTCATGAAGAAACAAAAGAAGGTGAGAGCAGTGCCCATCGGGCTCGGTATTCTGATCTTTGTGCTGGCTTTCGCCGCAGGCGTTGTTTCAAAATTTGCGATCAAGCCTGCATGGGCGAAGGAATACGCCGTGACCTGGAGCAATGAGATCGGCACGCTGAAAAGCGACCTGCCCTACGGAGACGGCGAGGCGAACAGGTTTGACCTCTATCTGCCCAAGGACGGCGCGAAGGACGCCTACGGCCTGGTGATCTACCTCCACGCTGGCGGCTTTATACTATTCTCAGTATAAAAGATTATCAGATTTGGGATGGATTTTTCGCCCTGGCTAAGCTGAATGGAGGGAGGCGTAGCAGCGCTACGTTGACGCGGACGATAAAAACACCCTCGCCTGGCTTTGCGGCAAGGGCTATGTGGCGGCGGGAATCAACTATACCCTGCGCACCGATACCAACGGGGCCAGCGTGCTCTCCCAGTCCAACGAGATCAAAGCCGCCGTGCCCAAGGTCATTGAGGCCGCCGAAACAGCCGGATACCATATCGACAAAATGACGATGGCAGGCGGCTCCGCCGGTCACGCGCTGGCGATGATCTGCGCCTACCGCGACGGCAAGGACGCGCCGGTTCCGGTGGTCTTCACCTACGGCGCGGTGGGTCCGTCCAGCTTTGTTGCGGAGGATTGGGGCATCTTCGGGCTCGGGCTGGATACGGACGAATCCAGAAAGGCCGGGGCCGGGCTTTTCAGCGTGATGAGCGGAAAGGAGATCGCGCCGGAAGAAATCAGGGACGGTTCCTACCGGGAGAAGATTCATGAAATCGCCGCCGCCGAATGGGTGGAGAACAATCCCATTCCCACGGTGGTGGCTTACGGGGCGCATGACAGGGTGCAGCAGTTCCTCGCATCCAAACGTCTGGAAGCGGCTCTCAAGGAAAACGGCGTGGATTACAAGTACTTCGTGCTGGAGCACTCCGGCCACGGCCTGCAGAACGACAGCGCCGTGTCGATGCTATGGATGGAAGCCGTGGAAGAATACCTGGACAAATACATGCCCGTCAGGTAAGGAGAGAAAGAAATGACGGTAATAAAACCGAAGAAAAAGAAATGGGGAAAGATCGCGCTTCTGATCCTTGCCATCCTCGCCGCCACGCCTCTTACCCCCGTGCAGGAAGCCGGCTCTCATATCATGACCGATTACGGCTATGATATCACCGGCGTAAAATGTCCCGTCCTGCTTTTATCGGGCACGGAAGGAGATTTTGAAGTCCAAACTGTGATTCCGCCTGAGGAAATGTTCAGCATGTACGACAGGCTGTCGATTCCCAAGGTCATATCGGCATGGATCACGACCGCATGATATATTCAGCGGGCGGCTATGTGATCGCCTGGTTCCGCTGGCAGCTTATGGGGGATGAAGAGGCCGCGCAGGTGTTCATCGGCGAATCGCCCGAACTGATGAGCAACCCGATCTATCAGGATCAGAGAATTGATCTGAACAAGTGAATCATCCGCGCATGGCGCTGTCCCGCAAGGACGGCGCTTTATTTGATCGGGATGGAAACCGTGAACTGAACCCTGCCGTCATGGCAGGAAACGCCGATGCTTCCGCCGTGTTTTTCGGTGATCGCCTTTGCGATGGACAGGCCCAGGCCGTAATGCTGGCCTTCGCTGTTTCTCGCTTCATCCACGCGGTAAAAGCGATCGAAGAGGTGCTCTTGCTTATCCGGCGGGATCGCGTCGCCGTCGTTGATCACATGCAGCACCGCGGCGTGCCCCTGACGCTTCAAAGCCACGTCGATTTCGCCGCCCGTGGCGTGCCGGATCGCGTTGTCCAGCAGGACGGACACGAGCTGCGTCAGCTGGGTTTTGCTGCCGGTCAGCAGGATGCCTTCCTCGATATCGCACCGGAAGGTTTTGCCCTGATCGAAAGCGAGCATTTCCAGCGCCAGCGTTTCCCCCGTGACGGCGCGGGAAAAGTCAACCTGTTCCATGGGCGTTTCCGCGTTTTCCGCCCGGGAAAGATCAAGCAGCTGCTTCACCAGCCCGCCCATCCGCTCGTTTTCGTACCGGATATTGGATAGCCATTCGTTTTCCCCGATCTCCCGGGACAGCAGTTCCGCGTTGGTGTCAATGACCGCGACCGGCGTTTTGAGCTCGTGGCTTGCGTCAGAGATGAATTGCTTTTGCTTCCGGTCGTTCTCCTCGAGGGGCCGGATGATCCGATTGGCTATGAACAGGGACACGAAAAACATCGCGATCATGGCGGCGCCGCCGATCAAAAGCACGTTGCGCAGCAGCGTGTTCAATCCGCTCTCCGATACCGTGTTGTCCATCATCGCCACCAGCGTATAGTCCGGCCTGCGGCTCACGATATACGTCAGGCTGCCATGCCGCCCGGTCTTCCTGTTTCCGTCCAGGATTTCCGTTGCGATGCCGACCAGCTCGTCCTCGCTGTATACGTCCTTTTCTCCGTTATCCACCGCGAGCGCCGCGCCGTCCTCCCCGAAGGCGACCGAATAGAAGGTGGAAAGCTGGTAGTCGCGCTTCCGGTCAAGCGGCGGCTTTTCCGACGGCTGCCCCGCGGGCGGGGCTTCCCGGTTTTCGGAATTTTTTTCCAGATAGTACAATTCCACGTGCCGTTTCAGCATATTCATGTTTTCCTGCCGGACTTCCCGGAAGCTGGCGAACAGGATCACCGACAGCGTGACGGAAAAAAGCAGGATCAGCGATCCCATGATGGCCAGGACGATTTTTCTTCTGGATTTACTGAACATCTTATCCCTCAATTCGCAGTTGGTATCCCAGACCGCGTACGGCCTTGATTTCGACCTTTGAGCCGACGAATGCCAGCTTCTTCCGGGTGAAGGACATGTAGACCTCGACGTTGTTGTATTCGGCCTCGTTTTCAAAACCCCAGATCTTCACGGCCAGCTGTTCCCGCGTCATGATCTGCCCCTGATTCGGGAACATGTATTCCAGGATGCGCAGCTCCTTTTCACCGAGACGGACGCTCTGCCCCGTCGCTTCGCAGACAAGCGTGGCGGTCGCCGTGTCCAGGGACAGATCGCCATAATGCAGGCTTCCGTCCTGAAAGCTGGCGCTGCGGCGTCCCAGAGCGCGGAGCCGTGCCAGCAGCTCCTTCGTCTGGAAGGGCTTCGTCAGATAATCGTCCGCGCCGCTGTCGAGCCCTTCCACCTTGTCGTCCAGCTGGCTTTTGGCCGTCAGCATCAGGATAGGCGTACCGATCCCCTTGCCCCTTGCCCTTCTCGCAACTTCAAAGCCGTTCAATTCCGGCATCATCACGTCCAGAACGGCGATATCGTATACGCCGCTCTCCAGGGCCGTCATGGCCGACGCGCCGTCTGCCACGGGATCGACGTCGTATTTTTCCTGCCTGAGCAGCGCCGCAAGCGCCGCCGCCATCCTTTTTTCGTCCTCCGCAAGCAAAACCCGCATTTCCTCACCGCCTTTTGGTACCATGATACGCGGAAAGATTGAGGTAAGATTGAAACCGGCGTGCGTACCCGGGATCAGGAACCGATCTGTAAGGTCACTATACCATGCGGAAAGCGGCTTGAACAGTAACTGCCGTAACGCTTTCACTTTTTCCGGTTTTTTACTATTCGCGTTCTAAGAGCCAATTCACGAAGGGTGAAATAAGAGCAAGGAAGGAAACGTTAGGGCCTACGCGATCCGGGGCCTTCCGGCCCGCCCTCGCTGTTCGCTTGCGCTGGCCGAAGGCCAGGATTTTGATCCACTGGATCA
>CACWLY010000158.1 GCA_902761825.1 uncultured Eubacteriales bacterium
CGGTCAACGTAGCGCTGCTACGCCTCCCTCCATTCAGCTTAGCCAGGGCGAAAAATCCATCCCAAATCTGATAATCTTTTATACTGAGAATAGTATAATACCATTTCACGAAGAGTGAAATAAGAACAGGAGAACGACGAGGGCAGCGCCTTCATCGTTCTCCCTGTTTTTTTATACCCTTTGCACGGCTCTCGGCGCGCGAACGGCATGGCGCGGCCCGCGCTCATTCTTCCACGCTGATCCCGTCTATTTCCTCGGTCAGCCTGCAGATGCTGTCGATCAGGGAACCGATATAATCGATGGTCGTATTCAGCGGGCCGTCGGTCGTCAGATCGACGCCCGTTATTTTGCCCAGCCCCACCGGGTCTTCGGTGCCGCCGGCCTTCAGGAACCTGATCCAGTCCTGAACGGCGGGCTCGCCTTCCTTTTCGATGCGCAGCATGGCCTGGGTAGCCAGGGTGAGCCCCGCGCTGTAGGTGTAGGAGTAAAGGCCCATATAGTAATGCGGCTGGCGCATCCATGTAAGCTCCGCGCCCTCGGTGATCTCTACGGCGTCGCCCCAGAACAGCTCCAGATTTCTGCGGAAAATATCGCTGAGCACGTCCGCGTTCACGCTGCCGCCCCCGTCGATGATGCGGTATACCTCGCGCTGATACCATGCCTCCCGCAGGTGGGTGACGAAATTGTGGTAATACGTGTTGCTGACGACGCTGGAAAGCACCCAGCGGCGGAAACGCTTGTCTTCCTTCGTGTGCAGCAGATGGTTCGCGAGCAGCAGCTCGTTCATCGTGGACGGCGCTTCCACCAGGTACATGGAAGGATCGTTTTCATAGTAGGACTGCGCCGCGTCGCCGTACATGGACTGCCCGGCATGGCCCAGCTCGTGGGCGATCGTAAACACGTCGGCCATGCGGTCGTTCCAGTTGAGCAGGATATAGGAGTTCTGGCGGTACACGTCGGAGCAGAAGCCTCCCGTGCTCTTTCCGATGTTCCGGGCAAAATCGATCCAGCGTTCCCGGTAGGCCCGGTCCACCATGTCCGCATAATCCTTCCCGAGAACGGCAAGCCCGTCCCGGACATACCGATGCGATTCTTCGATGGTAACCCGCGGATCGTATTCCGGATCGACCGGAACCTTCAGATCGGCAAAGGTCATCCTGTCAAGCCCGTGGATCTTCCCCAGGAGCCGGGCATAGCGGCGCATATGCGGGGCCAGGCGTTCCGTGATCAGGTCGATCTGCCGGTCGTACATTTCCCGCGTCACCTTCTGCTCCATCAGGAGGTAGTCGAACACATTGCCGAATCCGCGCAGCTCCGACATGGTTTTTTCCTGGGTGACGCAGGCGTTGTAGGCGGCGGCCGTCGTGTGCCTGTACTTTTTCAGCGTGTCGTAAAACGCGCGGAAGGCGGCGCGGCGCACCGGCGTGTCTGATTCGTACTCGTAATTATCCTCAAAAAGCGAATAGCCGAGCGGGTATTCCTTTCCGTCCGCGGCAAAGGGATCGAACGCGATATCGGCGAGCTTCATGGTGTTATACACGGTGTAGGGCACATCCATGGTCCTGGACAGCGCGGTCAGCGTTTTTTCGGTCTCAGGCGAGAGCATGTGCGCCTTTTTCGCGATCAGGTCGCGGATATGCACGCGGCAGCCGTCCGCGATCGCGACCGCGGCTTCCAGCTCCTTTTCCGGGGCCAGAAGGATTTCGCTGTCCACGAACGCCATGTCCTTGTACATATGCGTGATCTCGTCGCTGACTTTTTCATCGCGCTCGCGCAGCGCGTTGTCGGTATAATCGGTCTCCACCGCCAGGCCGCTGTAGGACCAGATCCGGGAGATCGACTTCAGGATCGGCTCCATGGCCTTCAGGCAGCGGACGATCTGCTCCGAGGTGTCCAGATGCCCGGCATAGGTCTCCGCAAAGGCTTTCACTTTCGCCTTCGTCCGCTCAAGCTCCTCCCACATCAGCTTTTCTTCGGCGAAGATCAGCGACAGATCCCACGTCTGCTCCACGGGCACGTCCTTCCGGCTGCACAGCTCCATACTCATGCGGTTTTCCTCCTCCATCGGTATCGTTTCAGGTTGTATTTGTTTCGTCTGCCGGTCATTGCAAAGCCCGCGGTTCCGCCGCTCAATCCTTCCGCGCTTTGGCGAGCAGCCGCGCTTTTTCCCTGCGCGCGTGCTCCAGCCCGGTATCCTCGGTGAAGCCCCACTCGTTTTCCAGCAGATCGATGATGCGGTCGCAGGTTTCGGCGGCTTTTTCGTATTCGCCCATGATCTCATAGATATCGGCGATGCTCATCAGCTCGTCGGTAAACCGCGGCCGGCGCGGCTCTTTTTCAAAGGCCTGCTCATAGAGCCCGATCGCTTTGGCATAATCGCCTTTTTTCGCGTAATACTGCGCGGATTCAAACAGGCAGACAAAGTCTTCCGGATGCGCGGCGACCAGATCCCCGATGATCCTGTCCGCGGCCTTTTCATCGAAGCGGGCGAGGGCGATGTGCGCCCGGTAGACCTGAACCATGACGGGCCTTGCGTCCGGAAGCCGGCCTGCCCGCTCAAGAAAGCGCTCCGCTTCGTCCGCGCGGTGATCGGCAAGCAGATTGTCGATCAGATAGAGATACGGCAGGCGGACGTCGGGGTTTTCTTCAACGACGCCGCGCCAGAACTCGATCGCCTTCGTGTGGTTGGACATGTTCCAGTCCCAGGCCGCGTGGCCTTCCGCCCGGTTCAGGACCCACTGGCAGTCCTTTACGCCCGGCGCCGCGCGGATGGCGTCCTTCGCGTAGCGGGAGGCCTTTTGCGCGCAGGTATTCATGCGGTGCCAGTACAGGTAAGCGATGAGGCTTGTTGCCTGCCGCCCGTTCTTCGCGTCCCCGAGCTGCGCCTTTAAAAAGTCCTCGTATTCCCGGAACAAGTCCTGCGGGAGCTCTTCCGTGATGTCCAGACTGTTTTCGATGCGGCTCAAGCGCTGATCGTTTGTCAGGTCGAAGAGGTCGTCAATGGTCACGCCGAAGACCTCCGCGAGCAGCGGAAGCGTGGCGATGTCCGGCATCGACGCGCCGTTTTCCCATTTGGAAACCGACTGCGGGCCGATGCCCAGCTTATTCGCAAGCTGCTCCTGCGTGAGGTTCGCCCTGAAGCGCAGCTGCCTGATCTTTTTTCCCAGTTCCATCCTTGTTCCCTCCGTATTCTGAACAGCGTTTTGTGATCACGGTTCCATTATACGGAAAGGGCCGGGCGGATTCAATAACGCGGCTTTCAAGCTCGTTCGCCTGTCGGTGGAATCATCCGATTCTTCTTCCAAGAGCCAATTCACGAAGGGGGAATGAAGACGGAAAAGGGAACGTTCGAGAGCTGCTCGCTCTCGAGCTCTTCGCCAGGGCCCGCTTGGATCCGGGGCCTTCCGGCCCGTTTCTCGCTGTTCGCTTGCGCTGGCCGAA
>CACWLY010000159.1 GCA_902761825.1 uncultured Eubacteriales bacterium
GCCGGCGTGGCCGTCGTCGGCTCGCTGGCGATCGGCCTGGCGGTCGTGATCCTGACCCGCGGACGGCAGAACGGCGTGCCCTATATCCTGGTGCTGCGCATAAGCGATCAGGCCGCCGAAAAAGCCGCGATGGAGCTGGTTGCCGCGCAGGTGCGGCGCTGCCGCGTCAAGTCCAAGCGCGTCGGTCCCGACGGCACGGAGGTGACGGCGGATATCCGCCTCAAGGCCGACAATACAGATTTCATGCATGAGCTGAACGCCCTGCCCGGCGTCGCGAGCGCCATGCTGGTGACCTATAACGGGGAATATATGAACTGAACCCGCCGTTCAGCCTTCCATCCGCGCGGCTTCCTGCAGGCTCCCGGCCACCGCGCAGCCCGCGGTCTCCAGCATGCCGGGCAACTGATGCCCGCCGCGCACGAGGATGCAGCGGCAGCCCATCGCCCGCGCGACGTCGGCGTCGTGCAGCGTATCGCCGATCATCACGCAATCGGCGGGAACGACGGCGTTTTCGGCCATCCAGGCTTTGCCGATGCCCTCTTTGGAAGTGGCGTAGATATGGTCGAGCCCCAGCACGTCGTCGAAAAACGGCAGGATATCGAAGCGCGCCATCTGTCCCAGCAGGTTATCGCGCTTGCTCGCGGAGAGGATCACCTGCCGGAAGCCCGCGCGCCGGAAATCCTCCAGGGCTTTGCGCGCGTCGGGCCGCAGGCCGCAGGCGATCTCATTGCGCATATAGGCGTCCATCCATTTGGGCGCGACCTCGTCGAAAAGCTCGCCGCCGATGCCGGCCCGGACGTAATAATCCTTGACCGGAAAACCGAAAATCGCCCGGTAGGCGTCCACGTCGGGCACCTCGGGCTTATGATACAGGCGCAGCATATCGTTCAGACAGTCGAAGCTGACCCGGACGTCGTCCAGCAGCGTTCCGTTCCAATCCCATAAAACCGTTTTCATTCCGTGATCTCTCCCAGCTTCACATGCAGTACGGCGTCGGGCTGTCCGCCGGTCAGGTCGCTCAGGTCGGTGCAGGTAAGCAGCGTCTGAATGCCGTGGATGCGCGACAGGAGCCGCGTGCGCCGCCCGGCGTCCAGCTCGCTGAGCACGTCGTCCAGCAGCAGCAGCGGCGTTTCCCCCTGCCTGCGCGTCAGAAGGTCGACCTCACCCAGGCGCAGCGCGAGCACCGCCGTGCGCATCTGCCCCTGGCTCGCGAAAGCGCGCATATCCTGCTCGCCCAGCGTCAGCAGCAGATCATCCCTGTGCGGGCCCGCCGTGGTGGTGATCCGGCGCAGGTCCTCCTGCCGCCGCGCCTGCAGCAGGCGGCGCAGATCGTCCGCAGGCTCGGCGCTTTCGGCCAGATGCCCGGTATAGCGCAGGGCAAACACCTCATTGTCGCGCCCGCCGATGTGCGCGTAATGCTCGCGCGCCAACTGGCAAAGGCTGCTCACGGCGTACTGCCGGGCCCTGACCACCGGCGCGGCGGCCTGGCAAAGCTGTTCATCCCACACGTCCAGCTGCGAAGGCTGCGCCTCGCCGCGGGAAATGGCGTGCAGCAGCGCGTTGCGCTGCTTGAGCGCGCCGTTATAGCTCTGCAGCGCGTAATAATACCCCGCGCCGCACTGGCTGAGCAGCATGTCCAGGAACCGCCGCCGTCCCTGCGGCGCGCCGCGCATCAGCTCGATATCCTCCGGCGAAAACATGACGCAGGTCACATGCCCCATCAGCTCGCCCGTGCGGCTCGCGGCCTTGCCGTTGATATGCAGCAGCTTGCGCTTTTTTTCCGGCGCTGCGAACAGCCGCACGCCCACGGTATCCACGCCGTCTTCGCGCTGAACGCGCACCTGCACGGCGCAGGTATCGGCGCCCGTCCGGATCATTTCCTTGTCGTTGGCCGTGCGATGGCTGCGCCCAAGGCAGCACAAATGAACGGCCTCCAGCAAATTGGTCTTGCCGGCGCCGTTTTCGCCCACGAATACCGTCGTGCCCCGCGGCGGGGTCAGCAGCACCTGACGGTAAGAGCGGAAGTCGTGCAGCCTGAGCGATTGGATATACATGCGGCCTCGTTTCCGGTACAGTATTCCGCGAAAGCGCTTTCGCGGCTTTTTTTATTATAGGGGTTTGGATTTGCGCCGTCAAGGCGGGAAAGCCGGGCCTTCGCCGTTTTCGGCGGATCACTCGTTCACCCGGAACTTGTTCCGGTAGATCCATTCCGGCATGATCGCGCCGTACAGCCTTTTGTAAATGTCCTTCGCTTCCCGCATGGAATGCGGCGGGCAGACCGGCAGTTCCAGGATGCGGTACTCCACATGACAGACCACGGCGGTCACGCCGGTATCCCGGAGGCCGTTGCGCATGTAAAACGCCCTGCGGCGCAGGCGGAGCGCGCGCTCCTGCTCATCTGCCGCAAAATCGGGATCGTCTATCTCCAGCAGCACGCACGCGGCCTGCCGCAGCGGGCCGCGCATGAGCGCCTGCAAGAAAGCGCTGCCGATCCCCCTGTCGCGCAGCCCGCGGCACACGGCCAGATAATCGAACAGATACAGGCGGCGCTCCCCTTCGGGAATGGATACGAAAAAGGCGTAGGCCAGCAGGCGGTCTTCCTCAAACGCGCCGTAGCACACATATTCTCCCCGCTCCATCGCGCGCAGGATATTGACCAGCGGTTTTTGCTCGTCGGCCGGAAAATCACGTACGATGTGTTCCCGGTAGATTTGCTCCACCCGTTCGGGCGCGAGCTCGCGCAATTCAAGATTAATCAAACGGTTTTCTCCCAAATGCAGAATATTCGGACAGTTATATTATAGCACAAAACCTGAACGCTTCACAGATTTGCACAAATAAAATGCGTTTTTTTGCGCGAAAGGACGAAAATCGGCGGCCGCATTTCCAAACGCGTCAAAACATGTTATATTGTTTATATAAGGGGAGGTGCCCGCTATGTATCAGCCGGGAGATTTTGTCGTATATGCTGACAGCGGACTTTGCCAAGTGGAACAGATCGGAGTGCCTTCCTTCAACAAAGGGGACTCCATGCAGGAATACTACTTCCTGCGCGTTGCCAGCGACAACAGCCGCATCTATGTGCCTACCGATACCCATATGCCCCTCCGCCCGCCCATGACCGCCCAGGAGGCCGAGAGCTTCCTGTCCAGACTGCCGCGCATCTCCATCAGCCTGCCCGAACGCCGGGACCGCAAAACGGTGCTGGCCCATTACCAGTCCCTGCTGCGCCCGCATACCGCCGAGGTGCTCGCCCAGGCCGTCAAAAGCATCCGCTGGCAGCACCGCTCCAGGCGCGGCCGCATGAGCGGCGCGGAGGAAAGCCTGCTCAAGCGCGCCGAAAAGCAGCTGTGCGGCGAGCTCGCCAAAGCCCTCGGCATATCCCAGGAGGACGCGAATTCCCGCCTGCAGGCAGCCTTTTCCGCCGAGTCCGACACCTAAAAAAGGGGCTGTTGCACAGCCCCATCGATCAAATGGATCCTCCATTTGATCGAGAGAAACGCCTTTTCCTCTCGTCCCTGCGGGACTCCCGGGCAGAAAAGGC
>CACWLY010000160.1 GCA_902761825.1 uncultured Eubacteriales bacterium
GTCCAGGGGGCGAAGTCCCCTGGCGCAGAGCTCGAGGCCGCGGAGGCCTCGAACGTTCCCTCTTTCCTCTCATTTCACCCTTCGTGAATTGGCTCTTAGGACGCGATTAGTATAAAACCGCGCCGGTTGCCGGAACGCATGAAGGGACTGTGCTCCCTTTGCTTTTTTCGGACGTTTTCAGCCTTCCGTACCCTCGAGCCCGAGTTCGGCCGCGAAGGGACGCATACCCTCGATGCAGATGGCGGCGACGTCGCGCACTTCCATTCCCAGCATTTCGCAGCCGCGCTGGATCAGCTCGCGGTCACATTTGGCGGCAAACTTTTTATCCTTGAACTTTTTCATGAAGCTGGAAACCTCCAGGTCGGCCAGACCGTGCGGGCGCATGCGCGCGCAGGCGCCGATGATGCCGGTCAGCTCGTCCACGGTGAACAGCGATTTTTCCATGTTTGTGATCGGCTCCACGTCGGAGCAGATGCCGTAGCCGTGGGAGAGGATGGCCCGCACCTCGTCCGGCTCCACGCCGGCGGCCAGCAGCGGTTCGGCGGTATGCCGCAGGTGCTCGTCGGGGTATTTTTCGTAGTCGTAATCATGCAGGTAGCCGATGGCCATCCAATGCTCTTTATCCTCGCCGAAGTGCTCCGCCATAGCGCCCATGGCGGCGGAAACGCTCAGGGCGTGATGGATCAGGTGTTCTTCGGTGACCATGGTTGCGTTCAGGGTCTTGGCTCGTTCCAATGTCAGCATGGCGCATTCCTCCTTCAAACGCTTGCGTTGGCTGACAGTGTACCGCAAATTCCTTTATTTTGCAATAGCAGGGAGACGCGTTATGAAACAATATCCCTTTCAGGTACAGATCGTCAGAAGCAGCCGCAGAACGGCGGCGATCCGGATCGCGGACGCGGCGGGCGTGACCGTGCACGTTCCGCGCTCCATGCCCGTGCGGAGCATCGAAAGTCTGATCGATCAGCATATAGATTGGATACAGAAACATCTGGCCGACGCCCGGAAAAGGGAAGAAGCGGCCCTGCCGACGCTTACGCAGGATCAGACGCGAGAACTGGCGGAACGCGCGCGCGGCGAGATTGCGAAGCGCGCGGCCTTTTTCGCGCCGCTGATCGGCGTCGATTACAATAAAATCACCGTTCGCTGCCAGCGGACGCGGTGGGGGAGCTGTTCCGCCAAAGGGAATCTCAGCTTCAACTGCCTGCTGATGCTGTGCCCGGACCGCGTGATCGATTACGTGGTGGTGCATGAGCTGTGCCATCGCCTTGAAATGAACCATTCGCCCCGGTTCTGGGCGCAGGTGGCCCGCGTGCTGCCGGGGTACGCTTCCGCGCGCCGCTGGCTGCGGGAAGAAGGAAGGCTGCTGATGGACAGGCTGCCCGATAAAAATGTTGCGGAATCGGGCGACAAGCATTGAAAAATGAAAGGTTTTGAAGTACAATACAATACAGATAAACCCTATATCCACTTTTTTGAAGGAGGACGGAACATGAAGAAAATTATCGGAATGATGCTTGTGCTCGCGCTGCTGCTGGGCTGCGCGGCCTTTGCGGAGGAAGCCGCTCCCGCGCTGCAGAAGAACCTGGTCGTGCTTTTTACCAGCGACGTGCACTGCGGCGTTGATCAGGGCTGGGGCTATGCCGGCCTGTATGCCATCAAGGAAAGCATGGCTGCTGATAACTACGTGCTGCTGGTGGACGACGGCGACTCCATTCAGGGCGAGCCCATCGGCACCATGACCACCGGCGAATCGATCATCGATATCATGAACACCATTGGCTATGATATCGCGATCCCCGGCAACCATGAATTCGATTATGGCATGGATCGCTTCCTGGAGCTGACCCAGAAGGCCAATTTCCCCTATATCAGCTGCAACTTCAACAAGAGCGGCGAGCTTGTGTTCGCGCCTTATGTCATCAAGGAATTTGACGGCGTCAAGATCGCTTTCATCGGCGTGACCACGCCCACGACTCCGCGTTCCTCCACGCCCCGCTATTTCAAGAATGAGGCGGGCGAATTCATTTACAACTTCCTGCAGGATGAAAACGGCGACGCGCTGTATGAAGCCGTTCAGAAGGCCGTGGACGACGCCCGCGCCGAAGGCGCCGCTTACGTCGTCGTGATGGCGCATCTGGGCAACGAGGACGAGTGCACTCCCTGGAAGTACAGCGACGTGATCGAGCATACCAACGGTATCGACGCATTCCTGGACGGCCACAGCCATGATACCGATCAGGTTATCATGAAGAACAAGGACGGTCAGGATGTGGTCCGCAGCGGCTGCGGCACCAAGCTGGCGAATGTCGGCGTGCTGACCATTACCACCGACGGCAAATGCTCCACCGAGCTGCTCAGCTGGAGCTGCAAGACCGCCGCGCCCAAGCTGCTGGGCATCAAGAACGCCGCTTCCGAGGCCGTTTCCGCCGCTGCCGACGTGCTGAACGAAAAGCTGGCCCAGGTTGTGGCTACCACCACGGTTGACCTGATCATCTACGATCCCGAAGCCAAGACCGAAGAGGGCAAGCCTGTGCGCATCATCCGCCGCACCGAGACCAACCTGGGCGATCTGTGCGCCGACGCGTATCTGGATCAGTCCGGCGACGCCGATATCGCGCTCGTCAACGGCGGCGGCATCCGCGTGAACATCAGCAAGGGCGATATCACCCTCAACGATATCCTGAAGGTGCATCCCTTCGGCAACAGCCTGACCGTGATCGAGGCGAGCGGCCAGCAGGTGCTTGACGCGCTGGAGTGGTCCGTGCATTCCCTGCCCGGCGAGTTCGGCGGCTTTGACCAGGTGGCCGGCATCACCTTCGAAGTGGACAGCACCATCCCCACGCCCTGCGTGCAGAACGAAAGCAAGATGTTCGATCATGTAGAAGAAGGCGCGGAGCGCCGCGTGCGCAACGTGCTGGTGGCCGGCGAGCCCCTGGATCCCGAAAAGATCTATAAGGTCGTTTCCCATAACTATCAGCTGCTCGAGAACGGCGACGGCTATACCATGTTCGACGGCTGCAAAGTGCTGCAGGAATCCGTCAAGCTGGATAACCAGGTGCTGATCGACTATATCACCGGCACCCTGGGCGGCGTCGTCGGCGAAGGCTATGAACAGCCCTACGGCCAGGGCCGCATCGTTTCCGTAAACGCGGAGTAATACCAGACACACAACAAAGGGGCTGCTGCACAGCCCCATCGATCAAATGGATCCTCCATTTGATCGAGAGAAACGCCTTTTCCTCTCGTCCCTGCGGGACTCCCGGGCGGAAAAGGCGCAAGGAA
>CACWLY010000161.1 GCA_902761825.1 uncultured Eubacteriales bacterium
GCTTAATGATCGTTAAGGTCTACGGCATTCCCGGCTCTGATCATCCTGTAGCCAATGCCCACGTGGGTCTGAATAAAGGCCTGACCGTCCTGTGACGCTTCCAGCTTTTTTCGCAGGGTGGCCATGAATACGCGAAGGGAAGCCACGTTGTTTTCCCAGGCCGTTCCCCACACCTGCTGCGTAATGAATTTATGGGTCAGCACTTTGCCGCAGTTGCGGGCCAGAACGCACAGCAGCTTATATTCGATGGGCGTCAAATGCAGCTCCTTTTCCGAGAGGAAAACGCAGCCTGCCGCATAGTCGATCCGGAGCGGGCCGTTGATAAATACGGATGTTTCCTGGCTGTCGTTTTGCGTTTGGTTCAGCCGCCTGATCGTGACGCGAAGCCGGGCCAGCAGTTCATCCACGGAAAAGGGCTTGGTCAGGTAATCGTCCGCTCCGGCGTCCAGCGCTTCGATCTTGTCGCTGTCGTCGCTGCGGGCGCTGATGACAATAATGGGCAGATTAGACCAGGAACGGATTTTCCGGATCACCTCCACGCCATCCAGATCGGGCAGGCCCAAATCCAGCAGCATAATGTCCGGGTTATGAGAGGAGGCTTCCATGATGGCCGTTCCGCCGCTGGAAGCGGAAAGAAAACGGTAATCATGGGTTTCCAGGGCTACGGAAATCAAATTGCGGATGGGCGGATCATCCTCCACGATCAGGATCAGCGGTTTATTCATCCAGGTTCACCTCCGCTTTGGGAAAAGTCAGCTCAAAAACAGCGCCGTGGGGCATGCTGTCATGGACGGTGATCGTGCCGTTGTGGGCCTTCATGATGGATTGGCACAGCGCAAGGCCCAGGCCCAGGCCTCT
Organism: uncultured Eubacteriales bacterium; assembly: GCA_902761825.1. Classification (GTDB taxonomy): domain Bacteria; phylum Bacillota; class Clostridia; order Christensenellales; family Aristaeellaceae; genus SFMI01. The sequence continues at coordinate 859 of CACWLY010000161.1, forward strand.
CCGGCTGTCGCCGGTAAGGTTGTTTCCGGAATAGAACAGATCGAAAACGTGCGGCTTCTGATCCTCCGGGATTCCCGGGCCTTCATCCGCAATGCGGACCAATACGTTTCCGTGCGCCTCCCGCGTGCTGATTTCAATGCCTGTTCCTGCCGGCGCGTATTTGATGGCGTTGTCCAAAAGGTTGATGATGACCTGCACGATCAGCCGGGCATCCGCCTGAATGAACAAAAGCGCTTCGGCCCTATGAATATCCAAATGGAAGCCGTCCAGCCGCCTGCCCATGTGCCGCACAGCTTCGGCGATCATATCATCCATGAGTTCGGTGTTCATGTTCAGCTTCAGGCTGCCATCCTCCATCCGGCTGGCGGATAAAAGGTTTTCCACCATGCCGGTCAGCCATTGGGCGTCCGTATAAATATCGGAATACAGCTGGCGCTGGGTATTGCGATCCATACTTTCCCCGCTGGAAAGCAAATTATCCGCGTTTCCCATGATGGAAGTCAGCGGCGTGCGCAAGTCATGCGAAACAGCCCTGAGCAGATTGGCCCGCAGGCGCTCGTTTTCCGCCAGCACCATGGATTCCTCTTTTTCCCGCGCGTTGCGGGCGTTTTCCAGCGCCAGGGAACATTCGCCCACCACGGAGGCAAGCATGCTTTCTTCCGAGGCGTCCAGCGGAGAATCGTGCACCGCCACGCCGACGACGCCATATACATGCTCCTGCACCCGCATGCTGTAATACAAATAACTGCTTTGCGGATACCTGTTTGTGGTCGCACCGGCGCGCTTGCGCTGGGCAAACGCCCATTCCACCGCCTGCCGTTCCCGCTCCATGCGATAGGGCGTCGTATCCTCCGCGGCGGGATAGAATACGGGATCGCCCAAGCGGCCGTCCTCTGCCGGATATACCACCAGACTCCTTTTCAGAAGCTGCGTCAATTGCCCCGCCAGCACCGAAAGGATTTCCTCTTTTGATTTTGATTTGGAAAGCTGCCGGTCCGTTTCCAGCACCACGCTCACCCGGCGGGCCGTTTGGGCCGATTGCCTGGCATTCCGCTTCAGGCGGATCGCCAACGTGCTGATCAGGAAAGCGGCGGCAAACATGACCAGAAAGGTGACGGGATAGCCTGTGCCGTAAGCATAGAAGGTGAAGCGAGGCGTTGTAAATAGAAGATCGAACAGCAGCACGCTGACCACGGCCCAGATCAGGCTGAACGCCCGGTGCGCCGTGCTGATGGACACAGTCAGCAGCCCAAGCAGATAAACCATGATGATGTTGGCGTCGGTAAATCCCAAATGGGAAAACAAAAAACCGATCAGTGTGCAAAGGCCCAAAGCGGCCAAAGAAATCCCAGTATCTATAATGGCCCTTTTTCGATTGCTTTCCGGCGCTTTCCGGGCCACATACACCCTGGTTCCGTGATCGGGAATGATGAAATAATCCAGATCCGGCGCGTAATTGATCAAACGGTCTGTCAAAGACCGCTTCCTGCGGAGCAGGCCGCCCACCGTATTGGTCTGGCCGATCACGATACAGGAAACATCGGACAATCGGGCATATTCGGCGATCTGATAAGGAACATCGTCTCCAATCGCCGTTTCTATTTTGGCGCCCAGCTTTTCCGCCAGGTTCATGTTGCTGCGCAGGCGCTTTTTATCGTCGTCGGATAGCTGTGCATAGCCGGGCGTTTCCACGAACAGCGCGGAAAAAGCGCCCTGAAAGGCGGCGGCGATCCGGGCGGCGGCGTGGATCACTCTGGCATTGGAGGTCGATGAAGAAAGGCAGACCAGGATGTGGCTGCTTTGCCGGTTATCTTTGCTGCTGCTCATTCGCTTCCTCTTCTTCTCCCTTCACGTGTTCATTCAGAAACCGGTCCACCCGATCCATGACCCAATAGCCATAGATGCCTGTGAGCAGGAAGGTCACGATCAAAAGCGCGTCCGTCATGCATGAATCACTTCCTTAAGGGAAGCATCTTTTATATTCGGAAACATTTTTGTATATCCTTCCATTTTCCGAGCACAAGGATCGTCTGATTTTGTTTTAATTGTGTATCGCTGGTCACAGCCATGCTGGGCGTTCCATTGTTTCGCACAGCCAGCAGATTCAGATTATACTTTTTCCGAATGTCCAGCCCGCCTACGGTTTTCCCGTCCCATTCCGCGGGGACGGATACATCGTAAATGGCAAATTCATCATCCAAAGCAATATAATCCAGGATATGATCGGATGTATATCGAATGGCCGTCCAGGCCGCCAGCTGCTCCTCCGGGTACACCACGCCATCCGCGCCGTTGCGAAGCAGAAATTGCCGCTGCACATTCCTGGAAGCCCGGGCGATCACCTTTTTCGCGCCCAATTCCTTCAGATA
>CACWLY010000162.1 GCA_902761825.1 uncultured Eubacteriales bacterium
TTGCTATGCCCTGAAATCATTGTCCTATATCTTTTTCTTTGGCAAATGAAGAGGGGCCACCTCTTATGATCTGTTAGATCATTTTGAGACAGCCCCTTTTTCATTTTGGATTAGAATTGCGACGCCACGATCATGCCGCCGACGTTGTCGGAAGAGACGGTGTAAGAGGAAGCGCCGCTGGGGATTGTGACCATCGCGTCGCCGTAGGGATCGGACAGACGGTAGATTTCGCAGCGCAATTCGCCGTTTTCAAACACGGCGATATGGGGATGATCGATCAGATACTGAATGTATTCCTCCAGGCACATGTTCATCGCCTGCATGGCGGTCGCGTTGGCTTTACCGACATAGCGGTAAACCTTCATGCTCTGGCTGATGCCGGTCACATAGCTCTTGTCCGCTGTATCCGGATACGGGAAGCCCTGCACGGGGAAGCGGAAAACGTAGCCGTACTTCCAGCAGTTGTTATACAGCCAGCGGCCCTGCTCGGTCTCATGCAGCGGCGTATCGGAAAACGTCTTGTCCCCACTCTTGTAGTTATACAGGCGGATGCTCATGCCGGACTGGAAATCGCTGGTGCCGGGATAGGCCACGCCCTCATTGATCACCTTTTCCGTAAGTTTGTCGCCGGTATAGCGGCTGCTGTACTTTTCGGCCTTCTGGCTCCAGTTCTGGGTCTGGGTTTCCATCGTGCGGTAGCCTTCCTCAACGATGATATTGTCCATATCCAGGCCGGTATTGCGGGCGTCCTGATACAAGCGCATCAGCGCGTTCACCGCGTCGGGCATCAGCATGACCGAGGAATTCTTGGTGGGAATGTTGGTGGTCTTGTCCTTGTCCTCGCGGCTGTGACGGCTGATGCTGACCATCATATCGTCCGTAAGATCGGCGGGCATCGGATGCCAGCGGTTGACGACCAGCGCGCCGCCCTGCAGCATATCCTGCCGGGTCGCGCTGATCTGCGAGCCCGCGCTGACGGGTAGACTGCTCAGATCCAGCACGTCCCAGCCCTGCGGCGCGGGGGCGGGCCAGCTCTCGTCCACCTGCGCAGCCTGCTGCGCCTGCTGACGGTTCCTCTCGCTGACGGCGGCGTTATAGTCGGCCGTCCTTGCGGCGTTGATCTGCTGAACCTGCTCGGCGTTTTCCTTTACCGCGCGATCCAGATCCTTCTGTGTATACACATACCCTGCGTACGCCAACGCAGCCAGCGCCAGCAGCACCAGCATGCAGACGATCAAGCCACGATACGCATTGCGTTTTTTTGCACCGGCCATTTCAAATCACCTTTCTGCCCGCCGTAATCGCGGGCATGCTGTGAGATTTTAAATATATCCATCATTTTTATATCAAATTTATTACGAAATGTCAACATCTTTTGCAATAATAATCTGTAAATCATTCCAATTCAAGCCCGACCGGGCAATGATCGGAGCCGAAAACCTCATTGTGGATGGTCGCTTCCTTCACACGCGGCCGCAGGGCTTCGGAAACGATGAAATAATCGATGCGCCATCCCGCGTTGTTCTCCCGGGCGTGAAATCGGTAGCTCCACCAGGAGTAAGCGCCGGTTTCATCGGGGTGCAGCGCGCGGAAGGTATCGACGAATCCGCTTTCGAGCAGCTCCGTCATCTTAGCGCGTTCCTGATCGGTAAATCCCGCGTTCATGCGGTTTGACTTGGGATTCTTGATATCGATCTCCTCGTGCGCCACGTTCAGATCGCCGCAGAGCACCACCGGTTTCGACTGCTCCAGCTTTTTCAGATACGCCCTGAAATCGTCCTCCCAGCGCATCCGATAATCGAGCCGTTTCAGGCCGTCCTGCGAATTGGGCGTATAGCAGCAAACCAGGTAAAAATCCGCGAATGCCAGCGTCAGCACTCGGCCCTCGTGATCGTGCTCCTCCACGCCGATCCCGCGGCGCACATCGTCAGGCACGCGTCGAGTGAAAACGGCCACGCCGGAATATCCCTTTTTCTCCGCATAGTTCCAATACTGGTGGTATCCGGGCAGCTGCAGATCGATCTGCCCCTCCTGCAGCTTGGTTTCCTGCAGGCAGAAAACGTCGGCGTCCAGCCGATCAAAGCTTTCCGCAAAGCCCTTGCCCATCGCGGCGCGCAGGCCGTTCACATTCCATGAGATCAGTTTCATATGTATTCCTCCGCGTAACGGTCAAATTTATCCAGCAGTTTTTCCACATTGATATCGGAATATTCGATTTCCGCCGAGTACTGGCGCGCCGCTTCGTACAGGTCGCCCGTCTCTTTGCCGATCAGATAGATCATGTATACGCTGAGCGCGGCGAAGGCGACGCAGCTGTTATGCTGCGAACGGCGTCTTTTCCATCCATGGACGGCGTAGCGGTAGATAAAATACGTGGCGAGCCGCCGCAGCTGTCCGTCGTCATCCGAGGGCGGTATCGTCATATATTGGGATTTGCGGTCGTGCAGCTTTTTCAGCCTTTCGATCCAGGAAGGCTCCATATGCTCCATCGACAGAAAGAATCTCGACCAATACCTGGACGTATACGGCACGCGGCTGATCCCGTAGTATCGCGACATAGCAAGCGACAGGCAGCTGTCGATATCCAGAGAGGGCGTCCAGATCAAGTCAAACAGATGATCGCGCGCGTCCAGCCAGCGCTGTTCCGCGCCGCCCGGCGCCGCTTTGGAGCGCCCGTCGTCCTCGGTGATCAGCCCCGGCTTCTCGCCGTTTCCGAGGATCAGGCGGCAGGCGGCCTCGCAGCACAGCCCCAGGCCGATCTCCTCGCGGTCGCGCAGCCGGTTGCGGAAGCGCGGATGATCGCGGCAGATCTGGCACAGGGCTTTTTCGCCCTGATCGGCAATCAGATCGCAGAGGCCGTTTGCGTTAAGGAGCGGGCAGCGCCCCTCGGCGTCCGCCGCGAAGCTCGCACCGTCGGCGGTTATTTCAATGCTCTGCCGCAGGCGCTCGCCCATCGGTCCCTTCATCCGCAGATAGCGCCGCAGCGTGCCACCGTCGATATCGATCTCCCATCCGACGCAGCAATTATGCCCGCACCTGTCCGCGATGCACCTGAATTGCTGATAGTAATCCGGATACGTCCGTTTCATCCTTCGCCTCTCTCATACTATTCTCAGTATAAAAGATTATCAGATTTGGGATGGATTTTTCGCCCTGGCTAAGCTGAATGGAGGGAGGCGTAGCAGCGCTACGTTGAC
>CACWLY010000163.1 GCA_902761825.1 uncultured Eubacteriales bacterium
CGGCCTTTGCGGACCGGCTGTCGGTTCCGTTATTCCAGCAGAGCAACCGACACATCATTGACGTTGGTGCCGGTGGGGCCGGTCATGATCAGGCCGCCGGTCTTTTCTAGCGCGTGATAGGCGTCGTTATCCTGCAGCACCGCATCGATTGTGAGTCCCTGGGCCAGAAGCTCCCGGCAGGTGTCCCCGTCCGCATAGCCGCCGGCGGCATCGGTAGGGCCGTCCGTTCCGTCGCTGCCGACCGAGAAAACCGCCGCCCGGGTCAATCCAGCAATGCCGGCGGCGGCGGACAGGGCGATTTCCTGATTCCTGCCGCCGAGCCCGTGTCCGGTGAGTTTAACAACAGTTTCACCGCCGGCGATAAAGGCCAGGGCTTTGCTGTCCGATGCATGGGTCTTCAGAATGGAGGCGAGGAAGCTGCCGGCCTCCCGGGCCTGACAGCAGAGCTGATCAGTCAGCAGAATGGGCTCATAGCCGAGATCGCGGCAGGTTTTTGCCGCCGCTGAGCACAGCTCCCGCACGCTTCCGTTGATCTGGGTGTGCACATTATCCAGGGTCTTGGGCGTTTCAATGCCCAGAAGGCGTTCCGCTTCAGCGGACATCCGCAGGCTGTATTTTTCACGGATGCGCATGGCGTCCTCCGCTGTGGAGGTATCTGGGCAGGCAGGGCCTGAGGCGATCATATCCAGCGGATCGCCGAGAATGTCTGAAAGAATGACGGCTTCCACTTTGCCGGGCCAGCAAAGCTGAGCAAAGCGGCCGCCCTTTACCTGGGACAGGCGCTTGCGGATGGTGTTGATCTCCACAATATCCGCACCGCAGGCCAGCAGCTGGCCGGTAATATCCTGCAGCTCCGCTCCCGGGATCAGAGGCTTTTCAAACAGCGCGCTGCCGCCGCCGGAAAGCAGGAAAAGCACGGTATCCTTTTCCGTCAGATCCGCCACCAGATCCAGAGCGGCCTGGGTTCCGCGGAAGGAATTTTCATCCGGTACCGGATGCCCGGCCTCAAAACAGGAGAAGTTCGCGATAGGACCCATCACATGGTCGTATTTGGTGACGACAACACCGTTTTCAATCCGGTCTCCCAGACAGTCGGAAGCGGCCTTGGCCATCTGCCAGGCGGCTTTGCCGGCGGCTACCAGCAGGACACGGCCGGGAAAATCCATGCCGCGGAGCGCCCGCTGCACCGCCGCGTCCGGCTGAACGGCGGCAATGGCTTCCCGGACAATTTGATCCGCGTGATTACGTAATTGCTGATTCATATATTCCTCCGGATATCAGAAAAAGCGCGCACCCTGTCCGCAGACAGGATGTGCGGGATATGTCTGCCGATCAGAAGATGAGGCTGAGAATGAAGATTTCCACCATGGAAGCGAGACCGATAATCAGCGTCATCAGGGTCTGGGTCTTGTAGCCTTCTTCAGGCTGCATCTCACCGAAGTTGGTAACAACCCAGAAATAGCTGTCGTTGGCATGGGAAACCGTCATGGCGCCTGCGCCGATGGCCATAACCACCAGAGCGATCTCCACGGGCGTTGTGAAGCCCAGCACGGAAAGCAGCGGAGCCACAATACCGGCGCTGGTCGTAATCGCCACGGTGGAGGAGCCCTGCGCGGTCTTCAGGATGGCAGCGAGCAGGAAGGGGAAGAAGATGCCGATCGTCTGCAGCGCATTGGCATGGGCTGTGATGAAATTGACCATGTCAGAGGAGGAGATGACCTTGCCGAGCACGCCGCCGGCCGCGGTGACGAACAGAATCGGTCCGACGGTCTTGAGCGTGTCGTTGGTCATATTGTAGAAATCCTTCTGCTTCCCGGAGGTGAACAGCTGAATGATCGCCAGCACGGTACCGACGGCCAGAGCCATAATCGGGGTGCCCAGGAAGGTCAGGAGATCGGCAACAGCGCCGGTCCATTTTGCCATGGCGGCAATGGAGGAGAGGGCCATCAGCAGAATCGGAACCACCAGGGGAGCGATGGCGTTCAGGCCGCCAGGCAGCTTGCCGTATTCAGCCTTGAGTTCCTCATAGGACTTGACGGTTTCACCGTTGTCTCCGGTCTCGTCAGAGCTCTTGATTTTTTTGCCGATAAACTTTGCGTAAATCAGGCCGGCAATCAGCGGGAAGATGGAGCACAGTACGCCGATACCGATTACCAGCAGCAGGTTCTCGCCGACGCCGAGCGTCTGAGCAGCGGCGATGGGGCCGGGGGTCGGCGGAATAAAGACGTGCGCGATATAAAGGCCGCAGGAGAGGCAGACCGTCATGGCCACGGAGGAAACGCCTGTGCGCTTGACCAGGGCCTTGCGGATGGGATTCAGGATCACGAAGCCGCTGTCACAGAAAACGGGGATGGAAACAACCCAGCCCATCAGCTCAATGGCTAGCTGCGGATTTTTCTCACCCACGAGACGGATAACCATATCCGCCAGCTTCAGAGCCGCGCCAGTCTTTTCCAGCACCGTGCCGATGAAGGCGCCCAGGATGATGACGATACCGATGGAGGTGAAGGTTCCGGAGAAGCCTGAACCGATGACTCCGGGAATATCCTTCAGCGGGATGCCGGCGACGATGGCCAGCAGCAGGGAGATAGCCATAATCGCGAGGAAAGGATGAACCTTCAGCTTGGAGATCAGAAGGATCATCAGCACGATTGCCACCACAAAGGCAATGATCAGAGGAAGACCAGTCATGGAATACCCCTCCTTCAGCATATAAAATTGTAGAACCCACAAAACCTGATTGAGTGTAACACCCCGGCGGAAAAAAGTCAACCAAAACGCAAAAAAGCAGACAGGAAACGCAAAAAAGAAATACTACTATTTTGACTTGTTTCCTCTTTTTTGATGCGTTATTCTAAGGTCGTGACAATTGTCACCACAAACAGGAAAGATTGCCTGTCTCCGACAGGCATTGAGATAGATGATGAAAAACAGAATAGAAGTTTTTTTCTACAAACCCCACCTAGAGGATCTGTGGTTCCGTCAGTCCATGATGGCGGACCCCGAAACGATGGAATACAACCGCGCCTGGGGCGGCACGATCCCATTTCCGTATGAAAAGTGGGCTGAATGGTACGATAATTGGGTACAGAATCCCAATAAACGGTTCTATCGATACATCGCGACTGGAAAAAGCAGGTCATTTGTGGGAGAAGCGGCCTATCATTA
>CACWLY010000164.1 GCA_902761825.1 uncultured Eubacteriales bacterium
GGGTTTCGGGCGGCAATCTTCCGGATTGCCTGCCCTCAGTCTCGCTTCGCTCGACGCTATTTCGCGCACAGTCGGCCAGCGAAGCTGGCCTGCCCGGGAGCGGTGGCTTACGCTATCCAACTGACAGCGGCAAGTTGCTTTTTCGACAAGTTATGTTGTCTCCGCAACTGGCGGGGGCTGGGGGTTTCGAGCGCCCGGAAAATCTTCCCTTGGGATGATAATCCTGGCCTTCGGCCAGCGCAAGCGAACAGCGAGAAACGGGCCGGAAGGCCCCGGATGCAGAAGTCTCCTGGCGAAGAGCTCGAGAGCGAGCAGCTCTCGAACGTCTCCTCACTCCCCGTTCAGCCGCCGCAGCAGCGCGTCGACGGCGTCGGCCGTGGACTGATCGCCGCCGAAGCTGAGCAGCGCGCGCAGGGGCATATAGTTGAACATGGCGATGTTCATTTCCTCGCTGATCGCCTCGCCGGCGGCGTCGGAATGATCGTTCTCGATCTCGTTCGGGCCAGCTTTGCTCATGAACTCTTCGACGATGGGCTTCGCCTTGGGATCGGCCATGAGGTCGATGAAAATGCTGTCCATCGTATACTTGCGGGGAAGGCGTCCGGCGGTCAGCGTGAGCGCGGCGCGCAGGGGCAAATCGCGGGAGCTGTCGCCCACGGCGATCTCGTACTGTCCGGAGGGCGCGTACCAGTCGTGAATCTGCTCGTTCCAGACGGCGAAGCAGCGCTTGTCCAGGGTAAAGGTGATCTGCCTGCTTTCGCCGGGCTGCAGGGCGACCTTCCGGAAGCCTTTGAGCTCGCGCACGGGCCGTATCCAATCGCCGCCCAGGGCGCCCACGTAGAGCTGCGCCACGGTCTTGCCGAAGCGGCTGCCGGTATTCCGCACCGTTACGGTGGCGGTCACGGTATCGGTATCGCGCATGGCGTCGGCGCTCAGGCGCAGATCGCTGTACGCGAAGGACGTATAGCTCAGGCCGTAGCCGAAGGGGAAGAGCACGTCCATATCCTTTTTGTCATAATAGCGATAGCCGACGAACACGCCCTCGCGGTACTCGGTGCGGTCGCCCTCGCCGCCGTAATACAGGAAGGAGGGGTTATCGCTGAGCTTTACGGGGAAGGTTTCGGCCAGGTGCCCGCTGGGGTTCACGTCGCCGTAGAGCACGCGCACGGTCGCCATGCCCACGGCCTGTCCGCCCAGGTACGCCTCCAGCACGCCGCGGACCTGGCCGATCCAGGGCATTTCCACGGGCGAGCCGTTATGCAGCACCACCACCGTGTTCGGGTTGGCGGCGGCCACGGCGGCGATCAGGCGGTTCTGGCATTCGGGCATGCGCATATGCTGGCGGTCATAGCCCTCGGATTCGTAGGAATCGGGCAGCCCGGCGAACACGACGGCGACCTTGGCGGCCTTCGCGGCGCGGACGGCTTCCTCGATCATGTCGTCGGTGGCCTCGTCCCGCGCGGCATCGTAGCCGCGGGCGTAGGTCACGTTCAGCCCCTTGGCGGCCTCCAGCGCGCCGGTGATCCTAAAGCAGTTGATATGGCTGCTTCCGCCGCCCTGGAAGCGCGGCTTTTCGGCGAACTCGCCGATAAAGGCCACGGCGTCCGCCCTGTTCAGCGGCAGGATGCCGCCCTCGTTTTTGAGCAGCACCATGCACTCGGCGGCGATATCGGCGGCCTGCGCGTGCTGGGCTTCCTTATCCCAGGGCGTATCGGGCCGCGCGTTCTCGGCGAAGCGGAACACGATGTTCAGGATGCGCTCGCAGGCCAGATCGACCAGCTTTTCGTCGAGCCTGCCTTCGCGCACGGCGGCCACGATTTTGCGGTCGTTGACGCCGTTTGAGGAGGGCATTTCCAGATCGAGCCCGGCGGCGACGCCGGCCACGCGGTCGCTGACCGCGCCCCAGTCGCTCATCACATAGCCGTTAAAGCCCCATTCCCCGCGCAGCACGTCGGTGAGCAGCCAGCGGTTCTGGCTGGCGTACACGCCGTTGATCTTGTTGTAGGAGCACATCACGGTCCAGGGCTGCTCGCGCTTGACGGCCATTTCAAAGGCCGGGAAATAGATTTCGCGCAGCGTGCGCTCGTCGGCGTCGCTGCTGCTGCTCATGCGGCGGTGCTCCTGGCTGTTGGCGGCGAAGTGCTTGATGCTGGTGCCCACGTTTTTGCTCTGCACGCCGTGGATCATGGCGCAGGCCATCTCGCCGGCCAGGTACGGATCCTCGCTGTAATACTCGAAATTCCGGCCGCACAGGGGAGAGCGCTTGATGTTGACGGCGGGGCCGAGCACGACGCTCAGGCCCTCGTGCTGGCAGCTTTCGCCGATGGCCTCGCCCATCGCGGCGATCATATCGGGGTCAAAGCTGGCCGCCGCGGCGCAGGCCGCGGGATAGCAGACGGCCTTGATGCTGTCGTTGACGCCCAGATGATCGACGCGCTGATCCTGCTTGCGCAGTCCGTGGGGGCCGTCGCTGACCATCGTGCGCGGAACGCCCAGGCGCTCCACCGCCTTGGTATGCCAGAAATCGTCGCCGGAGCACAGCCCGGCCTTCTCCTCCAGGGTCATCTGCGCGATCAGCGCGCGGATTTCCTTCATCTCCATATCGTATCTCTCTCCTTCGTTTATATTATTCTCAGTATAAAAGATTATCAGATTTTGGATGGATTTTTCGCCCTGGCTAAGCTGAATGGAGGGAGGCGTAGCAGCGCTACGTTGACCGGAATGAATTTTCCGTCAGCCTGCTTTTGGGATATCAGAAATTGGTCTGCTCCAGCTCAAAGTACGCCTGGGGATGATTGCACACCGGGCACACCGCCGGGGCTTCCTCGCCCTCGTAGATGTAGCCGCAGTTGCGGCAATGCCAGACCCTGGTTTCGCCCTTATTGAAAACGGAACCGTTGTCCAGGTTTTCCTTCAGCTTGTTATAGCGATCCTCGTGCGCGTGCTCCACCTCGGCCACGCCCTCGAACTTGGCGGCCAGCTCGTCGAAACCCTCCTCGCGGGCGACGCGGGCGAACTCCTTGTACATTTCGGTCCATTCCTCGTGCTCGCCCGCGGCGGCGGCGGCGAGGTTTTTGGCGGTATCCCCGGGGGTCTTGCCCTCGGCGAAGCCGGAAAGGGCGCGCAGCCACATCTTGGCGTGCTCTTTTTCGTTGCGGGCGGTCTCCTCAAAGATGGCGGCGATCTGCTGATAGCCTTCCTTCTTGGCGGCGCTGGCGTAATAATCGTACTTGTTGCGGGCCATGCTTTCGCCTGCGAAAGCGGCCATCAGGTTCTTTTCGGTCCGGGAGCCTTTCAAATCCATGGTCGTTTCCTCCTGTATCGTTATTATGACCGGTTAGCATTACTTTTATCAGCCCGTATTATTCCAGGAAGGATATAACGGTGGGCAGGATCATGGCGACGACCATCACCACGCACAGCACGGCGATGAAGATCTTGCGTTTATCGGTTTTCCTGTTGCCGGACACGTCAGCGTACCTCCTGTTCATAAGCTTCGATCGCGCGGCTCAGCTGATCGGGGCAGCTGGTATTGCCCCGGCAGGGAATGCCGCGCAGCAGTTCCTTGACCTCGTCGGCCTTGCGGCCCACCACCATGGTGGCCAGGCCCTTTGTATTGCCCTGGCAGCCGTTATGGATCTGGCAGGCGCGGATGATGCCCTCGCTGTCGATATCCAGATCGATCTGGGTGGAGCAGGTGCCATGGGTTTTGTACTCAAACATGGGCTTCTTCCTTTCAAAGAGAGAACTTGTTGATATCGGGCAGCGGATCGTCCCGCAGCGCGGCGTACAGCCGCACGTCGGAATAGCGGCCCTTGTTGAACACCCGGCTGCGCAGCGTGCCCTCGTAGGTCATGCCGCATTTTTCCATCACCCGGGCGGAAGCTGGGTTATCCACCTCGCACATGGCCTCCACGCGCTGCAGGCGCAGCGTTTCAAAGCCGAAGCGAAGCACGGCGGAAAGCGCTTCGGTGGCGTAGCCCTGGTTCCAGCAATCGCGGGCCAGGCTGTAGCCCACCTCGCCGCTCCGGTGCTCGCAGTTGATCCACATGAAGCCGATGGTGCCGATCATGCGGCGGTCGCTTCTGCGCTCCACGGCGAAGCTGGACGGCGAGCCGTTGCGGTACTGCCTGAGCGCGCTGCGCAGGGCGGCGCGGGTCTGGCGCGGGCTTTCGTGCGCGTCCCAAAGCACATGCCGGGCGACCTCGGGATCGCTGGCGTAGCGGTACATGTCCCTTTCGTCGCGCATGCACAGCGGCCGCAGCCGCAGCCGCCGGGTTTCCAGCACCGGCAGGTCGGAAAACACGCTCTGGCAATAAGCCTGCATGGGCAGTCCTCATTTCGTCGATATTATGCCACAAAACCCGGGGGAATGCAACGGAAAAACGCGGTCTTTTCAAACAAAATGCCAATTATACGCGCGAGTTATTCCATTCGCGGTCTGAGAGCCATGATGCGAATAAGGAAATAAAATCAGGGAGAACGACGAGGGCGCTGCCCTCGAGCTCCCGCCGGGGAGGGAGCCTGTCCTGGGCCTTCCGGCCCGCTTTTCGCTAAAACCATCCCAAGGGAAGGTTTTTCGGGCGCTCAAAGCCTCCGGACCCCGGCTGCGGCGGTTGCGGCGTAACTTGTCGAACAAGCAACTTGCCGCTGTCAGTAGGATAGCGTATACAACCGTTCCCGGGCGACCGGCTTCGCCGGTCGGGCGGCGCATTTATGCGCCGTGAAAAGCTGGCAGACAGACCGAAAAATGAATATATTCATTTTTCGGCTGGCTTCCAGGTTTTCTTTGCCCGGGAACTCACTTGGCCCCACAGACCAAACAGGCGGAAGCAAGTCTGGTTTACGCTCCGCGCTTCATCGCCGGGATGGGTCCAGGGGGCGAAGTCCCCTGGCGCAGAGCTCGAGACCGCGGAGGTCTCGAACGTTTCCTTCCCTGCTCTTCATTCACCCTTTGTGAATTGGCCCATAGAAGAAGCGTATTATTCCTTTCCCCGGGAAGAGAACGCGCCGCTCTGCCTTTGGATGGGCGCGGGCTGATCGAAGGGCGCGACGGCCGCGCAGTTCTGCAGCTGGGCGGCCATCAGAAGCCCGGCGATCGTTTTGCTGTCGTGGATCTCGCCGCTCATCACCATCTGAATGGCCTCGGTGAGCGGGAAGGCGCGCACATGCAGAAACTCGTCGGGATCGGTATGCGCCACGCGCTGGCTCAGCCCGGTGGCCAGGTAAATGCCGATCTGCTCGTTGCAGAAGCCGGGCGTCGTATCCATCACGGTGAGCAGGCGGTAGTTTTCGGCGTTCAGGCCGGTCTCCTCCTCCAGCTCGCGGCGCGCGCACTCCAGCATGTCCTCGCCCGCGTAATCGAGCTTGCCCGCGGGGATCTCCCAGGTGAAGCGGCCCACGGCGATGCGGTGCTGCCGCACCATCGTCACGTTGCCCGCGTCGTCCAGCGGCACGACGGCCGCCGCGCCGCGATGGCGCACGATCTCGCGCAGCGCGGGCTTGCCGTTGGGCAGAAGCACCTGCCAGTGCTCCACGTTGATCAGCACGCCCTTGAATAGCTCCTCGGAGGATACGAAAACCTCTTCCAGCGCTTTATCGTTCATGGCGTTCAGCCTCCTTTTTTGAACAGCGTATCATAAAATAATTCTACGCTCCCCGCCCGTTTCCTGCTTTTCGGGGAGAATAACGGGCGTGGAAAACCGCTTTCATCCATTCTCCCCGATCGTTATTTTAACATATTCTCCTGTAAAAA
>CACWLY010000165.1 GCA_902761825.1 uncultured Eubacteriales bacterium
GCCGGCGGTATGGTCCGCGACGGCGCTTTCCACGCCGGGAACGGCTTCCAGCGCCTTCTTGACGCGGGCTTCGCAGTGCATGCACATCATGCCTTCCACTTTCAGGGTCTTTTTCATGGTTTTTTCCTCCTTTATTGATTCCGCGGCGACGATCGCATCGAGCGCTTCCGCGGGAATGCTCTTTTCTTTCCGGTCGTGCTTTCCGTCATGCGGGTTTATCAGGTTCAGCCGCAGCGCGTTCATGCACACGAAGAAGCTGGACAGCGCCATGGCCGCCGCGCCGTACATGGGCTTCATCTCTATGCCGTACAGGCCCATCGCCAGCGGGATGCAGATCGCGTTGTAGAAGAACGCCCAGAACAGGTTCTGGTGGATGTTCCGGATCGTCGCGCGGCTGAGCCGGATCGCGGCGGTCACGTCGGTCAGGCGGCTTTTCATCACCACGATGTCCGCCGCGTCGATGGCCACGTCGGTGCCCGCCCCGATGGCGATGCCGTTGTCCGCCACCGTCAGCGCGGGCGCGTCGTTGATGCCGTCGCCGACCATGGCGACCTTTCCCAGGGGCTTGAGATTGCGGATCACGTCGGCCTTGCCCTCCGGAAGAACGCCCGCGATCACCTGATCCACGCCGGCCTGTCCGCTGATGGCCCTGGCTGTCCGCTCGTTATCGCCGGTCAGCATCACGGTCTGGATCCCCATGTTCCGCAGCTCGCGGATGGCCTGCGCGGAATCCTGCTTGATGGGATCGGCCACCGCGATCATGCCGCGGAGCTTTCCGTCCAGGGCGAACAGCAGCGGCGTTTTTCCCTGTTCGGCCAGGGCGTTCGCCTGCGCGGAAACCGATTCGCTGACCAGCCCTTTGGACGCAAGGTATTTCAGGCTTCCGCCGAGCAGCTCCTTCCCGTCCAGCCGGGCGCGGAGCCCGTGGCCGGGCAGCGCTTCAAAATCGCTGACCTCGGAGAGCGGCAGGCCCTCGGCCTCTGCAGCCACGGCCTTCGCCAGCGGGTGCTCGCTGTTTTTTTCCAGCGACGCGGCGAGCGAAAGCAGCGCGTTCCTGTCCGTGTCCAGCGGGAGCACGTCGGTGACGCGGGGCTGGCCTTCGGTCACGGTGCCCGTTTTATCCAGCGCGATCACCTGCGTTCTGCCCGCGCCTTCCAGCGCGGCGGCGGTTTTATACAGCACGCCGGTTTTCGCGCCGACGCCGCTGCCCACCATGACGGCGACCGGCGTTGCGAGCCCCAGCGCGCAGGGGCAGCTGATCACCAGCACCGAAATCCCGCGCGCGATGGCGAAGGAGAAGGGCTTTCCGGCGATCAGCCAGCCGGCCAGCGTCAGCAGCGCAAGCGCGATCACCGTGGGCACGAAGATCCCGGATACCCTGTCGGCGATGCGCGCCAGCGGGGCCTTTGTCGCGGCTGCGTCGGAAACGGTGCGGATGATCTGCGCCAGCGTGGTGTCCTCGCCTACGCGGGTCGCGCGGCATTCGATATACCCCTGCTGGTTCATCGTCGCCGCGGAAACCGGATCGCCCCCGGCCTTGTCCACCGGGATGCTTTCCCCGGTCAGCGCGGATTCGTTGACCGCGGTCATGCCTTTCAGGATGATCCCGTCCACCGGGATCTGCTCGCCGGGACGAACTATAAACACGTCGCCCGTTTTGACTTCCTCGATGCCCACTTCGGTTTCAACGCCGTCCCGCAGCAGCACGGCGGTTTTCGGGGCCAGCCGCATCAGGCCCTTCAGCGCGTCCGTCGTGCGGCCCTTCGACATCGCTTCCAGCATTTTGCCGACCGTGATCAGCGTCGGGATCATGGCGGCCGATTCAAAATACAGGTTCATCCCGTACTTCATTACCGTGCCGTGATCGCCCGTTCCCTGGGCCAGGATCATGAGAAACAGCTCCGCCAGCGAATAGAGAAAGGACGCGCTGGACCCGAGCGCCACCAGCGTATCCATGTTGGGCGCGCCGTGGAACAGGGAGGAAAAGCCCGAGGTGAAGAACTTGCCGTTGATGATCATTACCGCCACGGCCAGCAGCAGCTCGAACAGCCCCAGGAATACATGGTTGTCAAATGCCGCCGGCGCGGGCCAGCCCCACATCCCGTGGCCCATGGAAAAATACATGAGCACCAGAAGGATCGGCACCGAGAACAGCAGCCGTTTTTTCAGTTTGGGCGTTTCGTGATCCTTCAGCGCCTCGGCGTCCGCCCAGGAAGGGGAAGCGCCGGGGGCTGCCGCTTTCGCCGCGCCTTTCAGCGATGCGCCGTATCCGGCGGCCTCCACGGCGCGGATGATGTCGGCGGAAGAGGCCGTGCCTTCCACGCCCATCGAGTTCGTCAGAAGGCTGACGGAGCACGAGGTCACGCCCGGTACGCCGGACACCGCCTTTTCCACCCGGCTGGAGCACGCGGCGCAGCTCATGCCGGTTACCTGATATTGTTCCATCGTCATGCTCCTCCCCGTTATTTCATCAGCTTTTGCAGCGTGTCCATCAGCTCGTCCACCGTTTCCTCACGGCCCGCGCGGATATCCTCCGATACGCAGGTGCGGATATGGCTGGCAAGCAGCACCCTGCAAAAGCTGTTCAGCGCGGAGCTGACCGCGGACGCCTGCGTCAGGATATCCGGGCAATAGGCGTTTTCATCCAGCATCCGCTGCAAACCGCGCACCTGACCCTCTATCCGCTTCAGGCGGTTCATCAGATCATGACGTTCGTTTTCATCCCGTACCTTTTTCCGCTTCATAAGCTCGCAAGCTCCCGCCGTGCAGTCCATCGCGTCGCCCTCCCTGTATACCCCATGGGGGTATCTTGGATACAGTGAGCATTATATACCCCCTCGGGGTAATTGTCAAGGCGTTTTTTGCCCCGCCCTCATTTTTCCCGGCCGCGGACAAAAAAACGCAAAAAAGCCGACGCCGGAAAGAAAACGGAGTTTCGTCCTCTTCTTGACGTCGGCTTATACGATTCACGTTCTAAGAGCCAATTCACGAAGGGTGAAATGAGAGGAAAGAGGGAACGTTCGAGGCCTCCGCGGCCTCGAGCTCTGCGCCAGGGGACTTCGCCCCCTGGAC
>CACWLY010000166.1 GCA_902761825.1 uncultured Eubacteriales bacterium
CCTTTTCCGCCCGGGAGTCCCGCAGGGACGAGAGGAAAAGGCGTTTCTCCCGATCAAATGGAGGATCCATTTGATCGATGGGGCTGTGCAACAGCCCCGGTATAAGGAAACAGGTTTACCCCATTTTGCGGATGCGCGCCATGAAGAAGCCCTCGTACTCCGCGGTGGGGCATACGCACAGCGCGCCGGGCAGGGACGCGGGCAGGGTGGGAACGCGGTCGATCCCGGGCAGGGACAGGGGCTCGATTTCGGCCTTGAACCCCTTCATGCCGGCCCGGAGCACATCTTCGTTTTCGATTCCGAGGACGGAGCAGGTGGAATACACCATCGCGCCGCCGGGCTTGAGCAGCGTCAGCGCCTTGCGCAGCAGCCTCAGCTGGACGGCGGCCGAATTGCGCGCGAGCTTTTCGGAAAAGGCGGAAAGCCCGCGGGGCTCGGTCTCCAGCAGCGTGCCGCTGCCGCTGCACGGCGCGTCCAGGAGGATCTGGTCGAAGCGGAAAAAATCCTCGAGCTTGGCAGCGTCGCGCACCATCACGTTCACGCGGGACGCGCCCTGCCTGCGCAGGTTGTATTGCAGCCGCTCGGCCCGGATTTTGTTGATCTCGCAGGCCGTGATGTTCGCCCTGTTGCCGGTCATCGCCGCCATCTGCGCCGTTTTTCCCCCGGGCGCGGCGGCCATGTCCAGGATATCCTTTCCCGCCTGCGGCATGAGCGCCAGCGGCGGCAGCATGGAGGACAGGCTTTGCAGGTAGATTTCGCCCTTTTCATAGGCGGGCAGGGCGCGCAGCGCGTCCTTGCGCGCCTCCGTCAGCAGGAAGGCGTCCTCGCTCCAGGGCAGGCGCTCAAAGCCGATCCCGTGCTCCGTCAGCAGCGCGGCCACGGCTTCCGGATCGGTTTTCAGGCGGTTTGCGCGCAGGCTGACCCGGCGCGCGGACCGCATGCCGCCGACAATGCGCGCGGCCGTTTCGGCCCCGTACTGGGCCTCGATGGATTTGAGAAAAAACTCAGGCAGCATAACGTCTCCTTTAAAGAACGCGCGCTTCGATGAACCGCGCGACGCCGTCCCGGTCGTAATCGTCGGTCACCAGGTCGGCGGCGGCCTTCACCGCCGCGTCGGCGTTGCCCATCGCCACGCCGCAGCCCGCGGCGCGCAGCATTTCGATATCGTTGCCGCTGTCCCCCAGCGCGGCGGAGCGGGCGATATCGACGCCCAGGCGCGCGCAGAGCCAGCGGATGCCCGCGCCCTTTGTGCAGCCCTTCGGCGCGACCTCGTAGCCGTTGCCCATGCCGCTGGAGAGCGCGAACAGCCCCATGGGCCGCAGCTCGGCGTCGATGCGCGCGATGCGCTCGTGATCGGTCTTCACCACGTTGATCTTTTCCAGCCGCGGCGCGCCGGCCGCCAAATATTCCTCCAGGCTTCCGGTTACCGGGGAGATCCCGCGCTCCAAGTGCTTCCTGTGCCAGGGCGGCAGCGGGCGGACGGGCACGCGCTCGCTGCACGCGCGGGTCAGAAGGATCTCGCCGTCGGCGAACAGCTCGTAAAAATCGGTAAAGCGCTCCACGATCGGGCAGGCGATCCGCGCCAGCGCGGGATCGAAGGCGAAGCGGTGCAGCTCCTGTCCGGCCGCCAGATCGTCGATCACCGCGCCGTTGCTGGTCACCGCGTAATCAAACCCCACCGCCAGCGCCGATTCGGGCAGGATGCAGCGGCAGCGCCCGGTGGCGAAGGCCAGCTTCACGCCCGCCGCCTTCGCGGCAAGCAGCGCCCGGCGGTTGTCCGGGGACAGCGAAAAATGATCGGGGCCCAGCAGCGTGCCGTCCAGATCGAAAAACAGGATATCGTAGTTCGCCATGATCCTCTCCTCGCGCCCGGCTTATTTTTTCGGCTTCCAGGCCATCATGTCCTTTACGTCGGCCGCCTCCCAGTCGCTTTCATCCTCGCCCCGGGCGATGGTTTCCAGCGCCTTGCGGGCGATATCGGCGTCGTAGCCGTGGCGGGCCAGCATAGCCAGCGTGCGCTGGTACAGCTTGCGGTCCATATCGCCGTGCGTGCGGGAAAGGTACTTGCCGGTCAGCCGCACGGCGTCGGCAAGCTGCTCCTCGTCCGACAGCTGATCCACCGCCGCCCGGGCGGTCTCGCGGTCCACGCCGCGGCGGGCCAGCTCCTGCCGCAGGCGGCCGCGCCCGTACCTGCCGCGACGGCTGCGGGCATAGGCGTAGGCGTAGGCCGCGTCGTCCAGCAATTCCTCGGCGTACAGCTTTTCGATCACGCTGCGCACGCAGGCTTCGGGATACCCGGCGCGGGTCAGCCTGTCCCGGATCTCAGACTCGGTGCGGTCGCACAGCGCCAGCAGCCTGACCGCGCTGTCCAGCGCGTGCGCGCCGCCGCGCAGGGCGATATACTGCCGGTAGGCGTCGGGATCGAAGGCCTGCCCCTTTTTGACCGGGCGCTCCCGGTAGAGCGAGCCCGGCACACGCAGCGTTTCGCCGCTTTCCAGCAGGACCAGCACGCTGCCCTGTATTTTTTTGATATCAGCGACCGTTTCCATCAAACACAAGCCTCATCAGCGATATATTGAGATCGGAAAGCACGCCCACCCGCGCCTCGGAGGCCGCGGTGGTCAGCAGCGCGAAGCCGCGCCCCGCTTCGGGATCGTAAAACAGCCCGTGCATGGCCCCGTAGGCCAGTCCCTGATGGCCGTATAGCGTCCGCGGCAGCAGGTCGTGCACGATAAAGGTGCCGAGCCCCATGCGCAGATGCTCGTCCCGCTCGCCGAAATCGGCCAGCGCGCGGCGCATGGGCGCGTAGCGCTCGTGCATCAGCTCGCACCCCAGCCGGGCCAGATCGGGGGCCGAAATGTACAGATTGCCCTGCGCCAGCAGATAGTGCCGCTCCGGGTCGGGCGCGTCCGGCGGCAGCGGCTTTGCGCGGCGCGCCGCGGCGTCCAGCGTCGGCCTGCCGGAGGGCGGCAGCACGCGCCAGGCGTTGGCGATCTCTCCCC
>CACWLY010000167.1 GCA_902761825.1 uncultured Eubacteriales bacterium
CAAATTCTTCCGGGAAAAAGGCCACAGCGTCATTCCTTCCGCTTCCGTCATCCCGGAAAACGACCCCACCGTGCTGTTCACCACCGCCGGCATGCATCCGCTGGTTCCCTATCTGCTGGGCCAGAAGCATCCGCAGGGCAATCGCCTGACCGACGTGCAGAAGTGCATCCGCACCGGCGATATCGACGAAGTGGGCGATATGAGCCACCTGACCTTCTTTGAAATGCTGGGCAACTGGAGCCTGGGCGACTATTTCAAGAAGGAAATGATCCCCTGGAGCTGGGAGTTCCTGACCAGCCCCGAATGGCTGGGCATCGACAAGGACAAGCTGGCCTTCACAGTGTTTGAAGGCGATGCGGATTGCCCCCGCGACGAGGAAGCCGCCAACCTGTGGCGCAGCTGCGGCGTGAAGGACGATCATCTGTTCTATCTGCCCAAGGAGCACAACTGGTGGGGCCCCGCCGGCGTTACCGGCCCCTGCGGCCCGGATACCGAGATGTTCATCATCACGAAGGCTCCCTGCGGCCCGGATTGCTCGCCAGCCTGCCACTGCGGCGCGTACCTGGAAATCTGGAACGACGTGTTCATGCAGTACAACAAGCAGAAGGACGGCTCCTTCATCCCGCTGGAGCAGAAGAACGTGGATACCGGCATGGGCCTGGAGCGCACGATCTGCGTGCTCAACGGCAAGAAGAGCGTGTACGAAACCGATGTGTTTGCCCAGATCCTGGCCAAGATCGAAGAGCTGAGCGGCAAGAAGTACAATCCCGACGATGAAAACACCAAGGCTTTCCGCATCATCGCCGATCATATGCGCACCGCCACCTTCATCATCGGCGATCCCCGCGGCATCGGCCCCAGCAACGTGGGCCAGGGCTATATCCTGCGCCGCCTGATCCGCCGCGCTGTGCGCTACGGCATGGAGCTGGGCCTCGGCGAAGGCTTCACCGCCAAAGTCGCGCAGGTCATCATCGACCAGTACAGGGAGGTTTATCCCGAGCTGGAGCAGAACGCCGCCTTCGTGATCGAACAGCTGACGCTGGAGGAAGGCCGCTTCGCCCGCACCCTGAAGCAGGGCGAAAAGGAATTTGACAAGGTGCTGTTCAATATCAACCGTACCCGCGACGCCATGAGCAGGATCCTCTCCGACGATACCCTGGCCGCCGCCGAGGAGGCCGTCAGGACGCACGTGCTGCGCCCGCAGCCCGATATGGTCGCCGCCATCGAGGCCGTCAAAGCCGGAGACCTGGCCGCCGTGAAGCGCGAATGCCAGGCGATCCTGGAGCGCAGCAGCGTGATCGACGGCCGCAGCGCCTTCAAGCTGTACGACACCTATGGATTCCCGGTCGAAATCACCAAGGAACTGGCCGCCGAGCACGGCCTGACCGTGGACGAAGAGGACTTTGCCAAGCGCTTCGAGCAGCATCAGGCCACCAGCCGCAGCGGCGCGGAGCAGATTTTCAAGGGCGGTCTGGCCGACCACAGCGAGCAGACCACCTGCCTGCATACCGCCACCCATCTGCTGCAGGCCGCGCTGCGCAAGGTGCTGGGCGACGAAGTAAAGCAGAAGGGCAGCAACATCACCGCCGAACGCCTGCGCTTTGACTTTACCTTCGGCCGCAAGGTGACCGCCGAGGAGCTGCAGGAAGTGGAAAAGCTGGTCAACGAGGCCATCGAGGCCAACGTGCCCATTACCATGGAAGAAATGACCGTGCCCGAAGCCAAGGCGCAGGGCGCTATCGGCCTGTTTGAAAGCAAGTACGGCGAAATCGTGCGCGTTTATACCATGGGCTCCTTCAGCAAGGAGATCTGCGGCGGGCCTCATGCCAACCGCACGGGCGATCTGGTATCCTTCAAGATTCTCAAGGAGGAAGCCTCCTCCGCCGGCGTGCGCCGCATCAAGGCCACCATCGGGCGCAAAACCGAATAAGTAATATAGCAAAAACCACCGGTTTTCACGCCGGTGGTTTATGATTTGATCCGGAGGATAAGCCATGACATTGCAGCAGATGATCGACGAAAGCAAAAGCATCGTTTTCTTTGGCGGCGCGGGCGTGAGCACCGAAAGCGGGATCCCGGATTTCCGCTCGGTGGACGGGCTGTATAATCAGCACTACAAATGGCCGCCCGAGGAAATGCTGAGCCATACCTTTTACGAGCGTATGCCCGAAGAGTTTTTCCGCTTCTACCGGGATAAGCTGCTTCCGCTGGACGCGCAGCCCAACGCGGCGCACCTGAAGCTTGCCGAGCTCGAAGCCGCGGGCAGGCTGAGCGCCGTCGTCACGCAAAACATAGACGGTCTGCACACCAAGGCCGGCAGCAAAAAGGTATATGAGCTCCACGGCAGCGTTTGGCGCAATTACTGCCAGAAATGCGGCAAGTTTTACGGGCCGGAATATATCCGGAACACCCAGGGCATCCCGCGCTGCGAGTGCGGCGGGCGCATCAAGCCGGACGTGGTGCTCTATGAGGAAGGGCTCGACGACAGCGTCGTTTCCGGCGCGGTGCACGCGATCCGGAGCGCCGATATGATGATCGTGGCCGGAACCAGTCTTACGGTTTATCCCGCCGCCGGTCTCCTGCGCTATTTCCGGGGAAAGCATCTGGTGCTGATCAACCGCGACGCAACGCCCTACGACAACATGGCCGAGCTTGTGATCCACGACAGGGTGGGCCAGGTTTTAAGCGCTATTCACGTGTCTCCGGCAAGCGAAGAATAAGCCGGGAAGTGTTATACTTTTCGCTCTCTAAGTGCCATGATGTAAATGGTGAATTAAGACAAAAAGCGCCGAAATACCGCGAAACAGGCAGGAAAAACGCGCTTTCTTCTGGCTCGCCCCGCGCTACTCCCTGCGGGAAGCGCGGGTTGCGGGCGGCAATCTGGCAGAAAGCTGCAAAGAAGCAGCCCGCGAAGCAGCTTGGGACGGCAATTTCAGTAACTTCCGCGAGTTGATTGAATGGGGCAGCCAACCTGTTCCCGGGCGACCGGCTTCATCGCCGGGATGGGTGTCCAGAGGGGTTTCGAGCGCCCGGAAAACCTTTCCTTTGGCCGTTAATCCTGGCCTTCGGCCAGCGCAAGCGAACAGCGAGAAACGGGCCGGAAGGCCCCGGACTCAAGCGGGCCCTTTGGCGCAGGTTTTAGGGGCCCGCAGCGCCCGGAAATTGATCCAGTGGATCAAAAT
>CACWLY010000168.1 GCA_902761825.1 uncultured Eubacteriales bacterium
GGAGGGAGGCGTAGCAGCGCTACGTTGACCGGAATGAAGCAACGCCAAGACGGAAAAGACACCCAAAGATGATAAGATTTTAGATTGAGAATAGTATCACCCTTCGCGGCGCACGTTGAAAACAGAAACCGTATCCATGCCGCCGCTCCCCGCCGCCCGTTTCCGGCGTCATTGCGTCTCAAAGATCGACGCTTCCGCGCTCTCTTCCCCGCCGCCCAGGAGCCCGCGAAGGACGTTCAGCAGGCTGCTGCCCGAGGACGGCGCGCGGGCCTGGGCGATCTGCACCAGCTGCGTGCCCTCCAGCAGCACGCCGTTCTGCAGCAGCTCGTAATTGATCGGCGTCACGCGGTAGGTGTACACGACGCCCAGCTTCGCGCCGGCGTCGGTATAATACACCGGCTTTCCCGCGCTGCCGTTCAGCTCGGCCAGGATCAGGCTTTCCCCGTCGCTGTCCCGCTGCACGCGCAGCAGCGCGTTCTCGGCGGGCGTTATGCACAGCACGGGATTTCCCCGGTCGTTATGCGTTACGTAAAAAGCGCTGGGGCCGCTCGGCGCTTTCCAGGCGGTGGACTGCTTCGACAGCTTGTTTGTCGCGGCGAAAACCTCGGAATACCGATAGCTCTTGGGCGTCAGTTTGGTCGCCAGCATGGCTTCCCCCAGCCATTCCACGCTGGCCCGGTCCACGGTCTGCCAGACGATGCCCTCCGGCGTGGCAAAGGCGGGCTTATCCTTTCCCGCGTACGCCGCTTTGAAGAAATCGCGGGCCAGCGCCGCCGTGTAGTCGCCGCCGGAAACCCATCCCGCCAGCTTATGCCGGCTGTCCGTGTTGTCAAAGCCCATCCAGAAGGCGGTGGAGATCTCGCGGTTGTAGGCCGCCATCCAGATATCGCGGTTGCCGCCGCCGGTCATATTGACGGTGCCCGTTTTGCCGGCCACCGGCGTGCCCGCGCCCGAAAGCTTGGCCCCCGTGCCGCTGCCCGTGACCGACTGCAAAAGGCTGTTCATCAGGTAGGCCGTTACCTCGCTCAGCACGCGCTCGCCCTTGCGGTTATGCGAATAGATCACGCTGCCGTCGGCGTCGCGGATGGTGCGGATGAAGTACGGATCGTAATAAACGCCGCCGTTGCCGAAGGCCGCGTATGCCGCCGCCAGCTGCACAGGCGATACGCCGTAGGTCAGCGATCCCAGCGCCAGCGACAGCCCGCGGTCGGCGTCAGCCAGCGGGATGCCCACCTTTTGCAGATACCCGCGGGCGGCGGGCACGCCGATGCGGCTGAGCATCTGCACCGCGGCCACGTTCATGCTCCATTTCAGCGCTTCGCGTACGGTCACGAAGCCGTGATAGCTGTTGCCGCTGTTGCGCGGCGCGTATCCGCCTGCGAAGGTCGTGGGCGTGTCGTTGAGCACGGTCGCCGTCGTCGCGCCGTAGCTCTCGATGGCCGGGGCGTACACCGCAAGCGGTTTGAGCGCCGAGCCCGGCTGCCGCCGCAGCTGCGTGGCCCGGTTCAGTCCCCGCAGCACGGCGTATTCGCGCCCGCCCTCGATGCACAGCACGGCCCCGCTTGCGGCGTCCAGGCAGGCCATGGCGCTCTGGGGCTTTTCGCCGTCGGAGGCCGCCGCGGCGAAGTTTTTGGCGTTGGCGTACTCCGTGTCGGCGATCTGCTGGTATTCCGTATCCAGCGTGGTATACACGTGATAGCCGCCGCCCAGCAGCGCGTCGCCCGATATGCCCAGGATGCGCTCGGCCTCCTCGATCACCGCGTCGGTGAACCAGCCGTAAACGCTCTCTGCGGCCTGCGCGGGACGGATCACGATCTCCTCCGCCCGGGCAGCGGCGTATTGCTCCTCGGTCAGCATATCGTGCTCGCGCATGGTATCCAGGATGTACGCCCGGCGCGATGCGTTGACCGCGGGATTGATATGCGGCGCGTAGGCCGACGGCGCTTTGACGATGGCCGCAAGCGAGGCGGCCTGCGCCGCGGTGAGCTGCGACGCGTCCACGTCGAAATACACCTGCGCCGCGCGCTGGATGCCGTACGCGCCGCGGCCGAAATACACGTAATTCAGGTACATTTCCAGGATCTGGTCCTTGGTGCAGGCCGCCTCCAGCTGCACCGCCAGCCATATCTCCTCCAGCTTGCGCGCCACCGTTTTTTCCGGCGACAGGTGCGTCAGCTTGATCAGCTGCTGGGTGATCGTGCTTGCGCCCTCGCTGTAACCGCCGGAACGCAGGTTGGCGAGCACCGCGCCGAATATCCGCACGGGATCGAAGCCAAAATGCTTGTAGAAGCGCAGGTCTTCCGCCGCGAGAAAGGCGTTCTTCACCTCGTCGGGCAGCGTGGAGAGCGCGATCACCTTGCGGTCCTGGCTCCCCTTGAGCGCGCTGACCGGCCGGTCGTAACGGTCGTACACCGCGCCGGTCTGCTGCAGGCTGGTGATCTTTGTGATGTCCAGCCTTTGCCAGGAGGGCACGTCAAATATGAACCAGCCCGCCGTCAGCGCGGCCAGCGTGATCCCCGCCAGCACGGCGGCCGTTTTTCGCAGTATATGGCGTTTGGGTCTCCCCTCCAGCCTGCACAGCTCGCGCGCGTCGGCGCGATCCTTCCGTCTTTCCATCCGTCTCAGCTTTCCGCGCACTCGCATCGCCCTCCCGCAGGCTATATTGCCCCGTTTCGCCCGGAATACGGCTGGTTTTATCTGGCTGCGCCGACTTTTGTATGTTCGCGTTTCAAGGGCCATGAAACAAATAAGTAATTATGAGATGTAATACTATTCTCAATCTAAAATCTTATCATCTTTGGGTGTCTTTTCCGTCTTGGCGTTGCTTCATTCCGGTCAACGTAGCGCTGCTATGCCTCCCTCCATGAATAGTATAAAGGGAACGTTCGAGGCCTCCGCGATCCGGGGCCTACCGGCCCGCCCTCGCTGTTCGCTTGCGCTGGCCGAAGGCCAGGATTTTGATCCACTGGATCGATTTCCGGGCGCTGCGGGCCCTCTCGTTCTGCGCCAGGGGACTTCTGCATCCGGGGCCTTCCGGCCCGTTTCTCGCTGTTCGCTTGCGCTGGCCGAAGGCAGGCTAAGGGCGGACAATCCGCAGATTGCCGCCCGCAACCCGCGCTTCCCGCAGGGAGTAGCGCGGGGCGAGTCAAAAGAAAGCGCGTATTTTCTGCCTGTTTCGCGGAAATACGGCCCTCCTTTCCTTATCTCATTATTTACATCCCAGCCCTTACAAAGAAGAACAGATTACTTGAATGGGATGTTTTTCCATGCTATACTGAGAGCAACCGAAC
>CACWLY010000169.1 GCA_902761825.1 uncultured Eubacteriales bacterium
GATCTTACGGCCGCCGCCGCGCACCATGCCGCGAGTCAGCGCGCTCTGGGTGCCCTGACGCTTGTTGGCAAGGATGGAGCGGACGACCAGATGCATGGCCGCTACGTTGGGCTCAACGGCGAAGATTTCATCCTTGAGCTGCATTTCGCCAACGCTCGCGCCCTGCATATTCAGCACTTTGATACTGGGCATAATCGTTGTTCCTCCTTATTTCACGGTATTGCGCACAAGCAGCAACCCGCCCTTGGGACCGGGCACAGCGCCGCGTACCAGCAGCAGGTCGCGCTCGGCGTCCACCTTGACCACGGTCAGGTTCTGGACGGTCGTGCGCTCCACGCCGTAATGGCCGGACATGTGCTTGTTCTTGAACACGCGGCTGGGATCGGAGTTGGCGCTCAGGGAGCCTACGCCGCGATGATACTTGGAGCCGTGGGCCATGGGGCCGGTATGCTGGTTCCAGCGGTAGATGGCGCCGGTGTAGCCGTGGCCCTTGCTGGTGCCGGTGATGTCGATCTTGTCGCCCTCGGCGAACACGTCGACCTTCACGACCTGACCCACTTCGTAGGAAGCGGCGTCTTCCAGGCGGAACTCGCGCAGATAACGGGCGGCGGCGACGCCGGCCTTCTTGAAGTGGCCCATCTCGGGCTTGTTGACCAGCTTCTCAGCGCGCTTTTCGGGATAGGTGTCAAAGCCGAACTGCACAGCTTCGTAGCCGTCTTTTTCGTTGGTTTTCTTCTGCACCACGGTGCAGGGACCCGCCTGGATCACGGTCACGGGCACCAGGCTTCCGTCAGGCATGAAAATCTGGGTCATGCCGAGCTTTTTGCCCAGAATTGCTTTCTTCATGATGTTCTCCTCCTGCCTCACAGCTTGATTTCGATCTCGACGCCGGCGGGAAGATCGAGCTTCATCATGGCGTCCACAGTGCGCTGGGTGGGATTGTGGATATCGATCAGGCGCTTGTGCGTGCGGCGTTCAAACTGCTCGCGGCTGTCCTTGTACTTGTGGGGAGAACGCAGAATGGTGACGATCTCCTTCTCGGTGGGCAGCGGAATGGGGCCGGCAACCTGCGCGCCGGTGCGCTTGGCGGTTTCCACAATGCGCTCGGCGCTGCGATCAATCAGGTTGTGCTCATACGCCTTGAGCTTGATGCGGATTTTCTGGTTGGCCATCTTTTTTCCTCCTAATCAGATGTTTCGTACTCGCGGTCAAAGGGGGGAGCATCCTGTTTCGGTGCGTCTCCCACGCAGTCGGGATTCGCAACCCTTTCACAGAATCCCTTCGACTTTCTTCCCCGAACCGCATGGTCAGCGGCGGGAAGTGTGAGCCCGTCGCCCGGTCTGGCCGGGCTGGTCCGCTGCAATTACCCGCCAAGGCCGGGCGGCAACTTGCAGTTTCATCCCATAAACAGACAACAGGCATAGTATAATGCATAATTCAGAAAATTGCAATAGTAAATCAAGATTTTTTCGGAAATTTTCAGAACTTTTTTTCAAAAACCCTTTGATTTTCCTCGTTTTTTTCGGCTTCGTTTTTTCGATTCATGTCCACTGTGTCCGGCGTGTCATTTATGCGCCCGGACGGGGCTTTCCCGGCCGCGGCCGCCGCGGCGGCGGATGGGAAGCGGGAATTATGTCACAAATCCGGCATAAATTGACGCGGCGGGAGGCGCGCC
Source organism: uncultured Eubacteriales bacterium (assembly GCA_902761825.1). Classification (GTDB taxonomy): domain Bacteria; phylum Bacillota; class Clostridia; order Christensenellales; family Aristaeellaceae; genus SFMI01. The sequence goes on from CACWLY010000169.1 coordinate 1,676, forward strand.
GTATAATGATTGCGTATTTATATGAAAGAAGGCGTCCCGCACGGAACGCCGGGAGGATGATTGTTCATGTTCGGACACCGCAGCGACGGCTATCCGGTAAAGGATATCGATCCCATCGTGGCCCTGACCCCTTATATCATGCCCATGCGCTGCGACGCGCAGGTCATGTCCGATTACAAGGTGGATTTTGAAAAGCTGGCCCGCTATATCGTGGCCAAAGCCGACGAAGGCTATAAGATCACCTTCATGGAAATCGTTATCGCCGCCTATGTGCGCGTCGTCAGCCAGATCCCGGAGGTCAACCGCTTCGTCGCCAACAAGCGGCTGTACGCCCGCAACGAGCTGGCCGTCTCCTTCGCCCTGCTGCAGAACACGAGGAGCGGCCGCATCGCCGAAAACACCACGAAATGCTATTTTGATCCTTCCGACACCATTTACGACGTGGCCGACCGCATCGCCGAGGTGGTGGAGCGCTGCCGTCAGGAAGAGGCCGACAACAGCACCATGAAGGTGGCAAAGCTGCTTCTCCGGCCCGTGCTTGCAAACAGCGTGGTGGGCCTGGCCCGCCTGATGGACCGCTACGGCATCCTGCCGCGCTATATCCTCAACGCCAGCCCCTTCCATACCAGCATGTTCGTCACCAACCTGGCCTCCATCGGCCTGCCCTCGGTCAACCATCATATCTATAACTTCGGCACCTGCTCCCAGTTCGTCTCCATCGGCGCCGTGGAGCGCACCATGAGCACCGATCCCAAAGGCAACGCCGTGCGCAAGCGTCTGCTGCCCCTGGGCCTGGTGTGCGACGAGCGCATCGCCGAAGGCGCGATGTACGCAAAAATGCTGGCCCTCTGGAACCGTCTGCTCAACGACCCCGAGCAGCTCGAAACGCCGCCCGCCAAGGTCTTCTACGACGAGGGCCACGAGTTCCACCTGCCCGCGCCCAAAAAGCGCATGGGCAACACCCGGGGCGCTGCCGTGCAGGCGTGACCGGCCTTTGCCGGGTCATACTATTCTCAGTATAAAAGATTATCAGGTTTGGGATGGATTTTTCGCCCTGGCTAAGCTGAATGGAGGGAGGCGTAGCAGCGCTACGTTGACCGGAATGAAGCAACGCCAAGACGGAAAAGACACCC
>CACWLY010000170.1 GCA_902761825.1 uncultured Eubacteriales bacterium
GATGCGGTTGTCGAAGTCGTCGCCGCCCAGGCGGGTATCGCCGTTGGTGGCCAGCACTTCAAACACGCCGTCGCCGATCTCCAGCAGGCTCACGTCGAACGTGCCGCCGCCCAGGTCGTACACCAGGATCTTGTGGGCTTCTTCCTTGTCCAGGCCGTAAGCCAGGGACGCGGCGGTGGGCTCGTTGATGATGCGCAGCACTTCCAGACCGGCGATGCGGCCGGCGTCCTTGGTGGCCTGGCGCTGGCTGTCGGAGAAGTAAGCGGGCACGGTGATGACGGCCTGGGTCACGGTTTCGCCCAGGTAGCTTTCGGCGTCCGCCTTGAGCTTCTGCAGGATCATTGCGCTGATCTCCTGCGGGTTGTAGTTCTTGCCGTCGATGGATACGTGATAGTTGGTGCCCATCTGGCGCTTGATGGAAGAGATGGTGCGGTCGGGATTGGTGATGGCCTGGCGCTTGGCGATCTGGCCGACAAGACGCTCGCCGTCCTTGGTGAAGGCGACCACGGAAGGCGTGGTGCGGGAGCCTTCGCTGTTGGCGATGACGACGGGTTCGCCGCCCTCCATGACGGCCACGCAGCTGTTGGTAGTACCCAGGTCGATACCGATGATCTTAGACATAATCTTTACCCTCTTTCTTTTACTCGTTTACTGTTTTATTTGGAAACACACTTGCGTGTGAAGTTCGCTTATTCGGCGACCACCTTGACCATGGCGTGACGCAGCACGTGATCGCCCATCCTGTAGCCCTTCTGCAGCACGGCGCATACCGTGCCGGGCTCGCCTTCCTCGGCCGTGCCCTGCAGCACGGCGTTTTCCAGCGCGGGGTCGAACTTTTCGCCCAGCCGCTCGATGGCGGTCACGCCGCGTTTTTCCAGCGCTTCGCTGAGCTGGCGGTACACCATGCTCACGCCCTCCTTGAGCGCCGCGTCCTCGGATTCCACGGCCATGGCCCGTTCAAAGTTGTCCATCACGGGCAGGATGGTGGTGATGAAGGCCCGCGCGCCCTCCTCAAAGCTTTCGGCCCGGGCGGCGTTGTTGCGGCGGCGGAAGTTTTCAAAATCCGCCTGCACGCGCTGGGCCAGGTTCAGGTATTCCTCGCTCTGCTTCAGCGCTTCTTCCAGCTGGGCTTTCAGCGCTTCCATATCCCCGGTGGCCGCTTCCTCCGCGTCCAGCGCCCCGTCCTCCAGGGGAGTATCGGCGGGTTCCATTTCCGCTTCCGGCGGGATCGGTTTCTTCTTGCTCATATCGCTTCTCCTTTATTCCTTGTACGACAGGGCGCCTGTCAGCTCCTGGCTGAACATGCTCATCATGTCCATCATTCTGGCGTAGGGCATGCGCGTGGGGCCCACGATGGCGATTGCCCCGGTATGGCCCCGGCCCACCCGATAAGGGGCGGTGATCACCGAGCAGTCGCGGAAGGCTTCGATGCCGGTTTCCGCGCCGATCATCACGCCGATGCCGTTTTCCGTGCGGCGCAGCAGGCTGATCAGGCTGCTCTTGTCCTCCAGCGCGTTCATGAACGCCCTGGCGGTGGTCACGTCGGCATACTCGGGATAATACAGGATGTTGTGCGCGCCGCCTACCATGACCCGGTCGCTCTCGGTCTGCTTTTCCATCTGGGCTGCCAGATCGGCGATGCCGCCCAGCACCCTGGCGTCGGCGTCGCTGTTGGCGGCGTAGCCGTACAGCATTTCGCGCACCTGCCTGAGCGTCAGCCCCTGCATGCGATGCGTCAGCATCTGGCCGATGGTGTACAGCGCCGAGGCGTCCAGCCGGCTGCTGACCCGGATGCTGGTATCGCGGATCACGCCGCTGTCGGTAACGATCACCAGCAGCGCGCGGTCGGAGGCCACCGGGATCAGGTGCAGCGAACGCACTTTCAGGTCGCTCTGCCGCGGCGTGAGCACCAGCGCGGTGTAATGCGTCAGATCGCTGATCGCGCTCGCGCCCTGGCTGATGACGCTTTCGATATCGCGCACCCGTCCGCTGAAAGCCTTGCGGGCGCGCTCGATCTCCTGCTCGTCCATGCCCCGGGGGCGCAATTGCGTCACGTACAGGCGGTAGGCTTTGGCGCTCGGCACGCGGCCCGCCGACACGTGGGGCTGCACCAGGTAGCCCATTTCGGTCAGGTCGGCCATTTCGTTGCGGATGGTGGCGCTGGATACGCCCAAGCCGCACGTCTTGCTTAAGGTCCGGCTTCCCACGGGGGTATTGCTCAGGATATAATCCTCCACAATGGCTTGCAGGATCCGCAGCTTGCGGGCGTCCACATCCATCGCGCTCACCTCCGTTTCGTTTGTTAGCACTCGCTCGCAATGAGTGCTAACAACTGTGTTTAGAATAGCACCGCCGCGCGGCTTTGTCAATAGGGCGGCCAAAATATTTTTTTGCGGGCCGCGCGGGCTTTGGCGTTTTTCCCTGCAATCCGCCGCGTTTTCCGTAATAATAATCATGGTTTTTTATATAGTTTTTTTCTGAAAGCAACCGGAAAGGAGCTTGACAGATGCTGACGCAGGCCGTAGAATCCCGCAGGTAGGCAGGTAGGCAGGTAGGCAGGTAGGCAGGTAGGCAGGTAGGCAGGTAGGCAGGCAGGCGCGCTCCGTTACTGCGGGCGAGGGTGTGACCATTGATTTCGGCCAGAGCACGGCAGCTTATAACGTCATTGACCTTATACTATTCTCAATCTAAAATCTTATCATCTTTGGGTGTCTTTTCCGTCTTGGCGTTGCTTCATTCCGGTCAACGTAGCGCTGCTACGCCTCCCT
>CACWLY010000171.1 GCA_902761825.1 uncultured Eubacteriales bacterium
TTGTAATCCGCAGGGGCCGAAGCGCCCGGAAAACAGTCCGGTGGACTGTTTTTAGCGAAGGCCGGGCGGCAGCCCAAGGCGTGTACGTCGCCGAGGGCCTGCAGCGCCCGAAAAATGTGCCAGTGGCACATTTTTAGCGAGGGCGGGCCGGCAGGCCCCGGACAGGCTGAAAGCCGCTTCCTATATCAATTTCTGGCCATAGCGCCTGCCAAGGGCAGGCTGAGGACGAGCGATTTTTCAAATCGCCGTCCGAAACCCGCGCGCAAACAACGTGCAGGGCGCGGGGCGTAGATAAAATGAGCGTTTTGCGTAGCAAAATGCCATTTTACAAGAAATTGATGCCCCATCGAAAGTCTGCTTTAGCTGGCTTTCGATGGAAATAAAAAGTTTTGTCTTCCATTTACTTTCACGCTTTAATGTGTTAATATATCAGTATAGAAATACCTTTGGGGAGGACGGCCGACAGACGATGAAAGGAGCCAATAAACAGCGCAGCCTGCCGCTGTATGAAGCGATCCTGCAGCTGAAGAACATGGACGAATGCTGCCGTTTTTTTGACGACCTGTGCACGCCGGGCGAGCTGCGCAGCATGGAGCAGCGGTATGACGTTGCCACCTATCTGCTGCAAAACCAGGTGTATCTGGAAATACTGGAAAAAACCGGGGCCAGCAGCGCCACCATCAGCAGGGTGCGGCGCAATATACTGGACAACCAGTCCGGCGGCATGATGCGGGAAATGATCCTGCGCCAGGGGTTGGCGAAAGAGGACGAATAACCGCGCGGGTTGGTATTGCATACCCCCCGCGGGTGCGTTTCACTCTCTTTTATTATATTACTTGATAAAACAATTGAAAGGATCACACGATGGAGCGCTATTTTCAACCGGAAATAGAAACCGCGAGCCGGGAGCAGATAAGGGCCTGGCAGGATGAAAAACTGGTCAAGCAGGTGCGGCACGTATGGGAGCATGTGCCCTATTACCGCCGCAAGATGGAGGCGGCTGGGCTTTCCCCCGACGATATCAAAAGCTCGGACGACCTGAGCAAGCTGCCCTTCCTCAGCAAGGCCGATCTGCGGGAAGCCTATCCTTACGGGCTGCTGGGCGTGGAGCTGAAAGACTGCGTGCGCATACACAGCACCAGCGGCACCACGGGCAAACGCGTGGTGGCGTTTTACACGCAGGCCGATATCGACCTGTGGGAGGATTGCTGCGCTCGCGCGCTGACGGCCGCCGGGGCGACGAAGGACGACGTATGCCAGGTGTCCTACGGCTTCGGCCTGTTTACCGGCGGCGCGGGCCTGAACGGCGGGAGCCACAAGGTTGGCTGCCTGACCGTGCCGATCAGCAGCGGCAACACCGAGCGGCAGATCATGTTTATCCGCGATCTGAACGCGACGGTGCTTTGCTGCACGCCTTCCTACGCGGCGTATCTGGGCGAAAGCATGAAGGAAATGGGGCTGACGCCCGATCAGATTCCCCTGAAAGCGGGCATATTCGGCGCGGAGGCCTGGAGCGAGGAAATGCGCCGCAGCATCGAGGAGACGCTTGGGATCAAGGCGTTCGATATATACGGGCTGACCGAGCTGAGCGGCCCGGGCGTGGCCTTTGAATGCAGCCAGCAGAGTGGCATGCACATCAATGAGGATCATTTTATCGCCGAGGTAATCGACCCCGATACCGGCGAACCGCTGCCCGACGGGGAGCAGGGCGAGCTGGTGTTCACCGCGATAGACAAGCAGGCATTCCCCCTGCTGCGCTACCGCACGCGCGATATTTGCGTGCTGAGCCATGAAAAATGCGCCTGCGGCCGCACGCACGTAAAGATGAGCAAGCCGCGCGGACGCACCGACGATATGCTCATCATCCGCGGCGTCAACGTTTTCCCCTCGCAGATCGAAACCGTGCTGCTTAACCAGGGCTACGCCGCCAATTATCAGATCATTGTGGATCGCGTGCGCAATACCGACACGCTGGATATCCAGGTGGAAATGACGCCCGAAATGTTTACCGACAGCATGGGCGAGATCTCCGACCGCCAGAAGAAGCTGGTCGAGGGCCTGCGCGCCATGCTCGGCCTGACCGCCAAGGTGACGCTGGTCGCTCCCAAATCCATCGTACGTAGCGAAGGCAAGGCCGTTCGCGTGATCGATAACCGCAAAATTTAACAGGGAGGCATCAAAATGAGCGTAAAACAGATTTCCGTTTTCATGGAGAACAAGCCCGGCGCGCTGCTGGCCATGACCACCGTGCTGGCAGAAAACCGCATCGATATGCGGGCGTTCACCCTGGCCGAAACCAGCGATTTCGGCATCGTGCGCATCATCGTGGACGACGTTTACGCCGCCTCCACGGCGCTAAAGGATATGGGCTTCGTGTACAGCATCAGCAATGTGCTGGGCGTCGTTATTCCCGACGTGCCCGGCGGGCTTAACCAGGTGCTGCAAATACTGACCGAAGAGGACGTGAACGTGGAGTATATGTACGCCTTCCAGGGCGGCAAAAACATCAACGGCGCGTATATGATCTTTAAGGTCGCCAACGAAAAGAAAGCCGCCTCCGTGCTGACCGGACGCGGGATCAAGCTGGTCGATGAAGAAGAGCTGGAGAGGATGTAATACTATTCTCAGTATAAAAGATTATCAGATTTGGGATGGATTTTTCGCCCTGGCTAAGCTGAATGGAGGGAGGCGTAGCAGCGCTACGTTGA
>CACWLY010000172.1 GCA_902761825.1 uncultured Eubacteriales bacterium
CCGCGTTGGCCAGCGAGCCCAGCGAGGGCATCGGGGCCTGCACGCCCAGGCCGATGAAGGACAGGAAGCTCTCGGTGAATATGGCAGAGGGAATCTGCAACGCCACCGAGATGATGATGACGGACATGCAGTTTGGCAGGATGTGCTTGCGGATGATACGGCCCGGCTTCGCGCCCATGGCGCGGGCGGCCAGCACGTATTCGTTGTTTTTTATGGAAAGGATCTGGCCGCGCACCAGGCGAGCCATGCCCACCCAGTACAGCACGCCGAACACCACGAACAGCGAGATCATGTTCGGGCCGATCTTGCTGACGACACTGCCCTTCAGCGCATTGCCCAGCACCTGGTTCATCACCACGGACAGCAGCACCACCATCAGCGTATCAGGCAGGGAGTAGATGATGTCGACGATGCGCATCATCACCATGTCCACCTTCCCGCCGAAGTAGCCGGATATCGACCCGTACAGCAGACCGATGACCAGCACGATCAAGCTGGCGAACAGGCCCACCGCCAGGGAGACCCGCGCCCCGTAGAGCACGCGAATGAAGTAATCCCGGCAAAGCTCGTCGGTGCCGAAGATGTGGGGAAATATCTTCTGCCCCTCGTCGATTGCCTTCTGTTCGTTCTTGGAATAGGTGAAGGGCGCCAGGTTCTTGGCCGTCTTGTCCCGCTTGCCGTTGACGGTGATCATCTGCTCATAGCTGTAGGGATAGAACATGGGCACGATCACGATGGTCAGCACCAGGCAGATCAGCACGACCAGGCTGATCATCGCCAGCGGGTTCCTGCGCAGCTTGCGCATACCGTCGCGGAAAAATGTGGTGGACTCCCGCATGGTTTCGTGCTGGGCCTTCTCAGCATCGGAAGCCTTTTCAAACTTGCTTACGTCGATTTGCAGGCTGAGGAGGTTTTTCTTGGGCAGCTTGTCCGCGTTATACGTCATATTCATCCCTCCTCAGTCAAAGGTGATCCTCGGGTCGACCAGCTTGTACACCAGGTCGCTGAGCAGCGTGGCGATGACCATCAGCACCGCCAGGAAGATCGTGGTCGCCATGATCAGCGGATAATCCTGGTTGTTGATGCTCCGCACGAACTCGGTGCCCAGCCCGCCGATGGTAAACACCGTTTCCACCACCATGGAGCCGGTGAGGATGTAAGCCACCATCGGGCCCACATAGGTGATCACCGGGATCAGCGCGTTGCGCAGCGCGTGCTTGAAGATGACCAGCGAATCCCGCACGCCCTTGGCCCGGGCGGTACGGATGTAATCCTGTCCCAGCACGTCCAGCATCGACGACTTGGTCAGGCGGGTGATGTAGCTCATCGGGTACAGCATCAGCGAAATCACCGGCAGCACGTAGTTGGGGTTGTTGGCGTCGAACACGCCCACCCACTTCAGCGTCAGCGCGAACACCAGCAGCAGGATCGTGGCCAGTATGAAGCTGGGCACCGACACGAACAGCGTGGTCAGGAAGATGATCAGCCGGTCCGGCCAGCGGTTGCGGCACAGCGCGGCGACAGAGCCCAGGATCAGCCCCAGCACCACCGCCCACAGGGCAGCCATGCCGCCCAGCTTCGCCGAGACGGCGAACTTTTCTGAAATGATCTGGGAAATGTCCCGCCCCGTCTTCAGCGATACGCCGAAGTCGCCGTGCAGCAGGTTCCTCAGATAGATAAAGAACTGCTGGTGCACCGGCTTGTCCAGGTTGAAGCGGGCCTCCAGCGCGGCCTGCACCGCAGGGTCGGGCGCCTTTTCCTTGGCGAAGGGCCCGCCGGGGATGGCGTTCATCGCGAAGAACGTGATCGCCGAAATGATAAACACGGTGACCACGGCCAGCAGCACGCGCTTGACTGTATACTTGAGCATCGAAAACAACCTTTCCGTATTTAAGCGGTGCCCGGACCCGAGCCGATTTGACGGCTCCGAGGTGTATACCTGCACGCTTTCTTATTAACCATGTCTGTCATTATAGCATATTCCATAAATAAAGTCTACATGTCGCATTGTTTTTTTCCCGAATGTAACGCAGCAGGTAAAGAATCCCGCCCCGCCATTGACAAGCCGCTCCAAACATGCTACAATCAGAATATCCGATCAGACGACAGGGAGCATGTCCCGGGGAAACGCACGGCAAGAGAATGCGCGCCACAGGCTGGAAGCGCGCTGCGCGGCGGCCCGGGGGTACCGGCCCTTGATGAGCGGCGTTTCGCGCGCGTTACTGCGCGGATGAGTGGTTTTACAAGCAGGGTGGAACCGCGGATGCAAGGCATTCGTCCCGGCGCAGGGGCGGGTGTTTTTTTATTGTCTACTATATCATAAGGAGTGTATTGGATATGGATCGCGAACAGTTTCTTGAGGTCTACCGCCATTCCCTGGCCCACATACTGGCCAAGGCCGTGATGGAGATCTTCGGCCGGGAGAACGTACAAATTGCCATCGGCCCGCAGATCGCCGACGGCATGTACTACGACTTCCTGCTGCCCCGGGGCATCAGCACCGAGGACTTCCCCGCCATCGAGCAGAAGATGAAG
>CACWLY010000173.1 GCA_902761825.1 uncultured Eubacteriales bacterium
AGCGTGACCGCTGAGAACCTGGAAGGAATTTCAATCCGCTCACCCCGCGGGGGGTGAGACCCGCAGCGGCTTGTCCGATACGTAATTGCATCCTATTTCAATCCGCTCACCCCGCGGGGGGTGAGACGGCGGTAAAACCGAATCAAAGTAATCGGCATTCATATTTCAATCCGCTCACCCCGCGGGGGGTGAGACCATAGACAACGGCAAAATAAAGACGCCGGAGAAATTTCAATCCGCTCACCCCGCGGGGGGTGAGACAGCAAAGAGAGACAAGAAACAGGGCGTGCTTCTTATCCGCTTTGTACAAAATGCGATTATATAGAGTCAGAATGATCGCATTGGTATGGAATCCAAAGGGAAAAAGGCAATCATTTTCATTGCCGAGGCGGTGCGAAGCTCACGGTGGAATCGTGTTCGCTTCCGGTTCGCGCGGTCAGATCACCGGCATTTGCTTCCGGTTCGCGCGGTCAGATCATCAGCGTTTCTTCCGGCGTATAGGTCTGCTTCGCGCCGACATGGATCACCTTGCTTTGATAACGATTGCCCAGCAAATAATAGCGCAGGCTGTCATTTTGCGTATCGATGATCTGCTCCAGGCGATGCCGCAATTCACAGAACTGCGCTTCTGACAGCAAGCATTCAAATACGGAATTCTGCACGCGCTGCCCATGCGCCTCGCATGCTTTCGCCACGTTCCGCAGGCGTCGGCTGCCTGCGGCTTCCTGTGTGGAAACATCATAGGTAATCAGCACAAGCAAAGCGCTTCCTCCCTTCTTATTTCCAGAGAAACGGCGGGTAGCCGTCCAGATCGCCGCGAAGATGCCGGGACAGGAGCAATGCCTGAGAGAAAGGAACCAGTCCGCACGCGAGCTTTTCTTTCAGGTAAGGATGGGTTATTTCCTCGCGTTTACGGTTCTGCCATGCTGTCAGCAGGATCAGGTCCAGGGCCAAAGAAGCGCGTCCCGGCCGATCGGTATGCAGAAAGCCGACATAAGCGTCCAGGCCCACGCTCTCCAGCGCCGCGGCGCAATCATTGGCAAGGAGGGCATACGCAAAAGACAGCATGGCGTTCACGTTGTCCCGGGGCGGACGGCGGTTTCTGCCATCGAACACGAATTCCGCATCCTGGGCCAGGATCAGCTCGCTGAACACGGAAAAATAGTCGGCGGACGCGCTGCCCTCCAAACCGCGCAGCGTGTCCAGATCCTCGGCCGTTTCGATAACGGGAAGCTGCGCCGCCATGCGTGCGGATACCTTCTGTAAAGCGGCTGCGTCCACGCGCATGGCGTGATCCCGAAGCGCGCGCTCGATGATCCAGCGGGTGTTGTACACCTTGCCGAATATCATGTTCCGCGCGATACGGCAGGCGTCCGCGTCATGATCCGCGATACGGTACTGGGCGCGCCGGAGCAGCACGTTGCCGTTCTCCATGCCGCAGGATCGGGCCAGGAAGCGTCCGCGGGGCGTGAGAAACGTGAGCTGGATATTCCGTTCCGCGCAGGCGCCCATCAGAGCGGGGCTGGCGCCCTTGTAGCTGAAGGATACGATGCCTTCCAGCATGATCAGAGGGTATTGGCCGGCCCGCTCTTCTCCGTTCCAGATTACCACGTTTTCGTTTTCGAGCGCCAGGTATTTATCCTCGGAGGTAACAAAGAGCGTATTGAGCAGTTTTTTCATATATCATCTTTTGTATGGGAATGGATATATGCGCCGACCGATTCGCTCTTTATCAGCTTCGGCAGGCACAGATCCTTGAGGGAACAGGCGCCGCAGGCTTTTGAGGGCCTGGCCGAGGGGGTATGCCGCCGGTCGTAGCAGGCGCGCATTTCCGCCGCCATGCGTTTGACGCGTTCACGCAGTTCCGGCGTAAAGGCAACGCGCTGCCTGCGGCGGATTTCCCCGTAATACAGACTGCCTTCCGGAATTTCGCAGACGAAGGCTTCTTCCAGGCACATGGCCTGGGCGCACAGCTGCAGCTGATCGCAGTCGTCCTCCTTCGGGCTGCCGCGCTTGTATTCCACGGGATAGGGAAGCCAAAGCCCTTCCCTGCCTTGCAGCGGAACCCCGTTCGGATGCCGATGGAATTCCACCACGTCGCATGCGCCGCTGAACCCAAGCGCTTCGCTGGCAACGCGCAGCCCCCGCAGGATCAGGACGTCCCCGCGGGATTCCGTCTGCGTTTCGTCGTGCGCCCGTTCATGCAGTATGTTTCCCTCCACCGTGCGAACATTCTCCGCCCACAGGTTTTCAATGTGGATCAGCGCCCATTGACGGCGGCAGAACGCGAAATGCTGGATGCCGGAGAGGGGGAGAAAGGAATCCTGATTACTCACCTTCAATGATCTCCGGCGTCAAGCCCGGCAGTTCTTCCACAACGATTTCGTAATCATCCACAGAAGAAGGAATCCTATCCGGTTCTTTCTGCTTTACGCTGATCGAACGATGAACCTTCGCGCTGGAATACTGACCGTTTTTGCAGTTGTGCCGGAACCAGTACAGCCTGTACACTTCCATGGAACCGTCGGGCCGGGCGGAAGAAGCGTCATTGACGAACAAAGTGCGCAAGCATTCCTTCAAAATTGCCGCGTCTTCTTCGGAGAAACCGGTTTTTTCTGCCAATTGAATGTTGACGGAGCCTTTGACCTCATACAAGCCAAAGCGGACAAAGTGCTTTTGTCCCATCGTATCGGAAGAACGTCCTTCGCTCGGATCGCCGTTTACGCTCTTGGTGATTTGAATGCTCTGGATTTCCACCGGCGATACGCTGACCGCCTGATGAATGGAAACAGGCCCACGAACCCCTACGGAAACGCTGTCTGCTTTAAACGCAAACACTTGACCGAAGGAACGGACGTCAAGCCAGGTTTTGCATGCTTTGTTTGCATATTTTTCCGGGTCTTTTTCTCCTTTCAAAAGGCCTTTGGCGCGCTCGCTCAGGCTGTTGTAATCGTCTGTTTTCCGATCAGCGGACTGTACAAATATCTCTTGTCCTAAATCCTGCATTCGATTGCGGATCTTTCGTTTGATGCATACATCGCTCATTTCGCCAAATCCGTTGTAATCGGTACGGGGACGATTTCCGTTTAAAGGGTCACCGTTGGCATTGGCCATGTTGACGGCAATCAGGACCACAAAGTCAATTTTGTTCTGCAAAGTATTCATTATTGATCCTCCTTATCTTTTGATGAGTACAGTTCTTGCTTTTGCAGATAATATCCCATGATATAGGCATCCTCCAAAGGAGCGTCCCATCTTTCATTCGCTTCAGATATTTCGTTCATGATTTCTGCAATCAAACGATCATAGAACACTCTTCCGCCAGGATTCAAGCGCGGATAATACGCCTTTTTTAGTTGCT
>CACWLY010000174.1 GCA_902761825.1 uncultured Eubacteriales bacterium
GTAGCGCTGCTACGCCTCCCTCCATTCAGCTTAGCCAGGGCGAAAAATCCATCCCAAATCTGATAATCTTTTATACTGAGAATAGTATTATTTTCCTATCAGACCTCGCGGATCAGGATCAGCGGCGTCAGTTCGCCGCCCTGGCCCGAGGGGTTATCCTTGAGGGCGTCCTGGATCTGATCGTCGGTCAGCGGGAAGCCGGTGCACTTGCCCAGCTGGTTCTGGTCGATATCGTTGGCGTCCATCAGCACCACGGGGATGCCGGTTTTGCTTTTGATCTCATCGCACAGTTCGACGGGATTGGTGGGATTGATCAGGGCGAGGCTCTTGTAGCGCTCGAAGCTGGAGCGGTAATAGAAGCCGTCGATGCCGGCCACGCCGGGGCCGACGATCTTATAGAACACGCCCTTGATGCCGAACAGCTTTGTGACGGCGCTGGCGATGGCGGCGAACACCACCCTGGGCGCGCCGACCATATCGATGGCGAGCTGCAGCTTATAGGGATCGTGCACGCCGATGCCCGCCGTGGTTTCGCTGGCCCGGGGCGCGAGCAGCTTGGCCCAGAAACCGGGCTTGACCTGATCCTTGGTGCGCACGGTTTTTTCGCACATGGCCATCACCTTCGCGCCGAAGGCCACCACGTCGCCCTGCTGATACAGCGGGCGGATATAGCGCTCGATCAGCGCGCACTTATCCTCGCCCACCTCCACGAAATGCGTCTGCACAGCGTAGCGCTGGTATTTTTTGCCATCCCGGCCGTTCAGGATACCCCGGTCATAATATACGACGCCGTTTTCTTCCCGGCGCGCGCTTTCGATATTTTTGGATGCACTGCCCATCGTTATCTTCCTCCGTTGTAATATCCTGTCCTATTTTACGCTGGGACATACGTTTTGTCAAATGAACGGCCCGGGCAGCCAATCTGCTGACGCGAAATGGCGACGGACACGCCGCTGCCTGCGGATTGAACCGGCTATGCCCTCGCGTTTCCTGTTTTATACGATTGCCCTGAAAACCTGCGTCCGCGCGCTTGCCGCCGTCTGTTTTTTATGGTATAATCATCAATTGCGGCGCTGAGCGCCGCGGTATCGGACGGAGGAAATCGCAATGCAGTATGACGTGATCATCATCGGCGCGGGCCCGGGCGGGATTTATACCGCGTATGAACTGGTTAAGCTGAACAAAAGCCTGAAAATCGCGGTGTTCGAGGGCGGGCACGCGCTGGAAAAGCGCCGCTGTCCCATCGACGGCGACAAAATCAAGACCTGCGTCGGCTGCAAAAGCTGCTCCATCATGAGCGGCTTCGGCGGCGCGGGCGCTTTTTCCGACGGCAAATACAACATCACCAACAGCTTCGGCGGCACGCTGTACGAATACGTGGGCAAAAAGCAGGCGCTGGAGCTAATGCGCTACGTGGACGAGATCAACCTGAAGCACGGCGGCGCGGGCACCAAGCTGTACAGCACGGCGGGCACGCGGTTCAAAAAAATCTGCATCCAGAACAAGCTGAACCTGCTGGACGCCTCCGTGCGCCACCTGGGCACCGATATCAACTATGTGGTGCTGCAAAACCTGTACGGCGAGCTGAAGGACCGGGTGGACTTTTATTTCGACACCCCGGTGCACGGCATCCGCGTGCTGGAAAACGGCTATGAGATCGAGGCCGAAAACGGCGTGCACGTCTGCCGGAAATGCGTGGTCAGCGTGGGCCGCAGCGGCAGCAAATGGATCGAAAAGGTGTGCCACGAGCTGGACATCGGCACGCACAGCAACCGCGTGGATATCGGCGTACGCGTGGAATTGCCCGCCGTCGTGTTCAGCCACCTGACCGACGAGCTGTACGAAAGCAAGATCGTATACCGCACCGAGAAGTTTGAGGACGACGTGCGCACCTTCTGCATGAACCCCAACGGCGCGGTGGTGAACGAGAACACCAACGGCATCGTGACCGTGAACGGCCACAGCTACGAGGACAAGCGCAAGCATACCGAGAACACCAATTTCGCCCTGCTGGTCAGCAAGCATTTCAGCGAGCCTTTCAAGGACAGCAACGGCTACGGCGAAAGCATCGCGCGGCTGAGCAACATGCTGGGCGGCGGCGTGATCGTGCAGCGGTTCGGCGATCTGATCCGCGGCCGCCGCAGCACGGTGAAGCGCGTGGAGGAGGGCACCGTTACGCCCACCCTGGCCGCGACGCCGGGCGATTTGAGCCTGGTGCTGCCCAAGCGCATCCTGGACGGCATTATCGAGATGATTTACGCCCTGGACCGCATCGCCCCCGGCACGGCCAACGACGACACGCTGCTCTACGGCGTGGAGGTCAAGTTCTACAACATGGAAGTGGACGTGAACGAGCGCCTGGAAACCCGCTATCCCGGATTGTACGTGATCGGCGACGGCAGCGGCATCACGCACAGCCTGTCCCACGCCTCGGCCAGCGGCGTGTATGTGGCCAGGGATCTGCTGAAAACCGACGCCTGACGCCGGACGTTTTCTATCGAAGCGCA
>CACWLY010000175.1 GCA_902761825.1 uncultured Eubacteriales bacterium
AAAATTGCGCGGCATCAAATACGGTATTTGTTGCATAAAGACGCAAAATATGCTATACTGCAAAAAGGTGTACCTTCCGTATGCCTGTTTGTGTATGTATTTTGTGTTGGAAGGAGACAGCATGGACCGCTATAAGCTGCTGATCACGGGCGGGAACCCGCTGCGGGGCGAAACCAGCGTGTACGGGGGCAAGAACACCTCGGTGGCCGTACTGCCGGCCATCCTGCTGTGCGACGAGCCCTGCACGGTGGAAAACCTGCCCGATATCGAGGACGTGCATGTGATGCGCGACATGTTCGTGCTGCTGGGCGCGCGGGTGGATTACGATCCCGCCAACCGCCGCATGACGGTGGATCCCCGGCCGGTCGCTTCCTTCCACGTGCCCTTCCAGTACACCCAGCGCATGCGCGCAAGCTATTACCTGTGGGGCGCGCTGCTCGGCCGCTTCGGCCAGTGCGAGGTGGGCTATCCCGGCGGCTGCGCCATCGGCAACCGCCCCTTCGAGCAGCACGTAAAGGGCTTCCGCGCCCTGGGCGCGCAGGTGGACGATTACGGCGGCATGATATACGCCAACGGCACGCTGGTGGGCACCGATATCTTCTTTGACCGCATCACTGTGGGCGGTACCATCAACCTGATGCTCGCCGCCTCCCGCGCCCACGGCAACACCACCATACATAACGCCGCGCGCGAGCCGCATATCGTAGACCTGGCCAACTTCCTGAACTCCATGGGCGGGCGCGTACGCGGCGCGGGCACCGACACCATCCGCATCCGCGGCGTGGACTATATGCACGGCAGCCGCTACAGCGTAATCCCCGATCAGATCGAGACCGGCACGCTGATGATCGCCGCCGCGGCCACGCACGGCGACGTGGTGATCCACGGCTGCATTCCCACGCACATGGAAGCGCTGACCGCCAAGCTCCTCGAGATGGGCGTACAGGTGACCGATACCGACGATACCATCCGCGTGCGCAGCGAGCGCCCGCACCGGGCCGTGAACCTGAAAACCCAGGAATACCCGGGCTTCCCCACAGACCTTCAGCAGCCCATGAGCGCCATGCTCACCTGCGCCAGCGGCGACAGCATCGTGGTGGAAACCATTTTTGAAAACCGCTTCAAGCACCTGAACGAGATCCAGCGCATGGGCGCGAAGGTGCGCATCGTGGAGCAGACCGCCATCATCGAGGGCGTGCGCGACCTGTACGGCGCGCCCGTCACCGCCACCGACCTGCGCGCGGGCGCGGCGCTGGTGATCGCCGGGCTGATGGCCAAGGGCACCACCGAGATCTACGAGCCCGGATTCATCGAGCGCGGATACGAGCATATCGAGGAAAAACTGCGCGCCCTGGGGGCGGATATCTCCCGCGCGCCGGTATAAGCATTTTGAATACACAGTATAAAAGAAAGGAAGGGATGCCCGCGTGAACGCTTTTGAAGTGCTCGGCCTGAGCATGGACGCCGACCAGGCGCAGGTGCATGCCGCCTATCGCAGCAGCGTCAAGCGCTGCCATCCCGACCAGTTTCAGGAAAAGGAACAGCAGGAACGCGCCCAGGAACAGCTGATCCGGCTGAACCTGGCCTATGAAGAAGCCCTGCGCTTCGCCGCACAGCGGCAGGTGGGGTTCAATACCGTGCCTGTGCAGGACGCCAAGACCATGGCCGCGCGGCTGATGGAGCAGGGCAGGATCGAGAACGCCCTGCGCCAGCTGATGCGCGCCTCCGAAAAGGACGCCGAATGGTACTATCTGCAGGGCGAGATCCTGATGCGCATGCGGCAGTACGCCGGCGCGCACCAGAGCTACCGCGAGGCGACCAGGCGCGATCCGGATAATCTGCAGTACCGCCGCGGCGCGTTCGAGGCGGCGAAGGCTGTTAAAAAGCACGCCCAGCCCCTGCAGAAGGCCGCCGACGCCATCAGCGGGCTGTTCCGTCCGCGGCGGAAAAGCTGAATCCATATTGCGAAGCAAAGGGAACGACCGGAGCGGGAGGCTCGGGGACGTTCTTTTTTTCGTTGAGCACGTTTCATACTATTCTCAGTATAAAAGATTATCAGATTTGGGATGGATTTTTCGCCCTGGCTAAGCTGAATGGAGGGAGGCGTAGCAGCGCTACGTTGACATAATCGACCGACGCGCCCTTCCCATTCTGCCGGGCAGAGAACAAAAGATAAGTATCCATAAATTACGAGCAGTTACTATTTGTTCCCCACACCAGATTCTTTATCTGCCCCTTGATTACTTCCTCGTTCAGTGTTACAATTCCCTCGGACATAGTCAGCGCTCCTCTCGAATGTTGGTCACATCTTCTTCCGCCAGAGTCTGCTGATTATCGGCTGGACAAAAACGATTATATGATCGTTTGGCGATCATGCGTCTGGAACAGGGAAACGCAAACCTGGAAGCGTATAATCGGGAATCGAATCAATATGTCCGTCCTCGCTTAGGTGGGAAAAGCGCGATGGGAAAGATAATGGAAAGCCGGGAGATACAGTCAAAATGAAAAAGCCGTATGCGGAGTCGACCCTGAAAAGAAAATACAAAGATACGGGAATTGAGCCGGAAAGGATTACGAATGCACAGGCATATCTGACTGCCTGTGCAAATTTTTATAGGATCATCGAAATGAAGGATGTCTGGAAAGTCATTGGAAAGGAAAGCGGCGTGACGAAAACGGAATTCGACGCGTTGCTTCCCATCTTTGCCAGAGATGACAATCTTTCTTTTTATGCAGAACGTGAGGATGCGTTTTACAGTGACGGCACGGGAGAACTGCTCCTGATCGACAAGGGTTTCCTTATCGTTCCCAACGATGATTTTGATATAGACCAATTCAATCGCACCGTGAAGCGGGGAGAGGAATACGACGGCCCGGAACCGCTGGAAGAGGACTGGGATTTATTCTATGAGCTGGACAAGCAGAGAAGCGGAAAGCAACTTTTTATCCCGGCGGATATTCTGCGGTATGCGGATGAGGATTATATCGAGGAAACGCCGCAGGTAACAGTCATGCGGCAGTTTTTGGAACGGGAAGTCAAGCTGGATGAGAAAGCCAGCGCTCCCGGGGACGACGGCAGAACGCCCGCGGAAGAGGCGTCCTGGTGGGCAGTCGTCGTAATGAACGACATAATCTGTGACTTGTCCGTTCCAATGGCGCAAGCTGCTTCGGATGCGTTGGAGAACCTGGAAGAAGCAGGCTATCATTTTCGGGATAGCAAACAGATACGGCGTTTTATCGACCTGTTCACGGATATGAGCAACAATACGCGGATGCCCAGCAATCGCGGCTTTACGCCCAATGAAATGATGCGCAGATCGGGCGGAGGAACGCCAACAAGCATATCGCTTGGACCGGGGCTCCGGCAGAGCGTCCAGAGCGGCGAAATGAACGGAGAAGAGCTAAAACGGGCCTTCACAGGGCAAGCGGACTGGCCGCTGGACTTCCGGGCCAGCCTCATGCGCGAAGTGAACAGCGCGTTGAAACCCGGAGAAGAAAGATGGATCGGCGGAACGCTGGTGAAGGGGAAAAAGATTTGTCCCAATGATCCGTGTCCGTGCGGCAGCGGAAAGAAGTATAAGAAATGCTGCGGGAGCGAAGCGCTGAGTGAAATGAGGTAAATCGGTCAGATGCCATATAGAGTTTTATTTGCGTCGTTCTTATTATTTCTCATTTTCCCTCTTTGGGGATCAGCTGCGACGAATCCTGGCAAGCATTCATCGGAACTGCGGCAGGTCGTTTCAATAGATGGAAGTATTGAGCGAATCGACTATTTCGATCAAAATGGTAATCTCACTTTTGCAAGCGATAAGCATTATGCGACGGTAATCAAGACGAAAAACAGCAGCTCTGTATTGGAAGAATACTTTGACGAGGCATGTGCTCCAGCCAAACAGAACAGCGGACACTACGCATTGCTCCGAGAGTATGACGCCTTGGATCGCAACTTCAAAACCACATACCTCGGTATTGACAAACAGCCAATTATGAACAATGCGGGATACAGCGCCATTGTCCGGGATTATTATGACGACGGTACTGTGAAATATGAGCGCTATTACGATGCGGAAGGAAAGCCCGCCAAAAGGAGCACCGGGATATATGGGCGTTATAACAAATATGAGAATGGCAGAAATACAGTAATTATTTATCTTGATGAAAATGATCATCCCGTCAAGAATAAATCAGGATACGCGATTCTGAAGAGAACATATTACGAAGAAGGCAAAAACAAGGGTAAGGTGGAAGCGGAGTTCTATTTTGATGAAAAAGAAATCCCGATCGCATTGTCTGCCGGTCAATATGGTCAGCATCGAGAATATGATGAATTGGGAAGAATCAACATCATAACTTATCTTGATGCGGATGGAAAGCCGATGGTAACGAACCGTGGATATACCACGATCAAACGGACTTTTTATAGTGATAATACCGTCGATACAACGATGTATTATGACATCAACGGCAAGCCCGCAGCCCTTTCTCG
>CACWLY010000176.1 GCA_902761825.1 uncultured Eubacteriales bacterium
TGCCCAGGGAGCAGGAGGCGGACAGATGAAAAAGCAGCTTCGCCTGATCGCCTTCCTGCTTGGGGTCGGCGCGTTTTTCCTGTCGATGTCCCTGCTGCTTCATTCGGACATGGGCACGCGCTATCGTGAGCGGCAATTCATCACATTCAACAACGCCCTTTATTCCCCGGACGAGCTGCCCGATCTCTCCACCGGCACCACCGGGGAGGATCCCTCCTACTGGAGCGATCATGATTTCTCCCGCGTGCGCACCAGCGTGCTGGATATCGACCTGATGGAAGGCGAGGTCTACGGCCTGTTCAGCCAGAACATGACCTACGCCGCGCGGGTGTGGGTCAACGGGGAACTGCTCATGGATCAGGGCCATGTGTCCGATACGCCGGAGGATTTCACTCCCAAAACCGCCAGCTTCACTGTATATTTTACCGCGCAGGCGCACAACCGCATCGTCGTGCAGCGGTGCAACTTCAACCACGCGCTGTGGAACCGGTTTGACGTGTACATCGGGTCGCAGCAGGTGATCACCCGCGCCGTGCAGACGATGTACCTCAAAAACGCGGCGCTCCTCCTGTTCCTGCTCACGGTGGGGCTGATCAACCTGGGCATGTTCGCGGCGCTGCCGGGCCGACGCCGGTTCCAGTGGTTCGCCCTGGGCTGCTTCTGTATGCTGGTCAATTTCGCCTTCACCAATCCCAAGCTCATCATGCTCCCGTTCCCCGATCTCAACTGGCGGCTGGGGCACAAGATCGAAAGCTGCTCCCTGATCCTCGCCGCGCTGTTCCTGCTGCTGTTCTTCCGGGAATGCTTCGGCAAAGCCAAGAAATGGTTTGAACGGCTCGGCGGAGCGCTGGTCTGTCTGGCGCTTGGCTATTACATTTTTCTCCCTTCGGAGCTCTACACCCGCTGGACGGTGCCGGTCAGCGATACGGTGGCGGTGTACGCGGTCGCCGCCTGCGGGCTGCTGATGCTCCGGACGTTGAAACAGCGGAAAACCCTCGCCGCCTCCCAGCGCTATTACCTGGCGGGGATCGGCATTGTGGCGTTTGGCGCGGTTCTCGGCGCGCTGCGCGTCGGGTCGTACATGGCGCTTTTTCAGATCGCCCTGATCCTGTTTGAAATCGTGCTGACCGTCGGCCTTGCGGTGGAATTCCAGCATGTCCAGCAGGCTTACGAGGAAAGCGCCCGGCGGGAAAACGAGCTGCGCCGCATGAACGAAAGCATGGAACACGCCCACGAGCTGCAGCGGAATTTCCTTGCAATCATCAACCACGAAATGCGCACGCCGCTGACCGTCATCGCGGGCTACGCCGACAAGGTCTCCATGCAGACGCGGGAAGAGAGCGCCGTCCGCGACCTGCGCTTCATCAAGCAGGAGGCCCTGCGCCTGGGCCGGATCGTGGAGCAGAGCGAGGACGGCGCGGTCAGCGCCCTGTCCGCCGCCCGGATGGAGCCCATCGGCCTGAACGCCCTGCTGAAGGACGCGCAGGCGTTCTGCGCGCCGATCTGCGAGAAGCGGAACAACACCCTAACTCTGCAATGCCCGGATGGGCTTGCCGTGCAGGGCGTCCGGGACAGCCTGCTGCAGGCGCTCTACAACCTGGTCATCAACGCCAGCCGCCACACCCAGCGCGGGCGCATCCTGCTCCGCGCTGAAAGACAGGAACAGGAAGTGCTCCTCTCCGTGCGGGACAGCGGGGATGGTATGGACGAGGAAACGATTGCCCGCGCCTTTGACCGGGGCTTCGCAAAGGACGGCGGCCACGGCCTCGGGCTGGCGCTGTGCCGGGAGATCGCGGAAACCCACGGCGGGCGCATCTGGATCGAACGGAACGATCCGGAGAAGGGCGTCACCGTGTTCATGGCGCTGCCGGACAGGGAATAGGATCGAAACCTTACAATTGTGTAAGGTTTCAACACAGGCGGGCAGATTTGTGGTAAAGTATAATTTGGTTAGTTGGTATCACGAGGAAATGAGGTGTCAGTCATAAAGAAAAGGATTTGGATTGTCATCGTTCTCATCATGATGCTCGTTCTCAATCCTTGCTATGCTTTGGGCGAGAGTAAAGATGAGTATTATCGTCAAATCAATGATGGCCTGAATTCACTGGAAACAGCTCTCGATAGTAATAATCTAGGAGCCGCTGAATCTGCACTGCGGGATATTTCCTCTGCTGTTTATGCTGCAGCGCGCTATTTAGCACAGATCGGTGAGTATGACAAGAGTGTGTTGCAAATTATGGATAACGCAAAAGCGGCTAAAAACGCAGCCACTGGGGATTATTCCACATATTTGGAGCAGGCGCGAGAAATCAATAGTGCGTTATTTGGT
>CACWLY010000177.1 GCA_902761825.1 uncultured Eubacteriales bacterium
CGCGGGTATTCCGGTGATCGCCGTGGCCGGACCGACGGCGTTCGCTGCAGCGGTGAGCGTCAGCGGGTTTGACTTTTCCTCCTTTACTTTCTATGGTTTTTTGCCCAGGGGAAACACAGAGCTGAAAGAAAAGCTGCTGGACATCGGACGCAAGTCCGAAGGTGCGATTTTCCATGAGTCCCCCCACCGCATCAAAACCCTCGTCGCGGCGATTGCAGAAACCCTGCCCGGTGCTGTCCTGTCCGTCAGCTGCGATTTGACCAAGCTGCACGAGCTGACCCTGCGCGGTAAACCGGAAGAAATATTAGCTGCTTTGGAGGCCAACGAAAAAAGCGAAAAGGGCGAATACTGCGTGGTGGCCGACCTGCGGGCTGTAACGCTGTCGGAGGAAAAGCCCGTTGTCCAGGCCAGCCTGGAAGCCCGGATATTTGACCTGGTGCTGAATGGCGCTTCCCTCCGCGACGCGGTGGAAGCCCTGGTGGAGCAGGGTGAAAAAAAGAACGCCGTCAAAGCCGCGTCCCTGCGGGTGAAGGATTGGATCGAATAACAGAAAGAACCGTATGTTTTCCGCTTTGCTTTTGCAAGGCGGATTTTTTTGAAAAAGGGTATTGACAAATATATCGGAGAACGATATAATCATATCACGATATATCGAATGACGATATATCGAACTCCGATGGAGGTGAACCGGATGCCGGATTCCTACGCGTTGACGGAATCGACCTATTACATCCTGCTGTCGCTGCTGTCGCCCCAGCACGGCTACGGCATCATGCAGCAGACGGAAGAAATGAGCCGCGGCCGGGTGCGGCTGGCGGCGGGCACGCTGTATGGCGCGTTGAACACGCTGTGCGACAAGGGCTGGATCATCCAGCTGCCGGTGGAGGATGGCAGCCGCCGGAAGGAATACAAGCTGACGGACAAGGGCAAAGCCATCCTGACCAAAGAAGTAGCCCGGCTGAAAGAACTGGCGGACAACGGCGAACGCATTCTGAAAGGAGAATGACCATGGAAAGCCGCAAGACGATTCGGAAATGGTTCTGGGTATGGGATTTTGAAAAGGAAGAAGCCTGGCTGAACGGCATGGCGCAGAACGGCTGGGTGCTGGAAAGCGTGGGCTTTTGCTCCTATCACTTTGTGAAGTGCGAGCCGGGGGAATACAGCATGCGGCTGGAGATGCACCCCTACGACGAAGCCTATGTCCAGTTCATGCAGGATACCGGCGCGGAGTTCGTGGGCCGGATGATGATGTGGATTTACTTCCGTAAAAAGACCGCGGACGGGGAATTCGATCTGTTTTCCGATATTGATTCCAAAATCAGCCACCTGGACAAGATCGGCAAGCTGCTGGGCATCATCGGCGGGGCGAACCTGTTGATCGGCATCGCCAACACGTTCAGCCCGGCGCGGCTGGGATGGATCAACCTGCTGTGCGCCACGCTGCTGATGTACTCCCTGGGCCGCATCCACGGCAAGAAGGAAGCGCTGGAAAAGGAGAGAATACTGCATGAATAAGGCTTGGAAGGAACGGCTGTTTTTGGTGGCTTTTTGCTTGCTGGCGGCGAGCGGTTTGACATTTTTGCTGCTTTCCTTTCTGATCGAATCGGATAATAAGTTTCTTGCCATTGGGCTGGGCTGCATCGCTGTATGCAATTTGATGAACCTGTATCGGATGCGGAAGCGGAATAAGGAGAAGCAGTAGGGGATGAGAAAAAAGGCACGTTAACTCTACAACGCAAGTTGTAAAAACGCAGCCAAAAGCCTTCCCCTCGCAGGGGAAGGTGTCAGGCGCGGAACAAAGATGGGAAGTGTTAGCAAGTCAATTCGCGCCTGACGGATGAGGTGCTCCTCCCTGTTACATCTTCATATATTATCGGGTGAGTTCACCTCATCCGAACCGCGCGAAAAGGCTTGACTTCTCTCTCAATCTTGAACCCGCGCGGCCCACCTTCCCCTGCGAGGGGAAGGCTTTTGGGAAATGTTTTATAGCATTAAAGTGCCCTTTATTTTTTGCTCATCCATGAAAAGTCAATTCTGCGATCAGGGATTACCCGCGCCTGGCAGGATTTTTGACGCCCTGCCCCGAATACTAAAAGACAGCGATCAAAAACACGAAAGGAAACAAATCATTATGGGTATGCGGGGAATACATACGTCGATCAACGATATTCGCAAGATGGTGTTCGCGGAGGTGGCGCGGCTGTCCTACCAGTATGACGG
>CACWLY010000178.1 GCA_902761825.1 uncultured Eubacteriales bacterium
TTTTCGATTTCCCGGTACTCACTGTTGCTCATTCTTTTGTGAGAACCAATATACCTGTTAACAAAGAGGATATTGCAGATTGGCTTCTGCAACATCCCCAGAACCGCGAAGTCGAATCCATCCCCCCAGCAGTCCATTCCGGATGAAAGCTGAATACTGAAAAATGATCCGGATTGGTTCCCCTCGAGGGAACACTTTTAAAATTCTTCAGTTTTAAGTCTTCAGTTTTCATTCTTCAGTCTTCCGTTCTCCCCTCCCCGCGTTTCCGCTTGACATCGGCCGCCGTGTGGCGTATGCTGAATGCTATACCGACGCAAAGGAGAAAGCCTATGCTGGAAAAGATCGCGGTAACGCCCGAAACGCGCCTGAACGACGTGCTGAACGCTTATCCCTGGCTGCCCGACGCGCTGATCGCCATGGACCCGGGCTTTAAAAAGCTCAAATCCCCGGTCGTCAAGGCGCTGATCAAGCGCTCCACCGTGGCGGACGCCGCCCGGTATACGGGATATTCCGCCGACGCGCTGATCGGCCGCCTTCGGGATATCGTGCGCAGCCGGGAGGGCTGACGCCGCGCGGATGCACTTTTCGCGCTTCGGAACACAGAAAGGCAGAAGGATCATGAAGAACAAAAAAGAGATCGGCCGGATGATCAAGTTCACGCTGTTTTCGATCAGCGCCGGGATCATCGAGATCGGCGTTTTTACCCTGCTCAACGAGGTGGCGCACTGGAATTACTGGGTGTGCTATCTGATCGCCCTGGTGCTGTCGGTGGTGTGGAATTTCACCCTCAACCGCCGCTACACCTTCAAATCGGCCGTCAACGTGCCCGAAGCCATGGTGAAAACGCTGCTGTTTTACGTGGTGTTCACGCCCTGCAGCACCTGGCTGGAGCATTGGCTGACCGGCCTTGGCTGGAACGAATACCTGGTGACCGGCATCAACATGGCGCTCAATTTCGTGCTGGAATACCTGTACCAGCGCCTGTACGTGTTCCGCGGCCACGTGGACGACCGCGCCGAAAAATAAAAGCGAAGCGCGTCCCGCCGGTTTATTTCCGCGCCGCCTTGCCGCGGTTGAAAAAACGGGCGGAATGCGGTATACTGTATAAAAGGCATATTATAATTGGAGAGTTGATCGATATGAGTGAAACCCCTCGCAAACCCGTATTGTATTCCGCCGTGCAGCCCAGCGGCACGCTGACCATCGGCAATTATATCGGCGCGCTGCGCAACTTCGTCAAGCTGGAAAAGGATTACGACTGCCTGTTCTGCATGGCCGACCTGCACGCCCTGACCGTGCGCCAGGAGCCCGCCGCCCTGCGCCGCCGCACCGCCGAGCTGGCCGCGCTGTACATCGCCTGCGGCCTGGACCCGGAAAAGAACATCATCTACGCCCAGAGCCACGTACCCATGCACGCCGAGCTGGCCTGGATCCTCAACTGCTTCACCTATATGGGCGAGCTCAGCCGCATGACGCAGTTCAAGGATAAATCCGCCCGGCACGCCGATAATATCAACGCGGGCCTGTTCACCTATCCCGTGCTGATGGCCGCCGATATCCTGCTGTACCAGACCGACGTGGTGCCCGTGGGCGCGGACCAGAAGCAGCATCTGGAGATCTGCCGCGATATCGCCGAGCGCTTCAACGGCGTGTACGGCGACGTGTTCAAGATCCCCGAGCCGTATATCAGCAAGTCCGCCGCCGCCCGCATCATGAGCCTGAGCGATCCGATGAGCAAGATGAGCAAGTCCGGCGAGCCCGACAGCTTCATCAGCATGATGGACAGCCCGGACGACGTGCGCCGCAAGCTGCGCCGCGCCGTCACCGACAGCGACGGCGAGATCCGCGTCGATCCCGAAAACAAGCCCGGCGTCACCAACCTGATCACCATCTGCGCCGCCATGAGCGGCAAGACCGCCGAGGAGGTCTGCGCGGAGC
The DNA here is from genome assembly GCA_902761825.1 of uncultured Eubacteriales bacterium. GTDB lineage: Bacteria > Bacillota > Clostridia > Christensenellales > Aristaeellaceae > SFMI01. The sequence goes on from CACWLY010000178.1 coordinate 1,939, forward strand.
TTCAGGGCAAGGGCTACGGCGCGCTGAAGGACGCCACCACCGAGGCCGTGATCAGCGTGCTTGCGCCCATCCAGGCCGAGCACAAGCGCATCATGAGCGACAAGCAGTATATCACGCTGCGCAAGGTGTATAAAAAGGTCGGCCTGTATCAGCTGTGATATCGTTTTGCCCCGAAGAAGAGCTTCGGGGCTTTTTTGAAAAGAGGTATTTTCGCATGGAAAAGACGGTTTTGAAATCGGTCTGCAGCAAGCCTTTGCAGGTCTATGTCTGGCCCGTCGAGCATCCGAAGGCCGCCGTACAGCTGGTGCACGGCATGGCCGAGCACATGGGCCGCTACGACCGCCTGGCGCAGGCGCTGAACGGGGCGGGCTACGCCGTGGTCGGCCACGACCACCTGGGCCACGGGCCGATGGCGGAAAAAGGGGAGCTGGGGTATTTCGGCCCCAGGGACGGCTGGGACTGCCTGATCCGGGACATGCACCAGGTGACGGAATATATGAAAAAGCGCTTTCCCGGCGTGCCGTGCGCGCTGCTGGGCCACAGCATGGGCAGCTTCGCCGCGCGGGAATACCTGATCCGCTACGGAAAGGAGCTGAACGCCGCCGTGCTCAGCGGCACCGGCTGGCATCCCGCCGCGCTTGCGGTCTCCGCCCGCTGCATGGCGGCGCTGAGCGGCGCGTTCAGCTGGACCAAGCCCGCGAACTTCGTCAACAGCCTGGGCTTCGGCAGCTATAACAAGGCGTTCGAGCCCGCGCGCACGCCCTTCGACTGGCTGAGCCGGGACGAGAAAGAGGTGGACAAATATGTGGCCGACCCGCTGTGCGGCTTCGTGTTCACCGCCCGGGGCTTTTACGATATGTTCGGCGGGCTCAGGGAGCTGAGCAGGCTGAACCGGCTCGGCTCCATGCCGCCGGATCTGCCCGTGTATTTCCTTTCCGGCGCGATGGACCCCGTGGGGACGCAGGGCAAGGGCGTCAGGACCGTGGCCGAGCAATTCAAAAACGCCGGCATGAAGGACGTGACCGTCCGGCTCTACGAGGGCGGCCGGCACGAGATGTTCAACGAGATCAACCGCGACGAAGTCACAGCCGACCTGATCCGCTGGCTGGATAAGAAGTTGTGATGCATTCCTGCCGGAAAAACAGCCGGAAATGCCGATAATACTATTCTTCTAAGAGCCATGATGCGAATGGTCAAATAAGACAAGAAGCACTGTTTTTCCGCGAAACAGGCAGAGAAAACGCGCTTTCTTCTGGCTCGCCCCGAGCCTGCCTGCGGCAGGCGCTTGGCAGAAAGTTGCAAAGAAGCAACCCGCGAAGCTGCTTCGGGCGGCGATCTCAGTAACTTCCGCGAGTTGATTGAATCACGCAGCCTACCGCTCCCGGGCAGGCCAGCTTCGCTGGCCAGACTGTGCGCAAAGCGCACAGTGAACAAGGGCATTTTCCCAGAAAAACAAACGAGCTTGTTTTTCTGGGAAAATGCCCTTGTTCTTTATGCCCGGGAGCTTGCTTGTCCCCATAGGCCAAACAGGCGGAAGTCTGGTTTCCGCTCCGAGCTTCATCGCCGGGATGGGTGTCCAGAGGGGTCCGAAGCGCCCGGAAAGCCTTCCCTTGGGATGGCTTTCAGCGTAGGACGGGCCGGAAGGCCCCGGATCGCGTAGGCCCTAACGTTCCCTTCCCTGCTCTTATTTTACCCTTCCCAAATTGGCTCTTAGAAGAAAAATAATATCAGGCGTCTTTCACAGCCTTTACCTCTGCTTTGAGCTTTCCCGATAGAATAGCGCGGAACGTACGGTAAAACGGCAGAAGGGGAAGCAGGAATTTGTGCCGATAGAAGAAAGGATAAAGGCCTGCAAAACAGGCATATCTCCGGTTCTTTCTGCTGATCGGGACCGAAAAACGATACAGCATATACCGGATTTTTCCCCATCCGTTATTGCGCATTTTATTCTGCACGCGGCGCATGATGGTGCCGTAGGCGCCGGAGGATAAAATATAATCCAGCATTTCCCGGTCGGACGCTGTCAGCGCTTTCCCGCCGTACAGATGAAGGGAAAGGGAGCGGTTCTGCTTCTCAAATTCCCGGATTCCAAGCTTTTCCGTTTCTGCTTCCACATAGTTCATATCCAGCCTGCTCCTGCTCATACTATTCTCAGTATAAAAGATTATCAGATTTGGGATGGATTTTTCGCCCTGGCTAAGCTGAATGGAGGGAGGCGTAGCAGCGCTACGTTGACC